>JBDHDH010000091.1:0-15207 GCA_039591615.1 Gemmatimonadota bacterium | reverse complement strand
TTGGGCGAATCCCGCCGCAGCTCAAGGACAGAGTCGTTAGCGCAGCGTCGTGAGCCCTGCAACGGGATACGACCGATGTCGGTAGTCCAGAGACTGAAGCTTCGTTACCGTGCCGAGATTAGTCGACAGACTTCCTGTAAGGGGTCAGATTGCTCGTGATCGGCACTGTTCTCCGAATCACTGCTGCCGTTGCGGTCCTGGTTGTCGTCTACTGGACCTTCCTCTTCTTTGCGCAAAGGCGTCTCTTGTTCCCTGCACCAGTAACCGCCGGTGCACCTACCCGACCCCTCGATGCTCGGCAGATTTGGCTGCCGGGTGACGGGGGTGACACGGAGGCTTGGTTCTTGCCGCCGGCGCGCTCGGCCGAGTCTCTCGCGCCCGTGCTGATATTCGGTCACGGAAATGGGGAATTGATTGACTACTGGCCCGAGGCTTTCGAGGAGCCGAGGCGGTGGGGGATGGCAGTGCTGTTGGTTGAATACCCTGGATACGGTCGATCCGCCGGGCGGCCGTCGGAACGATCGATACGTGCTGCGTTTCGAGCAGCATACGATTGGACGGCAGTGGCGGCTGGCGTGGATCCCAGCCGGATCGTGGGTTACGGACGGTCGCTTGGCGGCGGTGCGGTCGGTCTTCTCTCCGGCGATCGCCACCTCGCGGCAATGATCCTGGAGTCCAGCTTCACCAGTACCCGCCCCTTCGCGCGCGGCTTTGGGGCACCCGATTTCCTAGTTCGCGATCCTTTCGACAACGTGGCCGCCGTGCGCGCCTTTGACGGTCCTTTGCTAATCATGCATGGTGCCAACGATCAGATTATTCCGGTCGAACACGGGCGCACGTTGGCAACCGTCGGCCACGTGCATCTCCACGTTTTGCCGTGTGGGCACAACGACTGCCCGCAGCCCTGGCCGCTGATCAGAAGGTTTCTGGCCGACGCACACATTGTCCCGGCTCCTGGCAGCGACGGATAAACTGCGGCACAACGGCGAGCCGCCAACGGCTGCCTAACGCGAGCGAGATGTAGAGGCGCCGTGGAGGCCGTTACCATGGCGCGCCGGCCGGAGACAAGCAACGCCAACGTGAAGGACCGGTGGCGCGCACGCATCGCTCCAAGAAAACATCAGCTTTGTGCAATCAGTGAGATCGGGATACGTTATTCGACCGGGCCTGCTCCGGACTGGAAGTGCACCAGAAGTCGCGCGCAAGACTGTTAGCTGCGCGCGGCGTAGCGGATAGGAGCCTTGACCCAGTGATGCAGAGAATCATTCTGGCCGTCGCACTCACTCTCGTGATCACGTTCTTGGTCCCACTCCCGATCTACGGCACCCTTTACGCACTTACCGGCCTGCAGATTCCGACTAGCGGCTCACCCGGGCAGTTCCTCGTCAGCGTACTCGTCATGAAACTCGGCGTCGCTGTGGCCTTCGTCCTCCTATTTTTCTTGGCTCGCGACAGCTGGATTGTACGGTGGACTACGTATGCTTTCGTATGGTGGGTCATGTTTGCCCTCATCGAAGCCGGGCAGGCCATTACACCGGACTACTCATGGCTTGCCGCCGTTGGGGGGATCATCTCGGAAGCGATCTACTTCCCGTTGTCAGCATCGGTCGTCGCACGCCTTCTCGCTCCACCGGGACAGGGCGGCGCTTCGCTTTGATAGGCCGGCCGCAGAGGTATGAGGGGGGGGTACCAGGACTTGCTGGTGGCCTCCCCGGTGAACGACGTTCTGATGCTCCTACACGGCGGTGATTCCGATCAGCCCACGAACGTCGGTGGTTTTCCCGCAGGTGAGAACTCCGCCGACGTTGAGCAGCCCGAGGAGGATGGCAATCAGGAGGCTGCTGTTGCAGACTACCAGACCCACCGGCTGTGCTCAGCTCTTGGTAGCCCTGGATGAGTCGACTGCAGCCTGAAGCGCAGGGTCGATAGGCTTCGGACTTTCGAGACGGAGGGCAACGTGCACGAGGCTGGAGGTGGTGCCGATGTATGGCCGAGCCTTCCCTTCGAGCAGTGGCGGCAAACGTATGCGACACTGCACATGTGGACGCAGATCGTTGGGAAGATACGACTGACCTTGTCACCCTGGCTGAATCACTCGTGGCACGTTGCACTCTACGTGACGTCGCGGGGCCTCACGACCTCACCCATTCCATACGGCACGCGTACGTTTCAGATCGATTTCGATTTTATCGATCACCGTCTCTTGATCGGCGCGAGCGATGGCGCCACGCGCTCGATGCTCCTGGAGCCAAGATCGGTCGCGGACTTTTACGCGGAGCTGCTCGGCCACCTTCGTGAATTAGACTTACCGGTGCAGATCCACACAAAACCGAACGAGGTGGCAGAGCCGATTCCATTTGCCGAGGACGACGTCCATGCTTCGTATGACGCTGAGTATGCCAACCGGTTTTGGCGGATCTTGATCCAACTCGATCAAGTCTTCAAGGATTTTCGCACGCGGTTTCTGGGCAAGTGCAGCCCCGTGCACTTTTTCTGGGGAAGTTTCGACCTGGCTGTGACACGATTCTCGGGCCGACGAGCCCCGGAGCATCCCGGTGGCATACCTAACCTCCCAGATTGGGTGGCGAAGGAGGCGTACTCGCACGAGGTCAGCAGCGCCGGGTTCTGGCCCGGTGGTGATCCCTTGCCGCTGCCGGTTGTCTATTCATACGCGTATGCGGAGCCCGATGGGTTTCGGACGGCCCAGGCGCGCCCGGACGCGGCGTCGTTCCATGAGGGGATGGGCGAATTTCTCCTTCCCTACGAGAACATGCGGCTGGCAGCGTCGCCTGAGACGGTTCTGTTGGAGTTCTTACAGAGTACCTATGAGGCGGCCGCAGACTGTGGACAGTGGGATCGCGCAGCGCTCGACCGCCCATGACACGGCGGTCAGCACCTGTGTGCGCAGCGGTCTTACAACCGCCCCGGGTCAATTGAGAGGATGCCGGCAGGTTCCGGTCGCACCGAACACGATGCTCCAGCTGACGAGCGTCAACGCGATCCGCTCGTGATGAGCACGCGCACGGCGTGCGAGGTCATTACGCCACGAGGCCCACGTTGACCCGGGAAGAAGCCGAAGCGCTGCGGAGTAGCGACCGATATTGGAAGCTCGGCATCATATATGCTTGTCGGGCAGATCCACGCATCATTGTTCGAAACCGCTTTGTCGTGGGCTGGACGTGGAATTTTGGGCACCGTTGGGCCATGCCAACGCTCCTCGCCTTCGTTCTCTTCGCCCTCGGTCCAGCTGCATGGCTCGTACGCGGTGGGGTGCGGGACGTGCAGATCTTGCTGGCAGTAGCCACCGCGAGTGTGGTCGTACTGGTCGGAATTGCTCACCGCATTGCGTCCGGGCCTCGATGACTGCGTGATCCCGCAATGGCGCAGAGTCACATGGGTCTCTCGAGGAACGCGCGCGTGCGTTGGTGGCCTGTGGACCGAATAGTCCTCAATCATGAGCACACGCTTGCCGGGCGGGTTTCCTTACGTTTGCGCGCCGACGGGCATCAGTGAGAGTTTAGTCTCCCGCTGAACGACCCAGAGGTCAGCCGTGACAGCAGAAGACAACAAACGCCTCGTTCGTCGGTTCATCCACGAAGTCGTCAACACCGGCAATGTAGACAACATCGCCGAGTTCGTATCTGCCGACTGCGTCGAGACCGACGGTAAGACCCGAGTGGTCAGCGGCATCCTGGGGATGGCCAACCATATTCATGGTGTGCGACAAACCTACCCGGATCTGGTCGTCACAATTGAACGACAAATCGCTGAGGACGACTGGGTCGTGACTCAGGTGACCGCACGGGGAACCCACCAAGGCGTCTGGCTTGGCATCAAGCCTACGGATCGCCCAGTCGTGATCACCGGTGTCAACGTGGACAAGGTGGTTGATGGGCGCATTGTAGAGCACGGCGGCGCTGCCAACACGCTGGAGTCCCTGCTCGAAATCGGCGCAGTCCGCGTCGTCACGGAGTGACGGACCCTTCAGGTAAGCACTGTTCAGGATAGGAGCGAAAGTGCCACCGATAGGGCCGTGGCCGCCGCCCGTGAGACGTAGAAGTTGCACCCATGCTACGAGGCCACATGAAAACTCGATTACAGATGGCTGTCGTTCGCTGGCGTTGGCGCGTTTCTTCTCGGAAGCTCCCCATGCGACGCACAGGCTCCAGAGATCCCCAACGAAATTCAGGAATCCATCCGTACCCGGGTGGATCGCGGCTACAATGTGGGTATCGTGCTTGGTGTAGTGAATCCCGATGGGGTGCAGTATTTCACCTATGGCAGTGCCGCCCTCTCCGGCGACCAGCCGCTGAACGAGTCCACGGTCTTCGAAATCGGCTCCATCTCGAAGGTCTTCACTTCAATACTGTTGGCGGACATGGTGGAGCGAGGCGACGTTGCACTTGACGATCCCATCCAACGATACCTCCCAGACTCGGTCGAGGCTCCAACTCGCAATGGTGCGTCCATCACGTTGGGACACCTAGCTACGCAGACATCGGGCCTGCCGCGCATGCCCGACAACTTCGCACCGGCCGATCCCGCCAATCCGTACGCCGACTACTCGACCGTGCAAATGTATGAATTCCTGTCGAAGCATACGCTCCGCCGGGATATCGGTTCGCAGTACGAATACTCCAACTACGGCGTCGGTCTGCTCGGGCATCTCCTCGAGCGGCGTGCCGGTATGAGCTACGACGAACTGGTCCGGCAACGCATCGCGCACCCGCTCGGCATGCCCGATACGCGGATCAAGCTCACACCCGACATGCGCGACCGCTCAGCCACAGGACACAGTGGTTCCAGGGAAGTCTCCAACTGGGATATTCCGACTCTGGCCGGCGCAGGCGCACTACGATCGACAGCTCGAGACATGCTCGTGTTCCTAGCAGCGAATATTGGCTTGACCAAGAGCCCGCTGCAGTCCGCGATGGAGAACACACACCGCCCGCGGCAGGAGACGGCGAGGTCGAACTTGAGCATCGGCCTTGGGTGGCACATCCTTACCAGCGGGGACCGCCAGATTGTCTGGCACAACGGTGGAACCGGTGGCTACCGGAGCTTCGCAGGCTTCGCGAAGGATAGTGAGACTGGGGTGGTCGTGCTGACCAATACAGCGTCTAGTGCCGACGATATCGGGTTCCACTTCCTCGATCCGAGCCTCGAGCTTCGAGATCTACGAATACCGGTTGACATCGACCCGACCATACTCGAACGGTACGTTGGCAAGTACCAGCTCGGGCCAGGGTTCATGCTCGATGTAACGACCGAGAATGGCAAGCTGCTTGTTCAGCTCACGGGCCAGCCCCGCTTTCAGGTCTTCCCTCAGTCCGAGACAGATTTCTTCTACATGGTAGTGGACGCTCAACTCACATTCGTACAGGAAGAAGATGGACAAGTCACCGCCGTCGTACTACATCAGGGAGGAATTGACCGGACGGCACAGAGACTTCCATAGACACCGGCGCACACGTTTCTCAGGAGTCAGCGCAACCTACACGTCACGACTCACAAGGGGACGACCTTCACATGAACCGAACCAGACCAATCTATTTGCTCAGCCTTGCGATCATCTTAACCGCTCAGCCGGCTTGGTCTCAAAGCACACCAACCGACTACCGGGACGAGTTCCTCCAACACTTCGATCGATCGAGCCGCAAGATCCTCGACCTGGCGCGTGCCGTCCCCGAAGAGCTGTATGCGTGGAGTCCCGGTGAAGGTGTGATGTCCATTTCGCAGGTGTACATGCACATCGCTCGCTACAACTTCTACTATCCGGAGACGGCACTCGGCATTGACGCCCCCGGTGGTATCGACGTGCCGAACCTGGAGACGATAACGGACAAGGCTGAGGTGAACGCGTTGCTCAGGCGCTCCGTGGATCACGTGCGAGTGGCCGCTACGCGGATGACCGCGAATGACCTCACCGAACCCACGATGTTGTACGGTCGCCGCATTGCGGGGTGGGGTGTTCTCTTTCAGCTGCTTGCGCACATGAACGAGCACGTAGGCCAATCTGTAGCGTATGCACGCATGAACGGCATCGTGCCACCTTGGTCGCGATAACTCTGCGCATAACAGATGCCGTTGCATAGGTCATGACGGCAACGGTTTCCAACGAGACGGCGACGTTGCCGATTTCCATGAGGCCGATAGCCTGCCGACGAAGGTCGTTGATCGGCCAATCAGCCACCCTCCTGATTCACGGGAGGTTGTGACACGTCAATGTCCCAAACCCCCAGGAGGTCGCAATGGTTTCCCTGATGGCGCTGTGGGTTCCCATCTTGCTCTCGGCCGTGCTCGTGTTCGTAATCAGTTCCGTCATCCACATGCTGCTGCCGTATCACCGCACTGACTTCGGCAAAGTTCCGGCTGAAGACGACGTCATGAACGCGCTTCGCGGCTTTAGCATCCCACCGGGTGACTACGTGATTCCGTGTGCGGGGAGCTCGAAGGAGATGGGAACGCCAGAATTCATCGAGAAGACCACGAAGGGTCCCGTTGCTTTCATGACCGTCATCCCCAGCGGTCCGCCGAAGATGGGCAAGAGTCTCGTGCAGTGGTTTGGCTACTGCATCGTCGTTGGGATTTTCGCCGCCTATGTCACTGGTCGCGCCCTGGAACCTGGGGCCGACTACCTGGCGGTATTTCGCTTTGCCGGATGCACGGCATTCGTGGGCTACGCCCTGGCGCTTTGGCAGAACTCGATCTGGTACAAGCGCGCATGGGGCACAACGCTCAAGTCGACTTTCGACGGGCTCGTGTACGCGCTGGTCACTGCGGGGGCGTTCGGATGGTTGTGGCCTGCCTGAGTAATCCGCCCAGACGACTCGTTGAAGCCTGCTGACGGATCGCAGGAGGGAGGGCTCATGCCTGTCAAGCCAATTCCCGATGGGTACCACACCGTCACACCCTACCTCTTGGTGGACGGTGTCGCCGAACTCATCCAGTTTCTCACCGAGGGGTTCGACGCAAAGCTGAGCCACCGCCTGGACCGGCCCGATGGCTCCATTATGCACGTCGAAGTCCGAATCGGCGATTCGGTTGTCATGATGGGCGAGCCCATGGGTCAGTTCGGAGCCATGCCCAGCTCGATCTACCTATACGTTAGCGATTGCGACTCCGTCTATCAGCGAGCTGTCGAGGCCGGGGGGATATCCGTCATGGGACCCACCAACATGCATCATGCTGGCGAGCGCTACGGAGGCGTGCGGGATCCGGCTGGGAACATCTGGTGGATTGCAACGCACGTCGAAGACGTGCCGCCCGAGGAGCAAGCGAGGCGGGTCCAGGCCGCCGCCAACGGATAGCAACGACGATGAACTGGCAATCCGCCAGGAGCCGACTCTGGCGTCGGGCCACTGCCGAGCCTCGGCCCAGGTCCATGAGCATCTGGCTGGCAATCGCAATCGGGATCATCGCGCTATGGGTAGTCTTTGCTCCGTCCGAGCGCGTTCTGGCTGGTGACATCCGCGTGGTGTACCTGCACGTCGCCACGACATGGGCTGGGATGACTGGGATCTACCTTGCTGGCCTCCTGGGGCTCGCTCTGTTGATTACACAGAGATCTCAAATCGAGACCTGGCTCCGGTCCGTCGGGTGGGTGGGGCTCGGTCTCTTCGTGACGGGCTTCTTCCTGAGCCTCGTGGCTGCTAATACGAGTTGGGGCGGTATTCTCTGGACCGAGCCCCGGGTAATTGCCTCGCTGCACGTCACCGCAGTTGGCTTCGTCGTTCAAGCGATAAGCGTGGCCAGCGCGAACCGGAGGCTGAAGGGAGTGCTTTGGACCCTTGCAGCCGGTTTCTGTGCCTGGTCACTGCAAACAGCCGAGCTGTACTTTCACCCCGAACAGCCGATTAGTGCATCGCCATCGCTCAGTATACGAGTGGCGTTCTACGGTCTTTTCGTGTTGATGCTGGCTGCGGGGTCGCTAGCCGTTAGACTGATCCACGTGGCCAACGCCACAGCCGCTCACAACCCACGATAGCACGGCGCGACCCCAAGCCTCTCAGACGGTGCACACACACATATGGAACGCATCGAGATCAAGAACGTCGACATCACTTCTCTATCCGTGGACGCCATCGTCAATGCGGCCAATGAGCGAATGCTTGGGGGCGGCGGTGTGGACGGCGCGATCCACCGAGCAGCCGGACCCGGCCTCCTGAAAGAATGCCGTAACGTTCCCGAGGTCCGCCCTGGTGTTCGATGCCCTACCGGCGAGGCGCGGCTCACAGACGGGTACCGGCTTGCGGCGAGGCACGTCATCCACACCGTCGGGCCGGTGTGGCACGGAGGCCAACACGGTGAGGCAAAACTGCTAGCCTCCTGTTATCGCTCCTCGCTGCATTTAGCAGTGGAAAGCAGGCTCCGCTCGATTGCATTCCCTGCAATTAGCTGCGGGGTGTACGGCTACCCCCTCGAACAGGCGGCGACGGTTGCCGTCGGGACGGTACGAGATTTCTTGACCCGGAACACGTCGTTGGAAAGTGTCGTTCTCGTGGCATTTGGCCCGCCCGTCGAGAACGCATTACGGGAAGCGTACCAAGCTGCTCTCAGCAGACCCTAGGTGTCAAGACAACAACCATGCCGAAACTCATCGAAAATCCGACGGTGATACCCGCCGCGGGCACCAAGCCGAAGCGTATCGAGGAATACGCTGGTCGTGTCGCATCCCGCCACCAGTTGGTGAGCGTGGCCCGGATGGTCTTGCCAGAAGGATGGCACGAGCCGGGCCAGCGGCCGGAATTCGAAGAGATCACCGTCGTGCTGCGCGGTCTTCTGCGTGTCGAGCACGAGGGAGGTGAGATCGAGGTTCGTGCGGGACAAGCGGTCGTTGCCTCTCCCGGCGAGTGGGTGCGTTACAGCACACCGAAGCCCGGTGGCGCGGAGTACATCGCCGTCTGCCGGCCAGCGTTCTCGCAGGAGGCGGTGCACCGGGATCCGGCCTGAGCCCTGTGACGAGCGCAAGCGGCAGGACGCGCTGGACTCGCGTCCGAAACTCTATACCTCTGAGGACCCACCATGTGGGAAACCGACGTCCTCTGGTTCGAAACTACGGTCGTTCTTGGCATCTTCGCCGTCGGCAGCATCTTGTTCGGTCACTTCGAAGAGCACAAGCCGAAGTGGCGGCGCCTCCTCAAAGTCGTCATCGTGCTGGTCGTCGTGTTGACGCTCTCGGCTACCGTGGGTCGTGCCGCGGCGCTTGGACTGCTGGCAATTCCCATGCTTGCCGGCCTGGTCGTGCACGCATGGTGGCTCCCCAGACATGGGATCAATGGCTGGACGGGCGAGCCAAAGGACCGCTATTACGAGCTGATCGGTCACAAGAAGTAGCGCTTTGTCGTTCTCCGTCGGCCGCGCCGTGCAGCATTCGAGGCCGCCATCCGTCGGCGCCGGCAGAAGCGGTCCCCGCTCGATGAGGTCATGAGTATATTGCGACGTCTACGTCCGGCGGCATGGACCCACATGGCTCGCGAGTAGAAGCCTGATGCCAAGCTACGACTACCTTTGCCAGGACTGCGGAGCGCGATTCGAGATCCGCATGTCGATCGCCGCCTACTCAGAGGGCCCGCACCCGAGCTGCTCCAAGTGTGGATCGCACAATGCGGTTCGGCACTTCGCGCCGGTAAACGTACTGACCGGATCGCGTAGCGCGAAGCCTGAAGGTGGTGCCGGTTGCGGACCCTGTGGCTGCACGCCGAGCGGCTATACCTGAGCGACCTAACCGTACCGCCCAGGTCTGGGCTGGTGTGTCCCGCTGACGAACCCGCTCGGTTCTCCGTATGCAGCGCCGCACCGAGGCCGACTAAGTCCGCATCGTGCTGGGATCGATGAGCCACGGATGACAGGAACACCCACGGAATCTCCTCGGCAGTGAGACCAGCTCGAGCGCACTGGGGCGCTCCCATTGTAGTGGACCGAACTCTCCATTCATAGCCCACGTCCGGCCACTCGACAGCCAAGCCCCGCCGGTCATCACACGTCGTCTTCTCGCACCTGGCTCAATTCCCTAGGTTTCTCGAGCGAAGACTCGAGGAGAGTGAAATGCCCGTTGCTCGTTGTGGTTGCGAAGGTCTTTCTCGGGAGGCTGGGTGGCGCCTGTTGTGGGCCTCACTCGGCATCGCTGCCGCTGTCATCGTCCAAGCCCTCGCGCAACGAGCTGGATTCGGTGCCACTTCCGGTGCGTTGCTGATGGCAGGGGCCGGGCTGTGGGGCGGCTGGCTGCTCAACCCGTATGCTCGCATTCCGGGACTCCCGTCGACAGCGGCCGGCATAATGGCCCTCGCCATATACATTGCGGCGCTCTCCGGCCCGTCGGTATCTGACATGTCCGGCGGAGCCATGTTCATGGTTCTGATGTTGAGCGTCGTCGTACGATCATGGCAGATAGGGATAGCCGCCACTGCCATTCTCGCCGGGGCCCAGGTTCTGGCTGCGCTGTCGTAAGACCGCAAGAGCATCTGCCCAAAGAGACGTGCGATCCACCTGCACCTCGTGCCCGAGGTGATGAGGAGTGTCCCCACATCGCCCACTGCACGTTCCATCCCTAGGGGATAGGCGGCAGCGCAACGCATCGCTGACCCCGACTCACTGCCCCATCAAATGCCGACGTGCATGACCGTGGGCTTGTGCAACGGATGGGTATGTTGAATCCTTCGGTGGGCCGGTCCGTTCCCAGGGTTCGTCGACCATCGGACGGCCTGCGGGGAGCCAATCACGTCATCGCCAGTTCCCAACTGGTCGCGCAGAACGCTCATGTGGACACGACGCCGTTTCATGCAGACTGGTGCGGCCGCTCTCGTGAGTGGCCTTGGAGTCGGACTCTACACGTGGCGTATTGAGCCCCATTGGGTCGAGTTCATTGAGCGGCCGCTCCCGATCTCAAACCTGCCCAATCCACTGCGGGGAGCTTCACTCGTGCAGCTGAGCGATCTCCACATCGGACCGCGTGTCGATTCGAGGTACGTCATCGACGTGCTCCGCCGCGTGGCGACGGTCGAGCCGGACATCGTGATTCTCACCGGTGATTTCATTACCTACCGTGGACCGGCCGAGTTGGACGAGCTGGCCCGGGTCCTCGAGCATTTGCCCCTGGGCCGACTGGCGACCGTGGGGATCCTGGGCAACCACGATTACGGGCAGGGCTGGCGCCGGGTCGAGGTTGCTGAGGTGGTGCAGCGCCGCGCCACCGAAGCCGGCGTGACTATCCTTCGGAACGCGAAGCACGATGTGTGCGGGCTCCAGCTCGTTGGACTGGACGATCTCTGGGGGCCGCACTTCAGGCCCGAATCCCTCCGGACCGAGCTCGACTCTTCCGAGCCGACCCTCGTCCTGTCACACAACCCCGATTCAGCCGATCGAGAGGTGTGGGGGACCTACCAAGGATGGATCCTCTGCGGCCATACCCACGGGGGACAGTGCAAGCCGCCCTTCTTACCCCCACCGCTCCTTCCAGTTGCGAATCGTTCTTACACGGCGGGCGAGATCGACCTGCGCGACGGACGCTTCATGTATATCAATCGCGGCGTGGGGCACCTGCTGCGCGTGCGGTTCAATGCACGCCCCGAGGTGACCGTCTTCACGCTCCAAGAGCGAAGCGAGACGGTGCTAGCACGCCACTGCGAGCCCGGCAGGCGTGTGGGTTCGACCGATGTTCTCGGCTAGCGTCGACCTCTACGATCTGTTCTATGCGTCGAAAGACTACAGAAGCGAAGCAGCCAGAGTCGCCGTCATCATCCGGGAACGCAACCCCGAGGCCATCTCGGTGCTCGACGTCGGCTGCGGCACAGGTGAGCACGCCCGCTACCTAGCGACCGACCACGGATTCGAAGTCGACGGGATCGATGTCCAGCCCGGATTCATTCGGATGGCCCGTGACAAGAACCAGCTGGGCGTGTTTCTATGCGCTGACATGCGGAACTTTCGGCTCAACCGTTCCTATGATGCCATCGTCTGTCTCTTTAGCTCCATCGGGTACGTTCGGGACAAGAAGAATCTCCATTCAGCAGTCGTGGCTATGGCTGCTCACCTCACAACCCGGGTTGTGCTGATTGTCGAGCCATGGTTTGAGCCCGGCGGGATGGAGCACGGATACGTCACGTGCATGGCCGTTGACGCCCCCGGCGGGAAAGTGTGTCGGATGACGCACACCACCCTGGAGCGTCGTCTCTCACGTCTGCAGTTCGAGTATCTCATTGGCACGCCCGACGGCCTCCGTCGAGAAAGCGAAACACACGAGCTAGGGCTCTTCTCCCGGGAGGAGATGACGGCCGCATTTCATGAGGCTGGTCTCCTGGCCGAGTTCGAATCGGAAGGACTGATTGGACGCGGATTATACGTTGCGTCGTCCCGCACCTGACGGTCTGCCACCATGAGGCTTCGAGCGTGGGGCACGGTCCACCAAGTGCCTGAAGGCGCCGCGTGCGGCTTGGGACTCACCTTGGGACCGCAACGGAAGATCCCGTGAGCGCCACGAGCTTTGTAATGTCGCCGGTGTTGCGTTCCTGCTCCCCACTGATTCATCAGAAAGCTTCGACGGTTCCTTCGCAGGAGATATCCCGTGAGCAAGAATGAGCTGCCAGTTTGTCTCGCCTGTGACCGAAGTGCCGAGCAGATCCCTTTGATACCACTCGACTATCGGGGAGCTCGCCTTTCGATCTGCCCCCAACACCTGCCACTGCTGATCCACGACCCCACACGCCTGGCCGGGAGGCTGGCTGGTGCGGACCAGATGCGGCCGGCTGAGCACCATGACTAGGCAACCCAACGACCAAGTAGACAACGCCGAGAGCTGGCGCGAGGTCGGCCTGGATCGTTTGCGTGCGGCCGAGCAACCGTATCCGGGCGCGATGCCAGATACCGCTTTACGAACGACGCTTGGCGGCTGTTCTCCAAGAGCCTTCGTGAGCGCGAGCCTCATGAGGTAGTGCATATCGCCGGTGACCCCAGATTGGCCGAACCTGTGCCCTCCGCGCGGGCAATCATGGGATGAAGAGGCGACAGCCGCCCAGTCCTCGCACGCTTTACGACGACACCAGCGTCTCGGAGGGGGTTCCCATTCCCTTTCGGCCTAACTCTGTAACCTCCTGGGTAGTCGCACACAGGAGGGTTCCCTATCGCCAGCGGGCTGCATACGATGACGAACCGTGAAGTTGCGATGGAGTTTCTGAGGCGCTTTTGCGCGAGAGACATCGACGGGCTGGCTCCCTTGCTGGCGGGAGATCTTCAATTCACTGGACCATTCCATCGTTTTGGATCCAGTGAGGCTTATTTGGAAAGCCTGAGAGATGACCCTCCCGAGCAATCCAGCTATCGAGTGTTGAGTGTCACGGAAAGTGCGGACAGCGTGTCCGTCTGTTATGATTACGAAAAGAACAATGCGACCATCACAGTGGCTCAGTTGTTCACATTCGAGAATCAAAAGATAAGTGCACTCCTATTGGTATTTGATGGCTGGCCTTTCGGACAACAAGAGCTAGCAATCGGCTGAAGGCCAGAGGAGGCTGAACCATGCGGTCAGAGGCACCAACAGTCCGGCAATACCTCGCTGCGCTACCCGATGATCGACGAACGGCAATCGAAGCAGTCCGGCAGGTGATTCTGGCGAATCTCCCAGAGGGTTACGAAGAGACGATGAACTGGGGAATGATCACCTATCAGGTACCCCTCGAGATATGCCCGGATACGTACAACGGCCAGCCGCTCATGTATGCCGCTCTGGCATCACAGAAAAACCATATGGCGGTCTATCTTACGGGCATATACACATCCGACGCGTCCCGACGAGAGTTCGAGGCCGCCTACAAGGCGACGGGGAAACGCTTCGACGTCGGCAAATCGTGCGTGCGCTTCAAGAAGCTGAGCGATCTTCCACTGCCGTTGATCGGCGACACCATCGCTTCGGTGAGCGTTGAAGAGCTACATAGTCGGACAAAGGCTGCCCATCAGGCACGCAAGAGCGCCGGGCGCTGAGCGTCGATGGCGGCTGTGGCGGATCACAACAAGAAACCTTCGCTCAGTGGATCTTGTGCATCCAATACGAATTGGTGCATACCCGTGATGTGCGCAGACCCTTCGATCTCGGGAACGGCTCCCTGGAAGGGTCCGACTTGTGCAGGCTTCAGGACCCGGCCGATGAATCGGGTGCCGATGAAACTCTCAAGTACATAATCCTGCTACTGCTCCAGCGCCCCCTTTGAAAAGAGGTCAGTCACCCTAGCCCCGGTTCCGCCACCGCAGGGCGACCGGTCTATTCCGCCGCTTCGATTGATGACGATGTCCCGAGCATCACCTCCGTCGAGTTGCTCAAAGAGCATCACCAGCTCGATCGTGTTGACCTCCGGATTCTGTGGATGCTGAACAACAACCGCTCGGTTCGCCACCTCCAGTATCTCGGCTCCAAGTGAGGCGAGCGCGGTGGCGTTTTGCGGACCTATGAGCGCATCCGGACCAGCCCTTGGTATGTCCAGTTGCACGACGTCGACCAGAACGAAGAAGACCCCGCTGAAGACAATGCTCACCTGAATCGCCTTGTTGCCAATGAACTCGAGCTTGGCGGAGGGGGTGTGCACGAACGCAGGTGGCGTCTCGAGCGCGATGGATTCCACATGGTCGCCACCGAAACGGGGAGTCAGAGAGACCAATCCGGCCGGCACTTCCATCTTGATGCTCCCATGAACCGTCCTTCGAAGAAATCCGCTCTCTAGACCCGCGGTGGCCAGCCCGATTGAACTGTGGACGCAGGCTGGTAGGTACCCGGCGGCGGTGAACAGCGGGCAATGTGCGGATTGCGTTGATCGAAGAGGTGTTGACGATCGCGCCGCTGCCCTGCTTCTCCATTTGGGGCACAGCATGCTTGCACATCAAGAACGCGCTCTTGAGATTGACGCTCAGCGTCTTATCCCAGGCCTCTTCGGTTGTCTCATCCAGCCCGCCGGCGATCTCGATCCCCACGTTGTTGTGCAAGATGTCAATACGACCAAACGTCTCCACGCAGCTGACTACAATTCTGCCACAGTCCCTCGAGCTGCTCACGTCTGCGCGAAGCGTGCGAGACTCACCTCCCTCTGCGTCGATAATCGACTTGGTTTCCTCCGCGGCGTCGAGGTTGAGATCCGCCAGCAGTACCGACGCCCCTTCTCGGGCATACACGATAGCGGCAGCCTTGCCGTTCCCAACTCCTTCGCCCACGGAGCCCGCGCCTGT
>JBDHDH010000090.1:900-18180 GCA_039591615.1 Gemmatimonadota bacterium | reverse complement strand
GCCGTGACGACGGCGGCGCTCAGGATGGCGACGGGCATCGACAGCTTTGCGCTGTTGGCGATCCCGTTCTTCATCCTGTCGGGTCGACTCATCTCCGAAGGCGGGATGGCGCGGCGGCTTGTTGACTTCGCCAAGGTGCTGGTCGGGGGCTTCGCCGGGGGGTTGGCCTACGTGAACGTGCTGGCCAGCATGTTCTTCGGTACGATCTCGGGGTCAGCGGTTGCGGCGACGTCCGCCGTCGGCGGTTTCATGATTCCCTCCATGGAGCAGGAGGGCTACGAGCGGGAGTACAGTGTTGCGGTCACCATGACGGGGTCCGTTACGGGCCTCCTGATCCCGCCGAGCAATGTCTTGATCGTGTACTCGCTGGCAAGTGGCGGTGTCTCGATTGCAGCGCTGTTCGTTGCCGGCTACGTGCCGGGCATTCTGCTGGGTCTTGCGCTCATGCTGGTGGGCGGATTGATCGCCGCATACCGCAGGTACCCGGTCGCTGGTCGTCCCTACCTCCGCGATGGTGTCCGTGCCTTCGTCCGCGCGATCCCAAGCCTTCTGCTCATCGTAATCGTGATGGGGGGGATCGTGGCGGGAATCTTCACCGCCACGGAGGCGAGTGCCGTCGCCGTGGTGTACTCGTTGATTCTCGCCGTCCCGGTCTACCGTGAAGTAGGCGTGCGCGATCTGCCGCGCATCCTGCTCAAGTCCGCCGAGACGACGGCGATCGTGATGTTCCTCATCGCCACCTCGACCGCCCTGTCGTGGATCCTGAGCTATGAGAACGTGCCTCGGGATCTCGCCGCGTTCTTGCTCTCGCTCACTGAGAGCCGGGTGCTGATTCTCCTGTTCATCAACGTGCTGTTACTGGCCGTGGGCACCTTCATGGACATCACGCCGGCAGTACTGATCTTCACACCGATCTTCCTCCCAGTGGCCCAACAGCTGGGGATCACGCCGCTCCACTTCGGCATCATGATGGTGCTCAACCTGTGCATCGGACTGTGCACGCCGCCGGTGGGATCGATCCTGTTCGTGGGTTGCGGGATCGGGCGGACGACCGTCCCACGAACCACCAGGGCGCTGTTACCATTCTATGCCGTGATGGTCCTCGTGCTCTTCCTTGTCGTCTACCTGCCCTGGCTCACCGAGGCCCTGCCGGGGCTCCTGGGATACTGAGACTCCACAAGGCTGCGGTGACGGCGGCCCGAACTGAGCGAGTCGACGCCGACGACACCCAGGTCTTGCGACCGCCTCGATTATCGGCGTCTCTTCCACCACAACAAGGAGGTCGCTACGCCATACCATCCCTCTGAGCATCGCTACGAGTCGATGCCCTACAACCGCTGCGGCCGCAGCGGTCTCAAGTTGCCGGCCATCTCCCTTGGACTCTGGCACAACTTCGGTGGGATCGACGACTTCGACACGGCTCGCGCCATGGTGTTTCGGGCCTTGGATCTGGGAATCACCCACTTCGACCTGGCCAACAACTACGGCCCTCCCTACGGATCGGCCGAGGAGACCTTCGGCCGGATCTTGCGGGAGGACCTCAGACCGTACCGGGACGAGCTGATCATCTCCACGAAGGCCGGCTGGGACATGTGGCCCGGTCCGTACGGCGATTGGGGCTCGCGCAAATACCTACTTGCGAGTCTCGATCAGAGCCTCAGCCGGCTGGGGCTCGAGTACGTGGACATCTTCTACCACCATCGTCCCGATCCGGAGACGCCGTTGGAGGAGACAATGGGCGCGCTCGACGCCGCCGTCCGCCGGGGCAAGGCTCTCTACGCCGGAATTTCGGCGTACCCGCCCCAGGAGACACGCCGCGCGGCGGACATGCTGCGGGAAATGGGAACGCCCTGCCTGATCCACCAGCCGCGCTACAGCATGTTCGACCGGTGGGTGGAGGATGGCCTGTTGGCGACGCTCGAGGAGGAGGGCATCGGCTGCATTGTCTTTTCACCGCTGGCCCAGGGGATGCTTACCGACCGTTATCTCGACGGCGTTCCGGACGACTCAAGAGCAGCCAAGGCTCACAGCTATCTCAGCCGTGAAGCGATCACCGACGAGCGAGTAGCAAAGGTACGCCAGTTGAGCGAGATGGCTCGACAACGCGGTCAGTCGCTGGCCCAGATGGCGGTGGCGTGGGTGCAGCGTCACTCGGCAGTCACGTCGGCCGTGGTCGGTGCGAGTCGCGTCGAGCAGATCGAGGACTCCGTCGCCGCGCTCGACAACCTGTCGTTCACCGACGACGAGTTGGAGGAGATCGATCGGGTCTTGGGTGAGTGAGGGATCGGAGGTCGGAGCGACTGGCGGTCGGGTAAGTCCGGGAGTGGCCAACCAGCTCGCGCTGTTTGCCGCCCGGAGCATTTACCTCAGGAGGCACTGATGAAGACAACGATGTGGTTGGCGCCGGCGTCGATTGTCCTGTTCGTCGGTGCGTTCGTGGTTGTGACGAAGGAGCCGTTCTCCGCCGACCAAGACTCGCCGCAAGTGATTCGGATAGGTGCGATGTCGGTGGAGCGAGCGGCTCATCAGGCCACACTTCTTAAGACTGGCCAAGTCTTGGTCACCGGCGGCTGCGCCGGACGCGGCTGCAATCCCATCCACGCCTCGGCCGAACTCTACGATCCAGTCACACGGTCCTTCCAGGCTGCCGCCGCAATGGCCACGCCGCGAGCGAGCCATGCCGCGGTGGTCCTTCCCGATGGCCGGGTCCTAGTATCCGGTGGCTGGACGGGCCGGGACGCGACTGCCAGCGCTGAGATCTACGACCCGGCAACAAGCCGCTGGACGTCCGCGGATGATATGAGCGTCCCACGCATGAGCCCCATCGCAGCGCCTCTCCCGGGCGGTCGGGTGCTGATGCTAGGAGGCGAGGTGACGACGGGTGCTCCGCTGGCCTCTGCCGAGGTCTTCGATCCCACCACCTCTACCTTCTCGGCGGTGGGCCCGATGCAGACGCCCCGAGGCTCCCACGTGGCGGTCCCGCTGGCAGATGGCCTTGTGCTCGTGATCGGGGGACACCGGGCCCGAGGAGAAATCCTGCGGTCGGCGGAGACTTTCGATCCGGCTACTGGTGAGTTCCAGCCGACCGGCAACATGGCCGTTTCTCGCCACAAGCACGCTGCCGCACTTCTGGCCGATGGGAGGGTCCTGATCATCGGTGGGTCGGACGCCCGAGACTACCGCGGTCGCTACGCGAGTACGGAGATCTACGACCCTGAGATGGGTGTATTCTCGTCGGGCCCCGACATGCGCTGGGGCCGCCATAAGATCCGTGACGCAGTGGCCGTGCTTCCTTCCGGGGCCGTATTGGTGGCGGGTGGAGCTGCTCAACCCGAGCTCTTTGACCCCGCCGTCCGCATCTTTGTCGCGACGCAGGGCGAGTTGAGCGGACCGCAGATGTTCGCTACCGCCACTCTCTTGCCAACGGGAGAGGTGCTGATCTTGGGGGGCTACGACGACACGATCCAGTCGTCGGCGTCGGCATGGCTCGTAGGTACCACGCGTTGACGTGCCTTCCGCATGCGCCGGTCACAGAGCGAGCGGTCAGCAAGAAGGCATCTGACTTACTGTTTTAGAATGAAATATTGGAGGATTCGTTTCATGCGCGCAGCACGATGCATCAGACTACTGGTGGGCTGCACACTGGCCGTGGTTCCGACGGTCGCCGCACAGCAAGTAGACACTGTTCGAGTCGGCAGTCTCGCATTCAGCGGAGTTAGCCTCCAGACCGGAATGTATTCTATGGAGAGCTTCCGCCGTGCTGATGGGCAAGACACACCTATCAGCACTACATCGCAAGCCATTTCGCGAGATCGCCAAGGAGATCTCGACATGTACACTATTCACACGACCCACGTGTCTGCAGAAGGGGACACAACGATCGGAGTGATCGTGGCGCGTGCGCATGATTATGCTCTGTTGCACCATCGCGTGAAGGCAGAGAATGACTCGGCCGCAATCGCAGTGAGTGCCAAATACGTCACAGGCTGGGTCGTGCTACCCGACGAACCCATTGAATTGATCGACCAGCAATTGAACGGCTCGGTCTTCCCGATCGAGGGTCAGATACCGTGGCTTTTCCCACTACTTCCACTTGCGGACGGGTACTCGGCTGCAGTTCCGCACTACTCCCAGTGGGCTGGCGGTGAGGAATGGTCCATGATTCGTGTCGTAGGTTCAGAACGCGTAATCCTCAACGGGCACGAGCGGGACTGTTGGAAGGTAGACGGGGGCGAGCTCTTCCCGGGTTACGGAGTCACATACTGGGTGGAGAAAGACTCGCGGCGTGTCGTTCAGGGGGTCGCGCGGGGAGTCGAGCCTGGACCGGAGTTCTGGTCGAAATTGAGTATCTCGGGACATGCTGCTCCGGTCTTTCAAGACGATCGTTTCCTCGTTACAGAGCCGGAGTGGGCTGGTGACGGGGAGCGCATCGCATTCGCTGGCGGGGCTTGGCCCGACCTGGATGTGTACGTCCTCGACACGGGACGCGGAGAAGCGATGAGCGTTTTCGGTGGTGACTCGACGGACTACATGCCGAGCTGGTCGCCCGATGCTAGTCGCATCGTGTTCGCGTCAACCCGATCCGGAAGTCACGACCTATACGTGGGGCCGTCCGCCGGTGGAACAGTCATACGGCTCACGACGGACGAGGCTTGTGATAGCTCGGAGCCACGCTGGTCTCCAAATGGTGAATGGATCGCGTACCGATCGGACTGCGACGGAAACCGGGAGGTCTATCGGATCCGTCCTGATGGCTCGGATCGGCAACGGTTAACGATCCATCCCGATGAGGACGGCGAACCTTCCTGGTCACCGGATAGCCGCCGACTGCTCTTCACCTCGTATCGCGACGGACAGCCCGAAGTCTATGTGATGGCTGCCGACGGCTCGGACGCGGTCCGGCTGACCCAGACGCCGGGTGGACATTCCAGACGAGCTGAGTGGTCTCCCGATGGCGGCCGGATCGCCTTCGGCACCAACAGGGGTGGCGATGAGGAAATCTATATGATGCGCACGGACGGATCTGCACTCAGAAACGTGAGTCAGAATCCTGCGCGCGAGTACTACAGTCGTTGGTCGCCGAATGGCCGTGTACTGGTCTTTACGTCGAACAGAGACCGACAGAGGAACGCCATCTACTCGGTGGAGGTGGAGGGCGAGATTGTCCGACGACTGTACCCACGGTGACGACGATGATTCACTCAGGTAGTATGAACGGTCGAGTTGATCTTTGACACCTTGTTCTAGGTTGATGCTTTACACCCCCGCAGGAAGAAGTGTCGAAACAGCCGTCCTCGGTCATCAATGACCCGTCCGAGACGCTCATCGAAGCGACCGAGGCGGCCGTGATAGAAGTAGACGTCCCCAGAGGCCGTCGTCGATCGCTTCGAAGCCGATGTATTCCTCCATTAAGTATGACTGACGGGTACGCGGTGCGCCCGCCACCCGATGCCGCCGTTGCGACTGACGAGACGCACTTCAAAGTGGCCGGGGTATTCCGGCGGCGCGAGGCGCGCGGGAAACGCTCGTGCGGACGGTCGATAGACCGTTGCGGGCGGACGCTGGCCCAGAGCCGCGAGGGGGCGCTCGGCGTTGTAGTGCCGTTGCCACCGAGTGAACCGCGCCTGCTGGCTGCGACAGGAGGACGCCGGGGGCCGCGTCGTCTCGGCCTTGAGGGTGCGGTGGAGGCGCTCGTGGCGCGGGTTCTGTTCGGGATGGCCGGGCTCGATGAGTTCCAGGGCGATCCCGAGCTTGATCCACCAGACGGCGAGTAGCGACAGGCGCGCGAGCGCCGTGCTCGCAAACGGCGGGCCATTATCCCTGCGGATCCGCCCGGGCAGACCATACGCCCGGAAGAGCCGCTCGAGCACCGGGCGGGTGAGCCGTCGCGTCGGCTGACGCAGCGCATGGCAGCCCAGCAAGTAGCGGCTGTACGCGTCGACGATGGTGAGCGGATAGCAGTAATCCCCGTCCTGCGTCCGGAACTGGCCTTTGAAGTCGATCGTCCAGATCGCATTCGGCGTCGTGGCCTGGGCGAGGGGGCGGCCGGGATGCGGCCGTTTGGTGCTCCCCCGCCGCGGCTTCACGAGCCCTTCGCGCTTGAGCCACGCGGCCACGGTGCTCGGTGCGGGCAGCGGTCCCTCGTGCCGTTTGGCCACCAGCCAGAGCAGTTTCTTCGGGCCCCAGCTGGGGTGGCGCCTTCGCGCGTCACGAATCCGCTCCCAGACGGCCGGCGGCGTAGCATGCGGGGACGAGTAAGAGCGGTGCGAGCGATCGTGCAGCCCCTTGGGACCCTCTTCGAGATAGCGCTCCCACCACTTAGGCGGCTTTTGCGACAGTGGTTGCTCCTTGAGCTTTGAGACGTAGTTGCGTGGCGCGCGTTCCTGGACAATGTCACTGGCCCTTGTGCGGGCCAAGTGTATTGTTGGCTGAGCACCGAGCCTTTCGACCCTGGCTCGTTTTGACTGTCTAACCATCTTGCGAAGAAAAACAACTTACTAACGGGGGAGACCTTATGGTCGGCGGCACAAAGGATCCGACGGAACCGATCCGTCTAAAAGCGAGCCGCTATCCAGCGGTAGATGCGGGCACCGCCTGCACGCAGAGTTCATTCAAAACAGGCAAGAAGGCTTTTCTCTATATCGGTATGCAAGGTGGTCGCTACAAGGCCATGTTTAAGTTACAGAACTCCATGCTCGAAGCAACCGAACTTGCCAAGAAAGATCCGAACCGCTATGAGGTTGGCTCAAACAAGTGGGTGACCGCCAGATTCACTGCCGACGCCCCGATGCCGAAGAAACTTTGGGAGAAATGGCTTGATGAAAGCTACGCGCTGAGCCTTGCACCGGGAACTGGAAGAGAATCCGCCGCCAAAAGGACATCAAAGAAGAAGATCACCAAGAAACCGGACAATCGGAAAAGAGCCTCCAAGAAGGCCAAGGTTACCAAGGGCGGCAAATAGGTTCCAACTTGCGGGACGGCGTTGCGTGCCACGCTGGCGTGCTTGGAGCCAACTGGTGGTGTCGCTGCGCGCGCGCGGCGATCCCTTAGCCAAATTCTTGGCGTCGAGGCCGCGCTCAGTCTTCCATCCCCAGCCGCTCGAGTAGTCGTTTGAACCGGGGGTCGGCGCGAACTGGATCCGACCAGGGACTCACCTTGAGGTAAAGCAGACCTTCCGGCCTGTTGGCGAACGCCCGCTCGAGCCACTCCATCGCGCGGTCCGCGTCACCGAGCTGCACGTAGACTGCCGCGATGATTGCGGGATCGTCTCCCTGTGCCTTCGCCTCCTCCACCAGCTCGAGGGCCGTCTCCCTCCGCCCCCACTGGGCATAGAAGACCGCGCGGCTCGCGAGCTGATCCGGAGCATCCGGATTCAGCACAGCTGCTCGTTCGATCGCCGCGATCCCCTCCTCGTAAAGGCCCTTCTGTGCATACGCCGCGGCGAGAATCCCGTATGCGGAGAAGAAGTTCGGCTCGAGTTCGAGCGTTTTGTGAACCTGTTCGATTGTCCCATCGTAGTCGCGGGCAAACAGAAGTACCAGTCCTGCGGTGACGCTAATCGCATGCGAGAGTGGGTCCAGCTCCTCGGCGCGCCGGATCTCCGCTAGCGCCTCATCCATCCGGCCCAGCGCGCACAGCAGAGTGGCGTACCACTGGTGGGCCGTTGCGTAACTCGGATTGAGCTCGATGGCGCGCCGGTACTCCTGTTCCTCGCCGTGCCAGTCCCGTTCTGAACGCAAGACCTGACCGCGGGACGTATGCGCTTCCGCCAGCGTGTCGTCCAGCGCCAGCGCCTGCTCTGCCGCTGCCTTTGCTCTCGAATGCGCTTCGGCCCGAGATACGTGGCCGTATGATCCAAGCAGGAGATAGGCATCCGCCAAACCGGAGTAGGCGAGCGCGAACCTGGAGTCCTCTTCAATCGCCTGCTCGAAGTACTCGACTGCCTGCTCCAGTCCCGCCTTGTTGCGCCGGTTCCAGAGATGGCGGCCCTTCAAGTAGAGCTGGTACGCTTCGAGATTCTCCGTCGGCGGCTTGACCAGCGGCTCGTGCGAGCGCCCCACCAGCTTCACCTTCAACCGATCGACAATCGTCGTGGCGATCTCGTCCTGGATCGCAAACACGTCGTCCATCTCCCGATCGTACCGCTCGGACCATAGATGATACCCATCGGCCACGTTGATCAGTTGTGCGGTGATCCGGAGCTTGGTGTCCGCCTTCCGCACGCTCCCCTCCAATACCGTCGCCACTTTCAGCTTGGCGCCAACCGCTGCCACATCGGGTGATTTGCCTTTGAACGAGAATGAAGACGTCCGCGCCGCAACGCGCAAATCGTTCACCTGCGCCAGCGCGTTAATGATCTCCTCCGTCATTCCGTCACTGAAGTACTCGTTTTCGGGATCGGCGCTCATGTTGATGAACGGAAGCACCGCGACCGATGGCACGGCGCTTGTGACTTGGCCCCCCATTGGGGCGGTCGGCTCCACGGCACGCGTCGCTAACGCCTGCGCAAACTCAGCCGCACTGGCAAACCGGTCCGCCGGCGCGGGTGCCAGGGCTCTCCGCACCACCTGCGCAATGTCGGGCGGGAGCGCATCGCTCGGCGTGCCAAAATCCGTCAAGGGGGGCGGCCAGTGACCCGTCAGCATCTCGAAGAGCACACACCCGAGACTGTAGAGATCGCTCCGTCCATCGAGGTCCTGAGCCCCCTCAGCCTGCTCGGGACTCATGTAGGCTGGTGTGCCAATGGGGATGCCGGTCTGAGTCAGCTCGCCCCCGCCGGCGGCTCGAACCGCCCGGGCAATACCAAAGTCCGCCACGATCGCGTGACCCCGGGAGAGCAAAATGTTCTCGGGCTTGATATCCCGGTGCACGACCCCCTCCCCGTGGGCGTAATCCAGCCCGTCCAGGACCTCCTGGGCAATTCGCAGTGCGTTCTCCAGGGGCACCACACCTTCCCGCTGGAGCCGGTGCCGCAGCGATTCCCGCTTTACGGGCATGACGTAGTACAGCAGGTCGTCCGCCTGGCCGGAGTCGTGGACCGGCAGGATGTGCGGATGATTGAGCCGGGCGGCGATCTTGATCTCGCGCAGGAAGCGGTCGGCGCCAAGCGTCGCCGAGAGCTCCGGGTGGAGCACCTTGACCGCGACAGGCCGATCGTGTCTCAGGTCCTGTGCCCGATACACCGTCGCCATGCCGCCGGCACCCAGGGGACGCTCGATGGCGTATCGGTCGGCAAGAGCTGTTTTCAGGCGCTCAAAGGTGTGCTGCATGGCGGACGCTAAAGATAGCGATCGTCGCGAAGTGGGGCGAGCGAGGGGGTGGGCGGCGTTTCAAGCCGGATCTGGTTTGTTGACTTACACCAGTCGGGACGGCGGGATTTGACGCGTTAGCGGACGCGGGCTGGGAGGAGGCGTAAATGGGGGCGTCAACCCGCGACCCCCTGAACCCCCTTCGGGCTGAGGGGATAGGTAATCACGGCAAGATGCGGGCATTTCAACGACTTCCGAGCGTCGGCCCGACATTTGCCCGACTCGATGCCCGACTTTGCTGGAAGAAAACAGCAACGCTAACGGCAACCGTCTGACGCCGCTCTTGCCACCCGCCGCGACCGGTCACATGTTGACTGGAGTTCGACGCACTGTCGACGACATCGGCGATCCCACTACCGGATCGACGCCCGGGCGCTCATCGCGCACTGCTCACGGGCTGCCAGAACGGACGGCACGTGGATCCGACTGCCTATTCTTACTTCGCGGGAGCTGAAGCACGAAGTCGGCCAAATCGACCTCCGCGACACCGACGATCAGTGCGTTCCCGCCGCGGGTGGATCTTGGCCCGTTCCGTTGGTCGCAGTGTCTTAGAACGCGAGTGCAAGGATCAGGTATCCGGATCAGCCCAGTCCGCTGGCGAAGTGCACGGGAGATAGTGATTATCGCTGGAACACGAATCGTCTCCGCGCACACATTCGAGAGGAAGGCGTAGGTCTGGGCGCCTTGAGCTATCGCGATACGTTCAGCCTCCGCCCGGCGGACGAGCGGATCGCTCGCAGATCACGCGCAGACCGTTAAAGCGGACATCGCAGTTGTCGAATCGCCGCACTCCCTTCGCAAAGGATAACCTCATGCGATTCGGTCTCGGTTTGCTGTGCCTCCTGCTGACAGGCGCAGGCATGCTTCGGGATACCGCCGCCCAAGCGGGCGGCCACAAACTGGTGGCCGTGTTTGCGCATCCTGATGACGAGCGGATCGTCGGACCGCTATTGGCTCGCTACGCGCGCGAGGGTCACGATGTGTACCTGGTGATCGCCACGGACGGGAGCAAGGGAGTTCGCGAGCACGCGGGTGTGCCTGCCGGCGATTCTTTGGCACGCGTCAGAGCCGAGGAAACTCGCTGCGCCGCCCGGCAGCTCGGTATCCATCCACCTATTCTGCTCGGCTTCGAGGATGCGGGCCTGGCATCGTTTGCCAGCCTGGAACGGTTGCGCGAGGACGTGCGCCGCGTGTTGCGCGACCTGCAACCGGAAGCAGTGATCAGCTTTGGCCCGGAAGGTGGGACCGGGCATCCGGACCACCGGCTCGTCGGCGTCGTCGTGACCGAGGTCGTGCAAAGCGGCGGAGCGGGAATACCGGAGGTGCTGTACTATCCCTCGTTACCGGCCGAACGCATGAAGGACGCACCACCGGCTCGGCCGAACGTTACTTCGATTCCGCAGCGACACTTGCCCATCGCCGTGCCGTTCGCGCCGGAGGATCTCGAGGCGGCGCACCAGGGCTTTGCGTGCCACCGCACGCAGTACACACCCGCGGAGATGAACGCGATCATGCGCTACCTCGCCCACGGTTTCGACGGCGCCGTGCATCTGCGCCTCTGGTATGGCGAGGTAGAGAGCCGAACGGACCTTTTCGACGAATAGCCGGGGGACGGTCGAGCGAGCAGGTCATCGCGAGGCTCCCGCGCCTCACACACCGGGCAACAACAACACCGCTGCTCAATCCCACCCTCCGCGACGCCGCTGTCACGAGCACGGGTAGGGTAACCCCCTGAGGGCGTGACAGCATGACGTACCGCGCGCGTGAGACTCGTGACATGTGGGCCCAGGAAGGTGGGGCGGCCAGCGATGCGGGTGCTATCGATCAATGATAGAGGGTCGGGAGGCGTGGACGGCGCGAAAGCCGCTGAGCCGCAGGGATACGGCGTGCTCGAGGCGGCCCCGTGAGGGAGGGCGTGAAGAGCGGTCAGCTCGAACCGAACGCGACCACGGCCACGGCGCAGC
The DNA here is from genome assembly GCA_039591615.1 of Gemmatimonadota bacterium. Lineage (GTDB taxonomy): Bacteria > Gemmatimonadota > Gemmatimonadetes > Gemmatimonadales > GWC2-71-9 > JBDHDH01. The sequence goes on along the minus strand of JBDHDH010000090.1, from coordinate 6,908 downwards.
AGCCAGCATGCAACCACTCGCGCCCGGTAGGAGGTGCACGCATCAGTATCTGAGATCCTGCAGATAGCGGTGACTCGCTCGAAGGCTCTCGAAGGGATCAGAGGGATTGTCGTGCTCGACGAAGTAGTGGCGAATGCCGGCCTCATCGCTACGCGCAAACAGGGACGCGAAGTCGATCGTCCCGGCCCCCACGTCGGCCATCGCACCGTCCGCACGCATGTCCTTGACGTGCACCAGGGGGAACCGCCCTGGGTGTTCGCGGAAGTACGCAAAGGGGTCACCGCCCGCCTTGGTGATCCAAAAGAGGTCCATCTCGAAAGCGACAAGTGCCGGATCGGTTTCTCCAACGAGGACGTCGAACGGGATTCGGTCGCCCAAGGGCTCAAACTCGAAGTCGTGATTGTGATATGCGAACGCAAGTCCGGCCTCTTTGGCCCGTTCCGCAACGTGGTTGAAGCGCGCCGCATATGCGCGGTAATCGTCCAGGCTTGTCCGGTTTGCGGGCTCGATCCAGGCAACCACCAGGTAGTCGTGTCCCACGGTCGCGGCGAGATCTACCATGGACTCCCACTCGTTCTCGAGCATCTCCAGTGACACATGGGCCGCAGGAGCCGAGAGGCCGTTCTCGTCGAGTGCGCTCCGGATCTGCTGCGGCGATCGGTCGAAGTACCCGGCGAACTCCACCTCCGAGTACCCGATCGCCGCCACGCGCTCGAGCGTGCGCTCGACGCTCTCCTGCATCGCGCCGCGAACGGTGTAGAGTTGGACGCCGATTCGGTCGAGGCGACGCCCGGCCGAGGTCTCGGCGCAGCCGGCGGATAGGAGACCGGCGCCGGTCAAACCGACAGCGCCCATCGCGGTCAGAAACTCTCGGCGATCCGTCATATCAAAGCTCTCGACGCTGCATTCGTTCGACCGCATACGCGCAGGCACGGGCGGTCAATGCCATGTAGGTGAGCGACGGGTTTTGACAGGCGGAGGAGGTCATCGCTGCGCCGTCGGTCACGAACACGTTCGGAACGTCGTGACATTGACTGTAGGCGTTGAGCACCGAAGTCGTCGGGTCGCGGCCCATGCGCGCCGTTCCCATCTCGTGGATCGTGAGCCCCGGTGGGTTGTCCTCGACGAACGGTCTGACGTTCGTGGTGCCGGCCGCCTCGAGCATCTCGGCGGCCGCGACGGACATGTCCCGCAGCATGGCCCGCTCGTTGTCGCTCCACTCGCAGTGGATGCGCAAGACGGGAATGCCCCACCTGTCCTTCCTGTCCGGGTCGATCTCGACGTAGTTCGAGCGCCGAGGAAGGCACTCGCCGAACCCGGACAGCGTCATCTGCCACGGGCCCGGCCGGCGAAGGGCTTCCTTGAGATTGGCTCCGAACCCGGGCACGTCAATACCCCGGGTCCAGCCGGGTCGTCCCGCTCCACCTTGGAATCCGTAGCCCCGCAGGAAATCCGGATGCTCGTCCCGGACGTTACGGAATCGCGGCACGTACACGCCGTTGGGACGACGCCCGTACGCATCACGGTCCTCGAGACCCGGGACCAGTCCGCGGGCCCCTGCGCCCATGGTGTGGTCCATCAGGTTGTATCCCAATTCGCCACTGGAGTTGCCAAGACCCGTGGGGAATCGGTCCGGTGTCGAGTTGAGGAGGATCCTGGTCGACTCGAGTGCGGAGGCGCAGAGGAAGACTACCCGGCTCTCGAATTCCATGTCCTCGTGCGTCACCGCGTCGATCACGCGGACGCCTCGGGCCCTGTCGTTGCGTGAATCGTAGAGGACCTCCGCCACCACGCTGTTGGGTCGCAGCACCATCCGCCCGGTGGCAGCCGCGGCGGGAAGTGTGGCGGTGAGCGAACTGAAGTAGGAGCGCGTCACACAACCCCGATGACACGGGCCGCAGTAATGACAAACCGCCCGGCCGTTGTGGCTCACCGTCAAAACGGCCGCCCTCCCGATGGTCAGAACCCGCTCTCGGCCGAACCGTCGTTCCACGCCCTCCCTGACGAACTGCTCAGCGCAGTTCAGCGGCATCGGCGGCAGAAAGCGGCTATCGGGGAGCTGGTCCAGGTCCAGCGCCTCGCCGCTGATGCCAGCGAAACGCTCAACATGGTCGTACCACGGCGCAAGGTCCGCGTACCGAATCGGCCAGTCGACCCCGTGGCCGTCCCGGAGGTTGGCCTCGAAATCCAGATCGCTCCATCGATAGGACTGACGCGCCCACGTGATCGATCTCCCGCCGACTTGTCTACCGCGAATCCACAAGAACGGCTTTCCGTCCGGTGTGGAATACGGGTTGTCGACGTCGTCCACGAAGAACTTGGCGGCAGCTTCATCGCAGGCATAGCAGGTGCGTTGCACTGGCTGCCGCTGCGCGAGGGATTTCCGATCGCCGAGTCCGCGATAGCGGAGGCTCCACGCAGGCTCGTGCTCGGCGTAGTCGGTGGCGGGGTCGATGGACCGTCCGGCCTCGAGGACGAGCGTGTTGAGCCCGGCCTCCGCGAGTTCCTTGGCGGCCCAACCTCCCGTGATGCCCGAGCCCACGACGATGGCGTCGTACGTTTCCTGTCTCATTCCCACACTCCGGACCCCTCCCTCCCAGCCGGCGCACACGGTTCGTACCGGCCGGGAATGATCACCTGCCGCAGCTCCTGGGTGGCCCCTACCTCCGAGGTGTAGTACCCATACAGGGTGAGCCACTTCATGCGAAGGAAGAAGTGGTCCGTCGGGAGATTGGCCTCGCGCAGCGCCGCAACTTCGGCGTCGAGCCCCTTGAGCAACACGACCTGCTGCGCTTCTTCGAGCGCGAGAAACGGCACCCCGAACGTGTTGACGCTCCGCCCGTCCAACGCCACCAGACCCCGGAGGAACTCCTCGCGCTCGTCTTCCTCGAACCACTCCGCCAGCATGACGTCCACGAACCTGTTGACCAGCGCACCGGTCGCGCCTGGTGTATCCGTCTCCGGAATGATCAACTCGGCAAGCGCGGTGATCATGGCATTCTGGTGGTCGGTGAGGATGAGGAAGGCCTGATCCTGCGGTGCGCTCCGAATTCTGTCGTGGATGGAGCGCGCCGCAGCCCACAGGCCGTCCGGCGTGAGCGCGCTCACGGTCGGGAGAGCGAGCCCGGCGGACAGGGCTCGAATGGCGTCACGTCTGTGCATGAGTGGGCTCCGGGTTGCCCCGAAAATTTGTCGCCTGAGCCGCGGCCTCGCCAGTAGCCCCCGCAGCCGCGACCCGGGGAGATCCAGGCGCCGCCAGAGCAGCTCTGACGGGCCCTCACTCCCGGTCCTCCTCTGGAATCACACTTTTATGAAGATCCTCTTCCGGTACAGAATGTAGGCAGGAATGTATATGATGAGCATGTATATGATTGCATACGCCAAGGAGGCCAGTCTTGGAGGTATTCCAGCACCGGTTATACCATCCATCCAGAGTCCGTTCAGAGATTCGCCCCCAAAAATGGCAGAATAAAACACAAGGGTGAGCATCCCGGCCAGCACATATGATGTGATTGCATTCGCTCCATATACTCTGCCCAGTTTCGTACCTCTGTTATAACCCAACATGTCTACCACCAGAATAGAAGCTGCCAGACCCATCGTGCATACGCCCGCGGTCCAAAGGGTGTACGAACTCGACCACAGATTCTTATTCAATGGCATGAACCATCCCCACACTCCACCGAGCAGATACATGGCAAATCCAGCGAAGAACATCCATGTGAGTTTTTTGTGAGGGTCTTCTACTGAGACAAACAGCTTACCGATGAGCATCCCGATCATTCCGGTGACGATGGCCGGAAAGGTGCTCATCAACCCTTCGGGATCCCACGTCACCTGCCAGAAATCGCCTGGCACGAGCACACGATCGAGCCACGCCGTTATGTTTACACCGGGTTCATAATTGGCGGCTATGAAGCCGCTGGATAGTTGGCTGATAGAAGTGCCATCAACAGCCAGTATCCGATCAGTATGAGCGATGCTATCCACACCTGCTGCTTCCAGTTTGTGTTCAAAAAGACCAGGGCGCACACGAGAAAAACAATGGAGATCCTCGGCAATACGCCAACGTACCGCATCCCTCCGAAATCAAACGTGGGCCATAGCCAGAGAAACCATCCCAGCAGCATGATCTTGATGGCCCTCGAGAAGATCTTTTTGTAGAGGTCCTTCTTGTCAGCACCAGCCTCCAATCGCTTTGTGTATGCCAGCGTGATCGACGTTCCCACGATGAAAAGGAAGAACGGGAAAACCAGGTCAGTCAATGTGATACCATTCCACTCCGCATGAAGGAGAGGCGGATACACATGGTTCCAGGAGCCGGGATCATTGACAATCACCATTAAGACGATCGTGTAGCCCCTGAGGGCATCGAGCGACACCAGCCGCTTCGAACTATCGAACGATGCGCTCATGTAATCAGATCGCCCCTGCCTGTCTCATCAGATTACCTCTATTGAAGGTTGACTACCGTGGGTGAGCTCGATCTGCCGCGGGAGTCAAACGTGCTCAGCTTGATGATCTCAGAACCGATTTCCAAGGGTTCGGAATAGAGTGGCGAATCGGATGTTGGATCAGAGCCATCGATGGTATATCTGACCACCATACCCGGATAAGCGGTATTTACGACCAACCGGCCATTGTCGACTGTTGCTCCCGGAGGGGCCAGTCTATAACTGTAACCCCCATGTAAGCGATCTAATCGTGGGAATTCCCGTTTACCGAGTGTGTTGGCGAATACATTCCACGCCGCGTCTATTGCTTCGTTTCTTTCCACTCTATCTGTGATATTGCCCCAGTCTGCCTGCCCATACCATGCTCTTTCCGCCAACCCAAGCATCTTAGGCAGATAGTAATACTCGAGCATATCCTGCCCCTTCAATGTCTCCGACCATAATTGGGCCTGTATCCCCACAATGTTCGCTCTGCCTGCGGCGGTAAGCATTTCCTTACCTGCGAAGTCGTCATCGGCATAAAACTCGCCATCTGCGGTGGTCTTTATGGACTTGAAGACATCATAAGGAACGAATTCGAATGCATCGCGGGTATTCACAAAACCGGCCCAGTAAAGTCCAGGCTCCCTGGGATCCTTGTTGTAGGCAAAATCAAAGTAGAAGTTGGTCACGTTGCACAAGACCACGGGATATCCGGCATTGGCAAGTCGGTTGCCGAGATCTTCAGCCCCCCAGAGACTGTTCCAGATATACGGTATTACCTCTGCACTTGCGAATTCATCGTTAGGCGTCCACGAGCCATCTTCCTTGAAGTTCATCGCTATTTCTTCCCAGCCACCCGTTCGTATTTCCTTCGCGCTCAGATATTCATTGATCCGTTTAAAGTACGCCTTTTGGAGGTTCCTGGGATTGTCGATCTCTGGATGGTTGTCCAGATATTCGGCGCAGATAGGGGAGTTCGACCATGCGCCTGTTGGTACTTCATCTCCTCCAGTATGAATCATGGTCAGAGGTACACCGGCGTCATTATGCATCTCAATCACATCATCAATCACTGTCGTCACGAAGGTGAAAGCCGATTCCCTACACACGCAGATGACATTGTCCGTGTACCATTGCGCGGACCGATATGCAGACGCATCAGCAGGGTCGATGAGCCTGTACTGTTCTGCCTCAGCTTCCTTGCCTTCCTCCATCAATCGTCGATACCGATACTCCATGGCCTTTATGGCCGCTCTCGAATGCCCGGGAACATTTATTTCAGGAATGACTTCGATATGTCTCTCCCAGGCGTAGGTGAGGAGATCCACGTACTGCTCGCGACTGTAAAAGCCACTACCGTATCCGATTGTCGTATCGGGGAATGGACCAGAGCCGTACGAAGGCTGAAGATGCTCTGAGTCATCGGTGGTGTGACCGCGGAAGGCTCCGAGCTGCGTCAGTTCCGGTAGTTCTTCAATCTCGATACGCCATCCTTCATCCTCCGTCAGGTGCAGGTGCAGCCTGTTGAGTTTGTAAAAAGCCATAACGTCCAGGAGTCGCTTGACCGATTCA
>JBDHDH010000090.1:0-870 GCA_039591615.1 Gemmatimonadota bacterium | reverse complement strand
GCCACATCCAGGTGCATGCCCCTGTAACCGAATGAAGGAGAATCCACAATATGCACCGCCCTGACGCTCAGTGAGTCGTTCTTGTTGCCGAGGTTGTCGGCTGGAATCAGGGCTTTCAGGCTTTGAGACCCATAGAACACTCCGCTCTTGTCTCCTGAAATGAGTACGCCGTCGTTTGCGGAGATTCGCAAGTCGTAGGAGCCTGGCGTTGCCACGTCTCCATGTCGCAGATGAATACCATTTCCTTCAGGGGCGCTGGCTTCTCTTACCGACACCGGCCCAGGCAGCATGTCATCGAGGAAGGCCGCAAGCAGTGTTGCTTCGGACTGCAAACCGGACTCGTAGCGAACCGAAGTACGAGCGTCGATCGCAAAATATCCTTCCTCGAGCGTAAGCGACTGTGGTGTGGGTACGACCAGTGGTACTCGATCGTCGGGTAGCTCCGTGATTATGGAATGATTATCAAACAACCATGCTGCGGTTGGGATGGGCTCCTTATCTCTAGCATGTCGATTGATCTGGTCTGGACCATCGAAGGGAGCTATGGAGTAATCACGAACAGGGTACAGCTCATGAGATCCATCCTCCTGATAGAAAAGAGAATACAGTCCCAACGGGGCATCGGATTCTTTGATCACCGCGTCGGTACCGTTGTACGCGATCTCGATTTCTTGGCCAGGTGAGAGCCTGAATTCATCCTTGGGTTTCATCACATAAAAGTCACCATTGATCCATTCGATGGTGACGGGCGCGGTGATGCTCCCCGGTTTGACGGCCCGGGGTGCCATATTCCAATACATCTCCCAATTGGCTGATGTAAGCTCAATATCACCGTTGTTACGAATGGTAAACTGTGCGTTATGGCCACCG
>JBDHDH010000089.1:0-15445 GCA_039591615.1 Gemmatimonadota bacterium | reverse complement strand
CCTGTCGGCCGTCGTCGTAGAGGGTTTCCCGCAGGTCGTAGCCGACGACGACCACGGCCGAATCCCCTCGACGGAACAGGGCGAGTTGGTGCTCGAGTGCATGGAACTCGGTGGAATACCGCATTGCGGCGCGACTCCGCGGCACGGTGGGGTCGATGTCCCATTCCTCACGCGCCACCGTGGTCGGATCAGTGACGTAGTGGAAGGGGGGAACGAACCGTTTGCCACCGTCGGCATGATGACCGACGATCCGGTGCCGGGATTCCAGCCCGCGGGACGGCTCGCGTTCCCAGCCAATGGACCAGCCGTACCGCACCACCAACTCCCGATTGTCCTTGCCCCATCGCGTTCCGTAGACGATCGCTGATCCGTCCAGTATCTGATCCAGGACCAGCCTGGCGTAGTGCTCCGTGCGACGCTCATTCCCGGAGACGAGATACAACGGGTCTGCCAGCCACCAGATCCGTGCGTTGAGGGAATCCTGGGTGGTGCAGCCGCTTTTTCTGTATTCGCCGGTGCCCTTTCCATCCAGCAGCAACGAGATATCCGTCCAATCACAGCGTTGCGCTTCGGGCATGGCTTGCACGGCCCGGTCGAAGGCCGAATCGGCGGAGGCGTAGTCTCCCATGTTGTGCAGAACGAACCCCGTGAGCGCGTCACACCACCATGTGGCTGCACGGCACGCTCGTACCGCCCACAGCGCATCGTGATATCGCGCGGTCTCAATCAGGTAGCGCGTTCGCTGTCCGGCAATCCATGGATCTCCAGGGAGGATCTCTGCGGCCGAGTCGAGCCGATCGAGCAACCTCTGACGCTCCAGTACCACCCGGCTGTGCTCGGCCTCCGGTTTCCACGCGGTTTCGTCGCCGTCGTCCCAGTAACAGAAGCGTCCCACCACGACGTCGCAGCGCCCACCAGGTGTGCCGTGCACCAACGGGAGATGTTGTCGGCGGACGAACTCGAACCGCCGCTGGGCGCTCCGCAGTGACGACACGATCGCCTGCGAGTCCGGTGCAGCCGCAGATTTGGACCCAACGTTTCCGGAGAGCTGGACCGCCGAGCCAAGAGCCGCGGCCACGAAACCGGGAAGCAGGGCCAGCGTGTTCATGGGCGCAGCCCACCGGCGACGGTCGCGGTCATTTCGTGAGGAGGCGATCGATGAGGCGATCGGGGAGGACGGCGGCCAGCACGGTTGCAAGGCGGGCGTCTCGGCCCACTCGATAGCGTGTCTTGGGACGCCTGGTGGTCAAGGCGTGGGCAACAACGCGCGCGACTCGCGCCGGCGGGATGGCACGCTTGGGCGGGCGGGCCGCACGCTCCGTCAGCGCCGTCATCACGCGTCCGTACAGCTTCTTGCCCTCGTCCGGTATCTCCTTCGCGATGGCGGCAGCACGCCGCGCCGAGGTCTCCCAGATCGGCGTTTCGACGGCACCCGGTTGGATCACGACGACGGGAATACCCCAGTGACGCAGCTCCATGCGCAGCGCATCGCTCAACCCCTCGAGACCGAACTTCGATATCGCGTAGGCGCCCGCGAATGGCGACGCAACTCGGCCGTTCAAGGAGCTGACGTTCACCACGCGGCCGTGCCCCGTGCGAATCGCCGGCATGAACGCTTGGGTGACCGCCAGGACGCCGATGACGTTGACCTCGAGCTGTTCGCGCAGCCGATCGAGCGGTAGGCACTCGAGGGGGCCCGGCACGACGATCCCGGCGTTGTTGACGATTCCGGCCAGACCGGTGGGGGCTTCCTCCCGAATGCTCTCGGCGGCCGATGCGACGGAGGCCGAGCTGGTGACGTCGAGCTGGACGGGCTCGAGGCGCTCGGAGGCGGCTGCGCGGAGCTCGTGGGCATCCTTCTCCGTCCGGACGCCGGCAAAGACCCGGAAGCCGATGGCGTCGAGGTGCAACGCCGTGGCTCGCCCGATCCCTTTCGAGGCTCCGGAAATGACGACCGTTGGGGTCGGCGACGTGTGCATGTAAAGCCCGTATGAGGACCTCCCCGTAATCTGGCCGTCTGCGGCCGAACGGGAACCCTGCAGCGATCGTGCCGGGCTGCAGCAGCGTTGCCTCCCGGCCGTCCCGCGGGCGGGGCTTCGTTGCTATCCTCTTGATAGTTCCTCAGTTCGCGCGCTCGGGCGCCAACGATTCCCTCGCGCCGCGATGTCATGGGGTAGAGCAGCGAGGAGAGGACCCTCGGAGCCGGCCCTGGTGAGGGCGGTCGTCTATGACCACAGGGTGATGCCGAGCCGCCCGATGCAGAGCTTTTGCGCCGCGTGGGTACGTTCCCTGCGCGTAGGGCAGCGATCGGCTTCGAGCTGAAAGCGCTTTCCGCGCGGATGTCCCGTCATGTAGCTTACAACCATGCACAAACTAATCCAGCGGTGGAACGGACAGTCGGTTGTCGTCTCATACGATAACCCAAGCCATACCTGGATCTTCATCGCCATACACGACACCACGCTCGGCCCGGCCATGGGCGGGTGTCGCATGCGCGTTTATCACACCCCCGACGAAGCACTGCTCGACGCGATGCGGCTCGCCGAGGGCATGACCCATAAGTGGGCCGTGATTGGCTTCGATTTCGGGGGTGGAAAGAGCGTTCTTGCAGTGCCACGCGAGCTCCACGGTGAGGAGCGCGAGGGGTTGCTGCGTCGCTTCGGGTACCTCCTCGAGTCGCTGCGGGGGGCGTACTGGACCGGGGAAGATCTCGGTACAACCCCTGAGGACATGGCCATCGTTGGCAGCGTCAGTCAGTACGTTCATGGAACGAAAGCCGATGGCAGTCGACCCGTCGATCCCGGACCCTTTACGGCCCTGGGTGTGCTCGTGGGGATGCGGGCGGCCGTTCTCCACGCGTTCGGGAACGGTCTTGCGGGTCGCTCCGTCCTCATCCAAGGGGCGGGCGACGTCGGCGCCCCACTCGCGCGAATGTTGAAAGAGGAAGGCGCACGCCTCCTGATCTCGGATCTCGACGACGAGCTGGCTGCTCGGGTAGCGAGCGAGGTGGAGGGTGAGGTGGTGGCACCCGAGCAGGCGTACCGCGCGGAGTGTGACGTCTTCGCACCGTGCGCGGTGGGGGCAGTGCTCAATCGCGAAACGATTCCGGTCCTGGCCTGTCGTGTGGTAGCGGGCTCGGCGAACAATCAGCTGGCCACGGAACCCGATGCCGACCGGTTACAGGGGCGTGGGATTCTCTACGCGCCGGACTACGTGGTCAATGCCGGCGGTGCCATTGCACTCCCTATGCTGGGGCAGGGCCATCCCGCTGATCGGGTGCGGGAGCGAGTGCGGAGAATCGAGGGGACGTTGGACGAGATCTTCGCGGAGGCGCAGGGCCGAAAGGAGTCTCCGGTCCACGCGGCTGCGAGACGAGTGCAGCGGATATTGGCTGCGAAGGGTGGGCGCTAGGCGGAAGCTGCGTGAGGGAGAGACGATATCAAAGGGCATGACGGGGCATGGAACCTCCACGCCCCGTCATGCCCTTCTCCCCGCGATCCGCTACGCTGCCTAGAATCCCGGCGTGAAGCTGAACTGAACGTGGGACCCCTTGACTGGTCGTTGGAACGGCTTCACCCAATCGATTTCCAGAATCCCGAGACCGAAGAGATTCAACCTCCCACCGAACCCGAAACTGGTCACGGCGTCTCGATCACCGCCCAGAAAGAACGCCCGCTCGTCCGTCAGGGTGTTCTCGAGGTCAGCCTGCCATGCCAAGCCGGCATCGAAGAAGACGGCCAGTTCCAGCGGGAAGATGCCCAGCCCTCCGCCCGAGAACAGGGCAAAGGGTGGGAAGCGCAACTCGGCGTTTGCGACGGCTATTCGGGTCCCGAATAGCTGGTCGAACGCGGGGCAGGCATTGGGCTCTCCGGGCAACGCCTCGCATTCCTGAAACTCGAACGACCCGAAAGAGTATCCACGGACCAGATTCGGCCATCCGATGAAGAGGTCGGTCAGCTCCTCGGCATTCGCGCCCGATCCGTACCGACCGTAATGCATCACGCGGAATGCCAGGGTGAACGGCCACGCGGGCAGGAAGTACTTACGGTAGTCCACGAGGGCGGTCCAGTAGTCGAGCGTGCCAAACGTTCCGCCGAGCTCGAGCCGGTATCGCTGGCCGAGGATGGGGCTCGCAATCCCGTAGAACGAATTGTCGTAGACCAGGGCTGCACTTCCCTGTCCGAGGTTGAGGCCCTGGAAGTCGAGGGGAACGTTGACCTTCTCGTCCCCCAGGAACTGTCCGGTCGGTGCGAAGAAACGCAGCTTGTCCTCGAGGTCGAACGTGACGTTGGTGTAGGCTCCCGTGAACTCGAGGCGCTGTGAGCGATTGAACGGGTAGGCGATAGTTCCCCCGAGGTTCCGATTGATCTGCCGGAACGTCCGCTCGACTTCCGTGATGAGTCCAGTGGAATCCTGTAACAACCCGAACTGGACAGAGCGGTAGGGGATCTGTTGTGCCACGACCCCCCAGTTCAATCGATTCTCGAGATTGGTGTACCCCACCAAGGCTGAGATGTCTTTGACGCCGCCATTGACCTGGAGGGCGGTGGCAAGATTCTGCCCGCCAAGCATGTCACTCCAGAACAGCGAAGCACCGCCGCCGATGAACGTCCCAAAGCGGTCGGCACCCACGACGAGACTCGGCTGCCCGATGTAGTCGAGGCCAAAGCCGGCGTTGTATGCGCCGCGATCGTACGCCGCCGTGTCACCTGGAAGCCCGAAGAAGGCATTGTTGAGCAGCTCGCTCACGTTGTCCGTGAAGCGGCTCCTGGGCGGGAGGTTCGCGGCGCTGACGGCTTCGATGTCCGGGCGGACCGGGCCCCCAGCAAGTTTGTCCGGGTCGTCAATGACGAAGATGTCGTAGCCGTCCTGTTTGTAAACGCTGAAGGCGAGCTCGCCGGTTTCGGACGCGACGCTCATCGCCGGGCTGAGCGCCGTGATCCCGCTCACGCCTGTGTAGAGGTTGGTGACCTGGAAGAGGTCGCCGCTGGCCACCTCGAGGCGATAGATGTTCGAGATCCCGTTCTGATCCGAGATGAAATAGAGGCTCTTCCCATCGGGTGACCAGTCGGGGTTGATGTGCTTCCCGGCGGGAAACCCGGGTACCTCCTCGACGGCTCCGGTCGTCGGATCCATGAGCGCCAACTGGTAGTCACCGAACAGGAGACTGGTGAGCCCGATGGAGAATCGGTCCGTGACGAAGGCGATCCGCGAGCCATCAGGCGACCACGACGGCTGGAGATCGGCATATGCGTCGTTGCTGAGGCGGCGAGTTTCGTCCCGCTCCAAGTCGTAGACAAAGAGATCGGAGAGCCCACCACGCATGGCCGAGAACGCCACGAATCGCCCGTTCGGCGACCAGGTCGGATTGAAAATCTCGCCGAGCTCGGGAAAGACGAGCTCACGCTGTACCTTGCCCCGAGTGACGTCGAGAATCGACAGGGTAGGCTGGCCCTTCACGATCGCGGCGAACACGAACCGCTCGCCCGTGTCGTCCCAGGCGCCGGCCGAGCTTATGGACTGCAGTCCCTCGAAATGGGGATCGAGGGCCGTCTTGAGGATCTTCCTCTCGATGATACCCGACTCCACGTCCGCCAGGAACATCTCGATGGAGAAGAGATCCTTCTCCGACAGGAAGACCATGCTCTGCGAGTTCGGGCTCAGCGCCGGGGCCAGATTGTAGAAGCCTGCCCCAGTGCGTTCCGCGAGCAGCGGTCTTCCGAACGCGTCGGGTTCCTGTGTCTTGTCGATGAGTGGCTCGTACGCTTCCTTCATCGCCCGATGCCACCCGGCGATGAGAGTATCGGGATGGATACGAAGCACCCGTCCCAGCGCCACCGAAGCACTCCCGGTCAGGCGGGACGCCTTGAGCACCCGGCCCACGACCTCGTCGCCCCATCGACCGCTGACGTACGACCAGAGCGCTTGCCCGTAACGATAGGGGAAGAACCGTGGATCGTTGAGCTTGCCGAAGTCCGGCAGCTTCTTGCGGATGGCGTCGCGCATCCACATGGCGGTGAGGGGGTCGTTGGGCCCGACGGAGAGATACTCCGCCATGCCCTCGATGAACCACAGCGGCAGCCGCGCCGCCGCCGGGATGCCGGATCGGAGCACCCCGCCGCCGTCACCGGTAATATCGAACTGGAATGCGTGGACCAGCTCGTGGCCGATGACGTGGTCGCTCTCCTTCAACGGGCCCGCGAATGGCAGCACGATGCGGCGCTTGAGGATCTCCGTGGCACCACCAGTACCCTCGCCGACGGAGCCCTGGAGCGCGTTGGTCTGCTGGAAGTGGGGGTGGGCGGCGTAGAGGATCAGTGCCTGCCGACCGGAGAGCTTGTGGTTGAGGAGCCGCGAGAGGCGCGCATACCACCGCTCGGCCATCAGGGCGGCGTACTCGATCGCCAGCTCTTCCTCGGCGTAATAGTAGATGTCGAAATGCTCGGTCTCGAGGACCTGGAAACTGAAGTCCTCATACTGGACCTTGTTCCGCCCGAAATACTGGGCTTCGGCGGTCGGCACGGCAGCGAACGCCCCGGTCAAGCCGACCGCGAGCAACGCCAGTAAGCCCCGACGGAGTGATGTCGCCATCAAGTACCCCCTTTGGACTACCAAAACGTGTTTCCAGCAGTGAAGGTCGCCGGCGAGCAACCTGTCTCTACCTCGCCGCCCGACCCTTCGCTACTAAGACGCCTTGACACCGCATTTTGTTCCTGATCGGAGCGTAGCCGGCGGCGCGCCGGCGATGTGCGACTCGAAAGGGCGCGACGGTATCGATGTCGTTGGGCGCAGGAGGCGTACCGATCTAAGATAACACTGCCGCCCCGCCTGACGGCAGATTGAAATTAATGAAGGGAGTCTGGACGGGGCGTGATCTGGGTCTCAAAGCGGGCCACGCGCATGGGTCCGTGGCGTTTCCGGGAAAAGGCCCAAATACCTGGGACTGTCCCCCATCGAGGGCTGAGTCCGCATCTCACCGACTACCCGAGTACCGGAGGATCTGCGACCCGTATGTATCAATGAGATCCTGCAGGGCTGCACGAAGCCGGACGAGGTTGAACCCACCGCTCCACGCCCGCGCGTCACCGGCAACGCGCACCTGCCAAACCTGGAACGTCCGCTCCAAGTCCTCGTCAGAGACGTCAGTCAGGTCCAGGATTACCACGCTCCGGTCGTGAGTGCGCCGACGGTCGAACGGCTCGTTCGAGGCGATCAGCAAGGGGCCGGGCGACTCCAGCACGCCGGTAGCGGCGGCCAGGACCTCTGCCCGTTCGTAGTCATATGCGTCGAGGAGGAAACGACAGTCTGTCAGCAGCTCCGCATCGGGAAGCGCATTCACCCGGAGCACCCAGAACGTCACCATCACGGTCTCGAGAGCGGTCTCGGGATACCGGTCCAACGGTTGGAGGTGGCGCAGGTAGGCATCGCAGACTCGCAAGTACCGCCCGCGGCTCGCGTCGCTCGGCCCGGCGGTCAGCACCACGAATCCGTAGGCGCCGAGACGTGGGGCGAGCCTGTCCCGGGGGAGGAACCCTCGGGCCGAGACCGGGTCCGGGGCGGGTGGCCGCGAAGGTGGCGGGCACCCCTGTAACCCGATTGTCCCAGCCACCAGGAGGACGTAGCGCAGGTGGGTCATCAGATTCGTCCGACGGGCTCACGGTCTGTCATCGTCACCCAGAGACCGGTGCGAGTTCTCCGTGGCAACGCGGCACCGGGGCACGGTCGAGTGGTGACGGCAGCCCGAGCCCTACCGAGCACGATTTCATCAAGCCTCCTGGTTTGGCATCGCCCACACCCCGGTGGACCGTGAGGCCTCTGGGTGCGGCGGTGACGCCGCATCGGAAGATGCCTCGGCACGTCATCTCCGCCAACCGCCAGCCCGCAGCGTAGCCCGCAGGTGTTTCCGGTTGCCACCCGTTGCGAGCCCCGGGGAACGGAACACGAATGCATGAAGACTGTATGAGATGGTATGCACCAGGGTGCGTGAGGTTCCTCCATCGCCGTCACGACGCCGTTACCGGAGGTCGCCTTTCCCATGCCAAGCCTACGAGATGCATTGATTGCCATCTGCGTCGTCGCCGTTTCTGGCTGCGCTGGGCTCAGGGTCAACACCGACTACGATCGTGAAGCTTCGTTCACGACGTTGAGCACATACGACTGGCTCGAGTCCCCGGACGATGTTCGCAGGGATCTCGACGCCATTAGTCCTTTCTTGGCACGGCGCCTCCAGCGGGCCGTCGAGCGTGAGCTGGGAGAGGGCGGGTTCGTCCGGCAGACAGAGGGGGAGGTCGACTTCTTGGTCTCCGCGTTTGTCGTCACGACTCCGTCGGAGGACGAATCCGGCCGCGTATCCGAGGCAGGTCGGTACGGGCGCCCTGGGCCCCTGGTTCACTTCTCGTTTGGCTTCGGTTGGCGTCCCGATTGGTACGGATACCGGCACCCGTATCACCTTCGCGCAGCCGGGTTCCCCTACTTCGGTTATCCTTATTATTCCTGGTACCCGTTTGACTTTGGAATCGGGTACCTGTGGGTACCGGTGGTTTCCAGGCTGGACGGCTCTCTGCCTGGCACCCTGGTTGTGGACGTCCTGAACGCCAGCAGGGGTGAGCTGATTTGGCGGGGGTGGGCCGATCGAGCACTGGCGTTCGCACCGGATCCTGAGGAGCTGATGAGCCTCGTCGACGATGCCGTGCGCGAGATCATGAAAGACTTCCCGCCGCCTCAGCGGCGCCCGTAAGGGTACCCTACCGCAGGGCTCGGTCGCTTGGGCCCCGTAGCTGCTCCCACGCCACACCTCAGTCCCATATTGGCTGAAGGCCTCGTCGAACGGACGCCTCGGGTACGCGGTGGCCCTTGGCTCGGGTAAAAGCGGGTCTGCATTGGCGCACTGGCGGTCGCGGCCCGGCGCTCTCGACACCTCTTTCATGAACACTTCGCGTCCCCAAGCTGTCATGTTCCCAGAGGGTGGAGACGATTCACTCAGGGGTGTTCGGTTGCTTGAGACTGCATATGAGGGAGGAGCTAACGATGAAACGAGCATTGATTCTCGTCCTGGCGCTGGCGACCGTCGCAGCGGCGAGTGCGGCTGCGCAGGGGCGTGAGCGGGACGGTCCACCAGGCCGCGGTATGAGGGGGCCGGCTATCGCAGGTGGCGCCCTCGGCGGCATGCGGTTCTATGATCCCGGCTTCCTGCTCCGGCGTCAGAGCGACTTAGGCCTTACGGAGGCACAGATCGAGCAGCTCACCCGCCTCAACACCGAGGCAGTGACCACACGCGAGCAGGCGCGGATCGCAGTTGTGAGCCAGCGCGCGCAGCTCGCTGAGGCCTTGGCCGCCTCGGATCCGGATATACAGGTGGCCCGAGCGCACTTCGACTCGGCACAAGTCGCGATGAGCAACCTCCAATGGGCGGCGATCAGCACTGCGTCTCAGGCGAGGACGGTTCTGACTGAAGAACAGCGGGTGACCGTACGCGACTTGAGACCGGAGCGTGCACGAGGCAGACCCGGCCGCCTCCAGCGACGGCGAAGGTAGCCGGATTCTCCAATGGGCAGGCGTCGGACGAGCGGTACCTGACGCGCTGTCTCGGAGGCCGCATACAGGTGTGGGCCCCAGCTGTTCCGACAGGATCGGGTTGGGGCCCACGACGCAAGACGTTGGCACGGGCATCAGCTGGGCTGACGCTGCCCACGGCGAACGAGCCGCCGGGGCGCGCACATCGGTGGCCGAACCGAGGTTCTCGTCTTGTGAGGGGATCGGCGAGCCCCAGCTTGCTCGGCCCGGTTCCATGCCGATTCCCCTTGCTGTGCGTTCAAACGGCGCCACCGTCTTAGGGAACCGATGGCGGAGCGTCTGTCCCCCTTCTCCCCATCGCAATCTCATCGAACGAGAGGCCGCGCTCCTTCGCGCACTCCGCGCAGAGGTAGACGGTGGGCTTGAGCTTTGCGATTTGCGCTTGGGTGGGACCGCCACCTGATAGTGGAACTACGGGCACACCGGTGATCGTGACACCGCAGTCGGTGCACGCGTGTTCGTCTCTATCGGAACCCGCCATTCGTCGCTCCTCCTTGACGTGTAAGCTCAGTGGGGCCGGTGACTCGCCGCACCAGCAGTAATTAAAACGGGGGACGCATTCGATACCAGGCGTCCGATCCCATAGGTGCGTAGGGTCGCTTGCGTCGAGCGCGACGATGGGGTTCCCATGCGGAGGTGGAAGGTCTGGGAAGTAATCGGAAGAAACGCCGTTGCCGCGATCAGATCCGGTTGCCAATGGTGTGCCAACTCAGCCAAACTCACCCAAACTCAGAGAAACTCACCTAGAGAGCAGCAGACTAAATGGGGTTGACGCCCCCATTACATCCCCTCCCCGCACGCGTCCGCGAACGCGTCAGGGGGTCGCGGGTCCGTTTACGGGCCTGTCTGCCCTTCCGCGGCTTCCGCCAAGCTCCGAGGCCGGAGTTGCATAGAGGTTCCGCCCGGGTCCAGACTAAGACGCACCAAGTTTCACCGGTCGGCCAACGCTATGTCTCTTGAGGGGATGGGCAGGATTCGGTAGGCTCTCGTTAACCGGATCCTAAGGCTGGTGGTGCAATGTCTGGAATCGGCGTTCGCGGGTCCCGATGCGGGTCCACCAACCATTTCACGGCGAATTCTGCGTTCGGCCAAGTGCTTGCTTCCAACCGGAAAGACGCAATCGGCCCCGATGGACTCGAACCATCATTTCCGGATCTATGGGTATGAAACGCGTTGTAGCCGTGAAGCGCACGTCGGTAGCGAGTGCCGCGCGGAGAGTGAAGGCCCGTCTACGGTCTCTGGCCGACCCGGCGGTGGCCGCGCAGGGTCGCTCGTTCTTCAAGCAGCCCACAGAGATTCGACTCTACGGCGTCCGCGCTGCGGCCGTGCGGACTCTGGCTGACGAGCTCCATCGGGAAGTTCGAGGCTCATGGGATGTAACGATCGCGCAAGACTTCTGCGATCGCATGATCCGCGAGCCCGAGCTCGAAGCCAAGGTCGTTGGGATTTTCCTGCTCGGGCGCTATGCCAAGAACCTGGACCACACCGCCCTCCATTCCATCGCCGCCTGGATCGAGCAGATGCACTGTGCCAACTGGGCAGCAATCGATACTCTGGCACCTTCGCTGATCACACCGGTGGTGCAGAGCTATCCGCAGGTCCTGCCTCAGGTCGTCGGCTGGGCCGACTCGCACAACATGTGGTTGCGGCGGGCTGCCGTGGTGACCTTCGTTCCTCTCGCGCGTCGTGGGTTGCACCTGGGAACCGCGTATGGTCTCGTCGACTCCCTCAACGAGGACGAGGAGGATCTCATGCACAAAGCGTGCGGTTGGTTGCTGCGGGAGGCGGGTAAGACCGACATGCCTCGACTCGAGCGCTTCCTGCTGCGGAGGGGCCGCCGACTGCCGCGCACCACGGTCCGCTATGCCATCGAGCGGTTTCCGGAAAAGCAGAGAAAGCGGCTGCTGGCGGAGACGAAGACTTGAGCGGTGAGCTCGGTGAGCTCCACGCACCCGCGTCCGGCAATGGCACCGCTCGAGTCGCGACGGAGCGGCTTGGTGGGCTGCCATGGTGGACCCCGTCGTTATTATTCTCGGCCCATGATCCCATCCCTCGACTTTCGACCAGCGTGGTGGCTACCCGGGGGCCACGCGCAGACTGTTGGGGCGCGCCTGCTTCGATCGTCGCGCGGCGTGCAGCTGGAACGCGAGCGCGTGGAGCTACCGGATGGGGATTTCGTCGATCTGGACTGGGTTCGGCGAGCCCGGGATGTCCCAGCGCTTGACGGGGGACCGCTGGTTCTCGTTCTGCACGGCCTCGAAGGCTCTGCGCAGTCGAGCTACGCCATGGAGATCTACCGCGTCCTCCTCCCTCTGGGCGTAGCGGCCGTTGGAATGAACTTCCGATCGTGCAGCGGGGAGCTCAATCGCCTGCCGCGGTCATATCACTCCGGCGATACCGGCGATTTGGCACACGTGCTGGCCCTTCTGGCCCGTCGGTATCCCGGTCGACCGATTGGCGCCGCGGGATTCTCGCTGGGGGCCAACGTGCTGCTCAAGTATCTTGGCGAGCGGGGTAATGGGGCGGGATCGGTGCGGAGCGGGGCACCAGAGCCAGCGGGGGGTGGGGAGGCAACGCCGTCCGTCGCCACCACCATCGACGCCGCGGCTGCCATCTCTGTTCCGTTCGATCTCGCCGAGGGAGCCGATCATCTCGAGCGGGGATTTGGGCGAATCTACCGGTGGTATCTCGTGCGCCGATTGATGCGAAAGGTGCGGGCAAAGATCCATCTGCTCCGAGGATCGTTGGATCTGGACCGTGTTTTCGGGGCGCGGACGTTTCGCGAGTTCGACGAAGCGGCGACCGCGGTGCTTCATGGGTTCGCTGGCGCTGACGACTACTATCGACGATCCAGTTCGGGACCGTACTTGGATCGGGTATCCGTTCCGACGCTCATCATTCATGCCGAGGATGACCCGTTCCTTCCCCGCGGCGCCATCCCCCACGCCGTCGCGCGGGCCAACCCTCATCTGACAGTGCACGTCACGCGACGGGGCGGACATGTGGGATTCGTTTCGGGATCGGTCATGTCGCCGGTCTTCTGGGCGGAGCGGGCGGCAGGGAGGTTCCTCGCTGCTCGTCTCTCCGCGAAAACCCCTGGCGAGGGGTGAGCGGAACCGGAGAGCGACGGGCGATTCCGCTCACGACGCCCGTCCACGTGACTGCGAGGACTGTCCGTGAGCCGAAGACCATAACGGAGCCTTATTGGACCACACGGAGGTACCAATGACCACGAGCACCGCCACTGCAACCTGGATGGGTGGCCTCAAGAACGGCAGCGGGACGTTCAGCGCTGATTCGGGCGCGTTCGGCGGCCAGTATAGCTTCCCCACACGATTCGAGGGCGCTCAGGGGACGAACCCGGAAGAGTTGATTGCGGCGGCGCACGCCGCCTGCCTGAGCATGGCGCTGTCCGCCGGGCTGGAGCGGGCAGGAACCCCCGCGCTTGCGGTGACGACGACGGCGAGCTGTACCATTGGGATGGTCGACGGCGCTCCGAAGATCACCACCATGAAGCTGAACGTACGGGGCCGGGTGCCCGGGGTAGACGGCGCCTCGTTCGCGAAGGCTGCGGAGGATGCGAAGAACAATTGCCCCGTCTCGAAGGCTCTGATTGGGAACGTGTCTCTCGAGTTTGACGCCAAGCTCGAATCGTGAACGCGCTCCCCATTCCCGAACGAATCCACCGCGATGACCGAGAGGTAGTGATCACGTGGGCCGCCGATCACGTGGGTCGGTACGTGGCCCGGTACCTCCGGCTCGAGTGCCTCTGTGCCGTGTGCCGTGACGAGCTGACGGGCCGGCGCTTGTTGGACCCTGACGCGGTCCCGGAGGACGTGAAGCCCGTGGTGCTCTCTTTGGTGGGGAGCTACGCCATCCGTGTCGACTGGAGCGATGGGCACAACACGGGGATCTACACCTACGAGTATCTGAGAAAGATCTGTCCGTGTGCGGCGTGTTCGTCGGACCGCCGGACCGTTGGACCGGCAAGTTAGTCCGCCAGTGGATCCCGTTTCCCATACCTTGTTCGGCGCGGCCCTCGCCCAAACGGGTCTCAAGGACCGAACTCGGTGGGGAACGGCCACGCTGCTCATTGGAGCGAACTTGCCCGACGTGGACGTGGTCGCCTATGCCTGGAGCCCCGTGCACGCGCTGTGGTTTCGCCGGGGCGCCACGCACGGCGTGCTTGGCCTCGTCGTCCTCCCCCTTCTCCTGACGGCCTGTGTGCTGGCGTGGGACCGTCTCGTGCGTCGCCGCCGAGGCTCGGTACGACCCGTGCGTGTCAGCCCCGTGGCGCTGCTGGCGTTTCTCGCGGTTCTCAGCCATCCCGTGCTGGACAGCCTCAATGTGTACGGGATGCGCTGGGTGGTGCCGTTCTCCACGCAGTGGATCTACGCGGACACGTTGTTCATCCTCGATCCGTGGGTCTGGGCGATTCTGGCAGGGGGCGTGTTCCTGGCGTCCAGGGGGTCACCGGCAGAGGGTACCGGAAGGGGTCGACCGGCAGTCGTGGCCCTCGTGATTCTCGCTGTATACGTCGGGGTCATGGGGCTGTCCAACATCGCGGGCCGCCGCGTGGTGCGCAGGACGTTCGAGGGCACCCTCGGCATGACGCCCGAGCGGATCATGGTGGCCCCCGTTCCCGTGACGCCGTTCTCACGATACGTCGTCGTCGACGTGGGGGGACGTTATCGGTTTGGCACCCTCCGCTGGTTCCGCCGGCCGAGTTTGACCGTCGACAGCCTGATCGTCGATCGGCGCCCGGCGCATTACGCCGCGACCGCGGCCACCCGCGGCCCGGTGGTGCGCAAGTTCTTGAGTTGGGCTCGATTCCCGTTCTACGAGATCGACGACGTGGGTGATCGATTCGTCGTGCATATTGGCGATGCGAGATACACGCGGCACGCCGAAGGGTCGTGGGCAGGCGTGTCGGTGGAGGTGGGGAAGTGACAGGGGGGAAGCTATGAGAGACGATGGGGTGACGAGGAAAGGATCGCTGCGCTCGGTCGATGGGGCCAAGAAAAAGAGATGGCAGCGGGGGCTGCCATCTCTTGGGTTCAGTCGGTGTCTGTCCGATTACCGTGCGGCGACCACCTTCACTTCGTTCCACGGCTCTGGGTGCGCCCTGTTGTAGCGCTGCACGGCATCCCGCGCCGCCGAGACACCGGCAATGACACGCCGGCGGAAATCAGGGGGCACCTGGTCGGCGTCCTGGTCGAGCCGGGCCGATGCAACGAAGTCGTTGAAAAAGCACCGCCGCTCCGACGCCGTGCCGTCAGGCTTCCTGAATACTCGGTTGTGCTCGATCTCGATATCGAGGCGCACGTTGTCACGGTAGCGGAAGATTCGAGCGACGATATCCCCACGGCCGATGCCATCCGGGAAGCGAATGGGCATGGTCAACATGAGTCCGCCGCCGTGTGGGTCGCATGTGAGCTGTTCTGACGGTCCGAAACGCTGCAGCAATTCCTCTACGACTGGAACGAGCTGACTGATCGTCTTGTCCAGCTCTCGGTACAGGATCGAGTTTTGGCTTTCCACGCACTCGGTCATAACCAGCTCCAGTCAGGCAGCGCTCCGAGTGAGCACCGCTTCCACCCAGGTAAATCGCCAGAACCGTGCCACGGTTCCAGCTGGACCTTCCTCCCAACCGCAACGCTTTGCCCGTCAACCGCTTGAGTCCTACCGCCCGGCTGCGTCCCCACCCCTAGCGTGGCCGGCACGGCCCAGCCAATCTGTCCCAAACTCCACACAATCTGACATCCTGCGGGCCGAAGCGGCATGGACGTCCCCAGCAGGGGTGCGTCATTGCGGCATCTCCATTGAGCATCGGCACTGAATACTACGCCTTGGGGGCCGTAACTCCAGGGAG
>JBDHDH010000088.1:0-15515 GCA_039591615.1 Gemmatimonadota bacterium | reverse complement strand
CTCGTGATGGGACTGTCGTCTTCCCGAGGCGTCAGCAGCTCGACGTCCACGTCTCCGAAGGGGATGGAAACTATTTCGGCCCCATCCGCTGTTTCGGGAGGGGACGGCTCCAACCCCAAGACGTCACGGTAGAAGCGCACGGCTTCTTCGAGGTCGGAGACGGCGACGCCGATGTGGGCAACGCGGGCCTGAGAGTCCGTCACGGCTCCTCCGTGGCGCTGGGTGAAGCAGCCCGTGGGGGCTGGATGACTGGAGAGAGCAACATATAGTGAGGGAGCAAGACATGGCAGTGACGCATCCTGTGGCCGTGAACGATTCCGATTTCGACAAGGTGATCGAGCAGCACGACGGGCTGGCGATGGTGGATTTCTGGGCCGCGTGGTGCGGCCCGTGCCAGATCATCGCCCCCGTGGTCCAGCAGATCGCGCAGGAATACGAGGGCAGAGTCAAGGTTGCCAAGTTGGACGTTGACGCGAACCAACTGACGGCGATGCGCTTGAATGTGCGATCCATTCCCAGCATTCTGTTCTTCAAGAACGGCAAGCACGTCGACACGTTGGTGGGCGCCGTTCCGAAGGCGCACGTCGTAAACAAGATCGAAAAACACTTGGCCGAGAACTGAGGTCGCCGGCCGCCAGAGGCGGGCCGATGTCGAGCCCACCGCCCGCGGCTGGCGGCCAGAGCTGATCCCTCTCGATGCGTCGCAGCACCGCGCTGCTCGCCCATACGCCCGTTCGGCTCGCCGAGCTGAGGTTTCCGCACGGCTACGTCCACGTGCGTCGAACTCGGCTCGTGTTCATCCATCTCGACAATTTGCTGCACTTCGCCAAGATCGATCGAGACGGCCATATCGACGGATACATCTTGGCCTATCTCCCGAAGGAAGTCATCGGGTTGTTGCTCATCGGCGGGGAGGTTGCCTCCGCCCTCGCGTATACAGAGGAGGGACGGGCAGTGATGCCCATCGCCACGGCGCTCCGGCGCATTCGAAAGGAACCGGAGCGGGGCGAGCTCGTCTTCTGCGACGCGTCACGTGAACAACTCGCCTGGATGTATGGAAGCTGCGCCGCACCCGCGATTCCACGACCGCTTGCGACCGAACGGCCGGAGGACCTGCTGCCGATGCTCCAGCAGGAGGCCTACACGGGACTTCTGGAGCTCATTGCCAACGGCCGCGTGAACTATGTCCGGTTGCAGGAGGGCGAATGCGTTGCCGGCTGTTTTCACGAGCCCGCCGACGGCCTGTCCGCGACGGAGGGGGCGCGGCGGATCTTCGCCCCCGACGCCGGCGGACGAGCGCCTGCGGTGGCGGCGGCCGTGTTCCCCACCTATGCCGATATCCCCGCGCAGGCGCCACCCGCGCTCCTCCAGATCTATCGGGAGCTCTTCTGGGCCATCGCCGGAAAAGTCGAGCAGTCCGCTCCCAACGTGGGACTCAAACGCGCGTATCGCCTGCGCGAGTCGCTCGCGACCATCCATGCCTCGCTGACGGCCATCGGGAGGCCACTGGATCGCGAGGCCGCCGAGATCATCGATACGCAAGAGCAACTCACGTTCGCGCTGTCCGACTGGGCGCTGCAGTTGTTGGAGGAGCTCGAGGTCATTGCCCCGGGGGTCGCGGCCGGCGTCCTGAAGGAAGCCACTAAGGAGCACCGCTTTCTGCTTCAGAAGGCCGGATTCTACACGCGGCTTCCATGGACCGTGGACTGGTGAGTGCCGGAACGCTGTACGTCGTTGCGACTCCCCTAGGCAACCTCGAAGACCTCTCGGAACGCGCCAAACGGGTCCTCCGTGAGGCGCCTGTCGTGGCGGCCGAGGACACGCGCCGCGCGCGCATCCTGCTCGATCACGTCGGCGCTCACCCCACAGTGGTGAGCTACCACGCCCACTCCCCGTCAGCGCGGTTGGAGGCATTGCTCCGTCGCTTGGTCGAGGGAGAGAATGTGGTTCTCCTCACCGATGCCGGAACGCCCACGGTGAGTGATCCGGGTGTGGCCCTGGTGCGCCGGGCTCAGGAAATCGGGGTCACTCCCGTGGCGGTGCCGGGTCCGTCGGCCGTGACCGCGGCCCTGAGTATCTCCGGGCTGTCAGCCGACCGATACTCTTTCCTAGGGTTCCCGCCCCGAAAGGGGGCTGCCCGGCAACGGTTGCTCGAGGCGGTGGCGGTGAGTCCCTGGACGGTCGTGTTGTTCGACGCGCCCAGCCGGCTGGTGCGACTCTTGGAGGACCTGATGGACGTCTGTGGTGCCGAGCGCGACGCCGCGGTCGCGCGGGAGCTGACCAAGGTGCACGAGGAGCTTAAGTCCGGAACTCTCAGTGAGTTGGCGGTTTACTACCGACGAAGCCCCCCACGCGGCGAGGTCACGGTGCTCGTGGCCGGACGGGAGCCTACCCGCGAGCCGGCGGATGAGGACGCCCTACGGGACCGAGCCGCGGCCCTCCTCGCCCGGGGGATGAGTCGCCGCGACGTCGCTGCACACCTGGCTACCGAGTTCGACTGCTCACGCAACGAAGCCTATCGAGTGGTTGCGAGGCTATGAAACGCGCAGTGTTCGTCGTGGCCCTGCTGAGCACGAGTCTCGGAGTCGCTGGACCTGCTCCCACCGAGCTCATCGTGGGGCGGCTGCAGTACGACGGCGGGGGAGACTGGTATGCGAACCCCTCGAGCCTGGCGAATCTCCTGGCGGCCGTGAACGAACGCACCGCCTTGCGAGCCGCCACGCGAGAACGCGTCGTGCGGCTCACGAGTCCGGACCTGTGGGACGTTCCGTATCTCTACGTGACCGGGCATGGGAACATCCGGTTTACCGACGACGAGGTGCGGATCTTGCGCCGCTACCTCGAAAGTGGAGGCTTCCTCCATGGCGATGACAACTACGGGATGGATGAGTCGTTCCGCCGCGAGATTGCCAGGGTCTTTCCCAATCAGCCGCTGGTGGAGGTCCCCGCCGACCATCCCGTCTATCACATCGTCTACGACTTCCCCAACGGACTGCCCAAGATCCACGAGCACGACGGGCTCCCGGCGGAGGGGCTGGGCATCTTCGTTGGTTCGCGCCTCGCCGTTTTCTATTCGTATCAATCGGATCTCGGCGATGGGTGGGAGGATCCGGACGTCCACAATGATCCCGGTCCCGTCCGTGAGACTGCGCTCCGTATGGGCATAAACCTCCTCGTCTACGCCGTGGTTGGGAGTCCATGACCGCAACGAAACGCTGGCTCGAGACGCAACGTCGTGCCCTCAATCGGCGAGTGGTAGGGGCAGGGATGCTCCTCATCACCGGAGGAGTCCTCGCCGCCCTCGCCCTGGGGCTGTTACTCGGTCGCCTTGGGCTCTACCAGCTGGCGCCGGCGGCCGTGTTCGGAGGCTGGCTGGCGATGCTGGCCGTCGTCGCGGGTGGATTGGCTTGGTATCGCCGTCGCGCCCGCCGCAGCGCTGTCTCGTTCTTGGCTAGCGAAGTGGAGCGGTCCGAGGGGCTGCGCCGCGGCTCCATCGGGGGTGCCGCGGCGTGGGAGCCGACCGCAGGGTCGTCTTCCCTCGCCCGTGCCGCCGATCGCCGCGCCGTCGGGTTGCTGGAACGGCGGGGACGAACCGCCCTCTCAGGCGTTCGGGGAGAGGCCGCCAGGTCGCTCTGGCTGGGCGCCTTCACCCTGACCGTCGGTGCCGCGCTCTTCTATGCCTCGGTCCGAGGCGATCAGCCGAGCCCGTTCTGGCGTCCGTTCTCCCTCGTTGGGATGCGAGCCGGCTCGGTTTCGCTCACCGTCGACCGAGCCGAGGTGCGCCGCGGGGAAAGCATCCTGCTGGAGGTGAGGGCGCCGGGACGGCGCACCGCCACGCTCTGGTCTCGGGCTCCCGGAGACCCCTGGAATGGGCGGACATTGGTCTTGGATACGGTAGGCCGGGCGACCGCGGTGCTGGGTCCGTTGGAGGCGGACCGCTATCTCCGTGCCGTGAGCGACGGCGTATCCTCAGACACGGTGCACGTGCGCGTGGCACTGCCCGCGTTCCTGGCCGAGCTCCAACTCGTAGCCCGCTATCCCGAGTACCTGGAGCGTCCGGATGAGCCTCTCATGCCGGGTCCGGATCCGGTGTTGCTTCCGGTGGGGACCCGGATCGCCGCTCGAGGGCAGGCTACCGTCGAGCTGGGGGAGGTCGTCTGGCGACGAGGCGATGCGACGGTGCCGCTCACCACCGAAGGGAGGACGTTCCGAGGCGGGCTGGTCATCCGGCAGAGCGGGCGTTGGCGTCTGCTGGCGACGCCGCTGGGAGGGGACTCGCTGGACGAGGTGCCCCCCGAGCTCAACGTCATCGCCGTACCCGACAGCATCCCCGTCGTAACCGTGCCCGTCCCCGGTGCCGACACCACGGCTCCGATCTCCCTGACGCTTCCTCTCGTGATCGACGCCCGCGACGACTACGCACTGAGCAAGGTGGAGTTGGTGAGCTGGCGGGTCACTCGGGTCGGTGAGCGTCGCCAGCCGTCGACCGAGTCCATCGGGCTTCCGGACGGTGGCCCTGAGCGCGCGGTGTTGCAGTGGGTGCTCGATCTCAACGGGAGGGGATTCCTTCCGGGTGACACGGCCTACTTCAACGTGCGTGCGACCGACAACTCACCGGAGGGGCAGGTGGGAGAGAGTCGCACCTACAGGCTGCGGCTTCCTTCGATGGCTGAGCTCCGCCAGGCCATGCGGAGGGCAACGGAATCGATCGCGGCGGGTGCCGACTCGCTCACGGCCGCGCAGCGGGAGCTCGCCCGGAGCATCGAGGACTTGGCTGCCGAGCGCGAGCGAGGCGAGTCGGATCGCTCGACGCCGGGAAATGCACCGCCGGCCGACCAGCTGCCGTTCAGTTCGGTGGAACGCGCGCGGGAGCTGGCAGATCGGCAGCAGCAGGCCCTGGATCGGGCCGGCCAGCTGCGAGATGAGTTGCGGGAGCTTCAAGAAGCCGCGTGGAACGCCGGGCTGACGGATCCCGAGTTTCAGCGCCAGCTCCGCGACCTGCAGGAGCTTCTCGACCGGGCAGTCACCGAAGAGATCGCCCAGCGATTGGAGGCGCTGCGCGAGGCACTGGAACGGCTCGACGCCACAGGGGTTCGCGAGGCGCTGGAAGAGCTCGCCAAGGCAGCGCAGGAACTGCGCGAGGAACTGGAGCGCGGTCGCGAGCTGTTCGAGCGCGCGGCCATCGAAGGGGAGATGACGACGCTGGCTCAGGACGCCGACGAGCTCGCCCGGCTCCAACGGGAGTGGAATCGCGACGCCGAACGGGGGCTCAACGACGTGCTGGCGGAAGCAGAGCGGGAGCTGGCGGAGCGTGCGGACTCCTTGGCCCAGCAACTCGGCGAGCTCGGGAATGTGCTCGACACATTGGGCCAGGTGGGCTCGGCTCTCGACCAGGCGGGTGATCAGGCGAGCAACGCGTCACAGCACATGCGGCAGGCGTCCCGTCAGGCCCAGCAGGGCCAGCAGCGGGGTGCGCAGCAGTCCGGCCAGTCGGCCAGCGAGCAGCTCGATCCGCTGAGCGATCAGCTCCGGGAGCAACGGGATGCGGCGCGGCAGGCCTGGCAGCAGGAGGTGCTGGATGCCATGGATCGTGCGCTGGTGGAGGCCGCAGACCTGGCGCAGCGGCAGGAGGACGTATCGCAGCGTCTCGAGCGTGGGGAGACGGGAGGCGAGCTACGGGGCGAGCAGGCGGCGGTGCGCGATGGGGTCGATCGGGTCATCGAACGGGTTCAGTCCGCCGCCGGGAAGAACGCCCTGGTGTCACCGCAGCTGGGTGCCGCCCTCGGGTTCGCCAAGCTCCGGATGGACCAGGTGCTCGAGCAGCTTCAGCGACCGGTCCCCAACTCGCGACAGGCGGGTGAGCGGGCAGGGCAGGCGGTG
The DNA here is from genome assembly GCA_039591615.1 of Gemmatimonadota bacterium. GTDB lineage: Bacteria > Gemmatimonadota > Gemmatimonadetes > Gemmatimonadales > GWC2-71-9 > JBDHDH01. The sequence continues at coordinate 9,635 of JBDHDH010000088.1, read as the reverse complement.
GATGCGCTGAACGCCGTCGCCCATGCGCTGCTCCGGACGCGAAGCGAGGTGGCGGGTGCGCAGTCCGGATCGGGGCTTCAGGAGGCGCTCGAGCGCATGGCGCAACTCGCCGAGCAACAGGGCGCCATCAACAGTCAGACCGGGCAGATGCAGCCGCTCATCTCGATGGGTGGCGATCAACTGATGCAGCAGCTCCGCGCGATGGCCGACCAGCAGCGGGCTCTGGCGGATGAGCTCGACCGGATGAACGCCCAAGGTGATGTGAGCGGCGCCGATGAATTGGCCGACGAGGCACGGGAGATCGCCGGCGACTTGGAAGCGGGCCGTCTCGAGCGGGAAACGGTGGAACGGCAGGAACGCCTGTATCACCGCTTGCTCGACGCGGGACGCACCATGCGCAAGGACGAAGAAGACGAGCGCAAAGAGCGCATGAGCGAGACGGCCGATCCCGCGCTGATCCGGCGTCCGCCCGTCGGCCCAGCCGTCGTGGGAGAGGGCCCGCGATTCCGTTACCCGACGTGGGACGAGCTCCGGAGTCTCTCACCGGAGGAGCGGCGACTCATCCTGGACTACTTCCGACGGTTGAACGATGCGCGGCCGTAACGTTTCGGCCCTCCTCGCGGTCTGGCTCATGGGGGCCGGTCCCCTGACGGCGCAGACCGATCTCGTCCGCAACGCGCGCGAGTTGGAGCAACGCGGTCGCTACGAGGATGCCATCGTACTCTATCGGGACCACCTGCAGGCGGAGCCGGTGAACTTCCAGGCTCTGCTCGGGTTGGAGCGGATCTATACTCGGCTCGGCCGCGTCGATTCCCTCGTCCCGTATCTCGCCGCGGCCGCGGCCGCCGCTCCGACGAGCGAGTTCGTGCGCGAGCTGCAGATCCGGGTCTGGAACGCCAAGGAACAGGGGGACAGCGTCGAGGCGGTGATCGCGCAGTGGATGGAAGCGGCACCGGAGAGTCCGGCGCCATACCGGCAGTGGGCGATCTGGCTGGCGCAGCAGGGTCGCATTCCCCGCGCGCAGGAGGTCTTGCGTGAGGGTCAGGCTCGCTTGGGGGAAGGAGCCTTGGCCCGAGAGGTTGCGGAGGTGCTTGCCTTTGCCGAGGAGTGGGTAGCGGCCACGGAAGGATGGCGCCGGGCGGTGCGGATGGACGAGACCCTTCTGCCCGCGGCGGTGGCTTCGCTGCGCGAGGCGCCGGAGCATCTTCGGGCGCGGATGCTGGGGTTGCTAGACCGCGGGCAATCGGCAGGAATCGACCGCCGCTTCGCCGCCGACCTCTTGCTCACCTGGGGCCGGGCGGAGGAGGCGTGGTCCCTCATGGACAGTGCGTTGCCCGAGGATCGTTCGGCGGCCATCGCGATGCTGTCGCAGTTCGCGGAGCGGGCACGTCAGGTACGCACGTTGGGTGGGGCTCGCGCGCGGGGCTTCGCGTTGGCGCGGCTGGCTGAGCTCACGAGCGGCGCGGAGGCGGAACGCGCGCGGCTGGAGGCTGCCCAGGCCTTCGCGGACGCGGGGGAGCTTCGCGCCGCGCAGCGGATGCTCGGAGGTGTATCGCTGGATCCCCGAGAGCAGCGCAGTGATGCCGCGGCCACGATGGCGGCCCTGATTCGGGTGTTGGCCGACGCGGGACGGGCGGAGGAGGCCGAGGAGCTGTTTCGGCAGTGGGCGAGGAGCATGCGAGGTGAAGATGAGGCGCGGTTGCGGGAGAAACTGGCCTGGGCCAGGGTCCGTGAGGGTGAGCTGGAGCGGGCCGAGCGCCTCATCACCAATGACTCGAGCGTGGGCGTGCAAGCGGTGATGGGCTGGATCGCACTGTATCGTGGCGATTTGGCAGGGGCGACGGAGCGCTTTCGAGCTGCCGGGCCCTATGCGCAGTCGCGGGAGGAAGCGACGCGGCGCACGCAGGTGCTGGCCCTCATCCAGCGGGTGACGCGCGATACGGTGCCCAAGCTGGGCTCGGCCCTTCAACGTCTGGGGAGAGGGGATACGGCCCGGGCGGTCCGGGAACTGGCGGACGCGGCTGAACGACTGCCGGCGCGAGGTGGCCGGGCGGCGGTGCTGGGCTTCGCCGGCGAGTTGGCGCTGCAGACGGGCGACTACGAGCGAGCCGAGGGGTTGCTGCTCGACGCTCTCGCGGTGGACGCCGACGGCCCATCGGCGCCCGCCGCCCAGTACGCCTTGGCGGTATCCTCTGCGAAGCTGGGGCGGAACGATGATGCGGTACGGCTGCTCGAGAACCTGATTCTCAATCATGCGGAGAGTGCCGTGGTTCCGCAGGCCCGGCGATTTCTGGACCAGCTGAAGGGGATGGTGCCGAGGTCGTGAGGCGACGGGATTTCTTGGGAGCGGTCGCTGCGCTGGCGATGCCGGGCTCGGGGCGGGCGGGCCGACAGCCCGGCGGCCGCGATTGGCTGTTCGCCGGCCAGCCGTCCCGTCGGTCCGCTGACTCCATGCTCATCCCCATGGACGATCGGCAGGCGGACCATCTCAAGGCCTACGGCGTGACGTTTCGTGCCCTCAAGCGTGGTGGGCAGGCGGAGTGGTTGCTGAACTACCGGGGCGGCAGCTTTCTCCTCCCAAGCAGCGAGCAGGTTCGTCGCGATGCGGCGCTGGCGGGCGTGGTGAGCGAGCAGGTGTCGGGCGGCCAGGTCGTGGACATTCGGGGTGTCATCGAAGGCAGCAACATGGACGCCGTGCCCTTGGAGAAAGCCCCCAAGGTGGCGGTCTACGCGCCGCCCAGCGCCGCGCCCTGGGACGACGCGGTGACCATGGCGCTGCAATACGCCGGCATCGAATACGACCAGATCTGGGACGCGGAGGTCGCCGGCGGGAAGCTCCGCGAGTACGAATGGTTGCACCTGCATCACGAGGATTTCACGGGTCAGTTCTCCAAGTTCTTCCTTACGTACAGTGGAAGCAGCTGGCTTCGGGAAATGGTGCAGCAGAACGTACGGATGGCCCGCAATCTCGGATTTGCCACGGTGGCGGCTCTCAAGAAAGGGGTCGCCGCGGAGATCGCGCGGTACGTCGAGGAAGGGGGCTTTCTGTTCGCGATGTGCACGGCCACGGAGACGCTGGAGATCGCGCTGGCAGCGAAGAACGTGGACGTGGCTGCCCAGTACAGTGACGGAACGCCGATGGATCCCGACGCCTCCGCACAGCTACAGTGGGATGGCACCTTCGCGTTCGAGGGTGTCCAGCTCGAGATCTCCCCGGCCATCGCGAGCTTTTCCGACATCGACGGCCATCAGGTCAACAATCCGGCTCGCCGGCAGCCCCTCGGCGCGTTTCGGCTCTTCGGGTTCAGCGCCAAGATCGATCCCGTGCCCGCGATGCTGGTCCAGAATCATCGCGACATCGTGCCGGACTTCTACGGTCTCACCACGTCCTTCAATCGGGCTCGTCTCAAGCCGGGCGTGACCGTGCTCGCCGACGAGCAGGGAGCCCCGTGGGTCAAGTACATTCACGGCGACTTCGGCCAGGGAACGTGGACGTTTCTCGGCGGGCACGACCCGGAAGACCCACAGCACCAGATCGGTGATCCACCGACGGATCTCTCCCTCCATCCGAACTCCCCGGGGTATCGCCTCATCCTCAACAACGTGCTCTTTCCCGCCGCAAAGAAGCGCGAACTCAAGACGTGACCGAGCTCAGTCCCGAGATGCGCGTACGCCTGGCCGACGAGATTGCGGCGGCCGGGGGTCGGGAGGTGTCCTTCGTGGCCGAGCTGGATGGGCACGGGACCGTCGTCGCTGTCCGGCCGGTGGCTCGCGGTACGGTGGACGCGGTCCTGGCGCTTCCGGGAGTCGCGCAGCGAGGCGAGATGGTACTGCACAATCATCCCAGCGGCGTCCTCGAGCCTTCGCAGGCCGATCTGCACGTGGCGGTCCGTCTTCACGACGGTGGCATCGGGTTCGGGATCATCGACAACGAAGCCACGTCGCTCTACGTGGTCGTTGAGGTTCCTCAGGCGCGAGCGTATCGGTCGCTGGACGCCGTGGAGACAGCTGATGCACTCGGGCCTGGCGGGCGAGCGGCTCGAATCGTGCCCAGCTTCGAAGACCGTCCGAGCCAGCGCGACATGGCGGCGTACGTCGCCGACACGTACAACGAGGGTGGCGTGTCACTACTGGAGGCGGGAACGGGCATCGGGAAGTCGTTCGCGTATCTCGTTCCCGCGATATCCTGGGCTCGGCTGAACGGCGAGCGCACCATCGTCTCCACCAACACCATCAACCTCCAAGAGCAGCTCGTCGGCAAAGACCTCCCCCTCCTCGTCCGGGCGTATGCGGACGGTGAGCGGCACCCCACCTTCGCGCTGCTCAAGGGATGGCGGAACTACGTCTGCATCTCGCGCGTGCGGCTGGCTCATGGCGGACAGGCTTGGCTTCTCGAGCCCGAGCGGCAACGGGAGCTCGAGGCGCTCGTCGCCTGGACGGACCGGACCACCGATGGCTCGTTGGCGGATCTTCCGGATCCCCCGTCGCCCGAGGTGTGGGACGAGATTGCTGCCGAGCCCGACCTCTGCACGCGACTCGAGTGCCCCCATTTCGACCGCTGCTTTGTTTTCGAGGCTCGGCGGCGTGCGGCTGACGCGGATGTCATCGTCGTCAACCACCATCTCTTGGCGGCGGACCTGGCCATTCGGCGGGTGCAGGACAACTGGCAAGACGCCGCCGTGTTGCCGCCCTATCGCCGGCTCATCGTCGACGAGGCGCACCATCTGGAAGACACGGCCGCGCATCACCTGGGGAACCAGGTGACGTCTCGTGGAGTGTCCAGACTACTGGCTCGCCTGGAGCGCAACGGGAGAGGGCTCATCCCGACGCTCCTCAGCGACCTCAGGCTCCAGGAGGACATGCTCAGCGCGGCCACGGTGGAGTTGCTGCGCGCGGCGCTCCTGCCGGCGGTCGCGGAGACACGGGAGTACGCCGATCGCATGTTTCGTTTGCTCGCCGATGTCCTCGTCGCGGGCGAGGCCAATGTGCTTCGCTTGGACGACTCCTTCGGAGACGACCCCATCTGGCGATCGGGACTCGACGTGGCCGTCGACAATCTCGTGGCCGGTCTGAGTCGGCTCCGGGACGGAGTCGAGACCGTCGCCGACCGGCTGGAGCTGGATAAGGAACCGGACCGTCGGTCGCAGCTGTTGCAGGAATTGCGGGGGGTGGTTCGCCGGTTGCAGGCCGTGGTCGACGGCGTGCTCCTGGCGCTGCGGCCGCAAGCGGGTGCCTCACTCGTACGGTGGCTCGAGCGCCGCGGTCAACGGCCGGTGGGACAGCTTCCGTTCCCGATCGCGCTGGCTGCCGTTCCGCTGGACCTCGCGCCCATGCTTCGCGACGCGCTCTTTGATCGGGTGGAAACGGTAGTCTTGACGAGCGCGACGCTGGCGGTCGGGGGGGACTTCGCGTTCCTCGCGGATCGGGTGGGGCTCTCGCAACCGCCCGACCCCGTCCGATACGCCGAGATCCTGCCGTCGCCGTTCGAGTACGGGCAGCAGTGTGTCTTCGCAGTTCCAACGAACACCCCGGACCCGCGTGCTGACGAAGCGGGGCACCACGGAGCCGTCGTGCAGGCGGTGATGGAGCTCGCCCACGCGTCGGACGGTGGCATGTTCGTCCTGTTCACGAGCCATGCGGCGTTGCGGCGAGCGGGGGCACATCTGCGCAACAGCATCGGTGCGCGCTGGCCCTTGTTGGTGCAGGGAGAGGGGCAGCGTGACCATCTGCTGCGGCGCTTCCGCGAAGCCGGCAACGCGGTCCTGCTGGGGACCGATAGCTTCTGGGAAGGCGTGGACGTGCCCGGACCGTCACTTCGGGTGCTGGTCCTGGCTAAACTTCCTTTCAAGGTTCCGACGGAGCCCTTGACAGCTGCCAGGGTAGAAGCACTGGTGCAGCAGGGTCTAGATGGTTTCAGGCATTACCTCTTGCCCCTCGCGGCGCTCAAGCTCAAACAAGGATTCGGTAGGTTGATTCGCACACGGTCCGACATCGGCGCTGTGATACTCATGGATCCTCGCATCGTGAACCGAAACTACGGCCAGATCCTCCTCGACTCTCTGCCGCCGGCGGCCCGGGTGGTGGGTCCCTGGTCGGAGGTCCGGGGACGCGTCGAGGAGTTCTTCGCCCGCCACGGGATGGGAGCGCCAGCGTGAACATCCCCGTCGAACGCATGGCGCGCCTGCCCGTGTACCCGGTGGCAGAGCTTGCAGCCATCGAGCGCCGCGTGCTTGCCGACGGAAGGGACGTCATCGATCTGAGCGTGGGCGATGCGGAGCTTCCGCCGCCGGACGTGGCGGTGGATGCGCTCCACCGCGCGGCGGCAGAGCCCCGCATGAGCCGATACGGGTTCCAGATGGGCCTCGTCGCCTATCGGGAGGCGATCGCTCGGATCGGGCGAACGCTCGAGCGCATGGGAGTGGTGGGTGCGCGAGCTTAGGCTTCTCCTTCCGCCTCCCGAGCGGCCGAAGCCGTGGTGGACGATGGCCAGCGTCATCGTGCACGGGATGATCCTCGTGGTCATGGTTGTCGGTGCTGGGCGGACCTATCTGGAGCGCCGGCAGCCAACCCTCATTCAGCTCGCGCCAATCGATGTGGCGGAGCAGCGGGAGTTCGAGCTGCAAACCGTTCCGGGCCCACCTCAGGTGCCGACGGCAACCCGGCCGAGCGTCCCCGTTCCCCGGGTCCGCTCGGTCCAGCGCTCCGATACGGGCCGCGTGGCCACCATCGTCGCGCCGCGGGAAGTCCCGGTGGGGATTCCCCCGTCATCAGACAGCGCGATGGTGATCGGCACCGACCGCGTGATCGGGCCGTCGTTTGCCCAGGGACGTGTGTGGGTCCGACCCCTCGAGGTGGAGCTCGGAGTGATTGGCCCTTCGCCCAGTGTCGCGGCGCACACCGCACGGATCGACAGTGCGTTGCAGGAACGTATCCTCGCGTTCATCGACAGCATGCCGCGGGACAGCTTCGCGGCGCCCGCGGCGCCTACGTGGACATCGGAAATCGACGGTAAGACCTGGGGTATCGACTCCAAGTGGATCTATCTGGGCGGTCTCAAGCTCCCCACGGCGTTGCTTGCACTGCTGCCGTTCCCGCAAGGCAACTACGACGAAGCGAAACGCAACCAGGAGCTCCAGCGCATTCGGAGCATCATCATTCAGGCCGAGCGCCGTGCGGAGAGCTCCGACGATTTCAAGCGGTATATCAAGGATGTCCGGCGGCGGCGGGATGCCGAGCGGGCGGCGGAACGGGCGCGGCGGGAGGCCGCGCGGGATACGGTGGTGCCGTAGCCGCCCGCCCCGCCGCCCCGCCAGTGAGCGGTGAGCGGTGAGCAGTGAGCAGTGAGAACATACGGCCTGCACAATTCCTAGCCTTCGCACCACCTGCTTACCACTACCCGCTTACTGCTTACTGCTCACTGCTCACCGGGTGGGGCGGACGGGGGAGGGCGGGTCGCCCACTCCTTCGCGGCCTCCAGTCTCACCAGACTCTCTTCTTTTCCCACGATCGACAGCAGGACATTGACGGGCTCCGACACGGTCGTGCCGGTGAGGGCGATACGGATTGGTTGAAACACCTTGCCGGCCGCGACGCCCAGCTCGTCGGCTAGGGGACGGAGCTCGGCTTCCAAGCGGTCCGGCTCCCACGCCGACGCCGCCAGGCCCATCAAACGCTCACACACCGCGGTCAGCCCGACCCGGAAGCCATCGGGATCCTTCCCCACGGTTCTTCCCGCCTTCTCGTCCAGGCGGACAAAGCTGCGATCCAGGCGCACTGCCATCTGCTCGGCGAGAAACAACGTGGTTCGGGATCGCTCTCGCACCACTTCGATGACCTCGAGGAGTCGGGAAGTAGCCACGCCGTCCACGTCGAAGCTCTTCTCGGCCAGATGCGGCAGCACGAGGGGGAGGAGGTGCTCGGGTGAGGTGTGGCTCAGGTGCTGGCCGTTCAGCCATTCGAGCTTCTTGGGGTCGAAGATGGCGCTCTTCTTCTGAATTCGGTCCAGCGTGAACGCGTCGACGAGCTCCGCGATGTCGAAGAAGAGCTCACGGTCACCGCCAGGGTTCCAGCCCAGGAGCGCTAGGAAGTTGCGCAGGCCACCAGCGAGGATTCCCATCTTCCGGTAGTCGCCCACGGCCATGGCGCCGTGGCGTTTGGAGAGCTTCTTCCCGTCCGTCCCGTGAATCATCGGGACGTGGGCAAAACGCGGCGGCTCGTGCCCGAGGGCCTGATACACGGCGATCTGCTTGGGCGTGTTGGAGATGTGGTCGTCCCCGCGCATCACCAGCGTGATCCCCATCTCAATGTCGTCGGCGACCACGCTGAAGTTGTAGGTGGGCGATCCGTCCGACCGCAGAATGACCCAATCGACGAGGTCCCGGCCATGAAAGCTGATCGGCCCGTACACCACGTCGTCCCAGGCGAGCTCGGCGCGAGGCATCCGGAATCGAATGGCGCCGTCATGCGCGAAAGCCTTGTTCTGCTCCACGAGCTGGCGGGCCAGCTTCTGATGCCGGTCGAGGCCGGCGCTCTGAAAGGCGACTTCCTCGTCCCAATCGAGTCCCAGCCACCCGAGGCCCTCGAGGATCACGCGGACGTGCTCCTCTGAGGAGCGCTCTTTGTCGGTGTCCTCGATTCGCAGGAGAAACCTTCCGCCTTCGCGGCGTGCGTGCAGCCAGTTGAAAAGGGCGGTACGAGCACCTCCCACGTGCAGATAGCCCGTGGGGGATGGGGCAAAGCGGACGCGAAGTTGAGTCATGCTCGGGGGAGGTCTACGAACACGGGGCGCCCCAGTGTGCCTGGCTGCTTTCTCTCATCCCGTTCCTGGCACGACGGTGGCCACCCTCTGCGGACATTCTCCACCATAGGATTGCGCTACTAGCCGCGCAAGCCCGTGCGACGTGCGGCGACCTGCGTTCGCCGGCGCTCTGACTCGAATCGCATTAGTCGCGCGGCAGAAGCCGCACGGCGAGGAACGACACGAGCATCCCGACGAAGATCGAGCGATGCGTCTGCTCGAAGGGCCCGACCTTGAAGCTCAGAAAGAACTCGTCCGCGAGCATCATCACTGCCCACAACCCGAGACCTACGGCGAACGCCGTGTCCACCTTTCCGAACCGGCCGGCCCTCAGGCTCTCCCCATCTGCCGTGGCCCGCCAAAACAGGAAGGCATTGAGGGCATCCCATCCCAGGACACCTGTAAAGAGGGCCGCGGCGAGAATGGGCGCGGTGCCATAGATCTGAGTCACGTCCACGATCGCCGAAGTAGTTGCCGGACGCAAAAGGGAAGCCGGTCGGCGGCAACCCCAGCGATCGTAAGCCGTCGGCGAGGTTGCTGGCGAGGATGAGCGAAGACCAGAGGGTCCAAAAGGCGACCAGGCCCCGTTTGATGTGCGGTAGGCCGAGATTCATCTGATGTGCAAAGGCGCTCGCTGGGTGCGAGGATCGCGAAGGAACGGGCTCGCCCATCCCCGAGAGCCATGGGCGGAGGAGGGTTGGCGCCGTTGAGCACCGGTAGTGGTTCTACGGAGAGGGGGGGATTCGAACCCCCGATAGGGCTATTAACCCTATAACGGTTTAGCAAACCGCCGCCTTCAGCCGCTCGGCCACACGCACAAGTGCGTGTTCTACAAAGC
>JBDHDH010000087.1:0-15646 GCA_039591615.1 Gemmatimonadota bacterium | reverse complement strand
AGCGCGACGACGGTGGGCACACCGAACTTCGCGACGTTCTCCACGTGGCGGCTGAGATTCTCGAGGCCCCGCTCCACCGCGGTGGGGTTCGGCTCGCTGAGTCCGTTCTTGGGGACGCCTCCGTGGAGCTTCAGGGCACGAAGGGTGGCGACGATGATCGCCGCCTCCGGCCGAAGCTCCCCGACGCGGCACTTGATGTCGAAGAACTTCTCGGCGCCGAGGTCGGCCCCGAAGCCGCACTCGGTGAGGACGATGTCGCCGAGCTTGAGGGCAGTCTCGGTGGCGATCAGGGAGTTGCAACCGTGCGCGATGTTGGCGAACGGGCCGCAGTGGACGAGCGCGGGCCCTCCGTTCAGCGTCTGGACGAGGTTGGGAGCCAGGGCGTCCTTGAGCAACATGGTCATCGCACCCGCAGCCTCGAGGTCGTGCGCGCGCACGGGTGTCTTGTCGACGGTCATCCCCACGACGATCCGGCCGAGCCGCTCCCCGAGATCCTCGAGGTCTCTGGCGAGCGCGAGGATCGCCATGATTTCGCTGGCAGGGGTGATGACGAACCGCTCTTGGCGGGGGATTCCGCCAAGTACGCCCCCCAGCCCGACGATGACGTTCCGCAGCGACCGGTCGTTCATGTCGAGGGCGCGCGGCCAGGTGATTCGTCGCTGATCGAGCCCGAGGCGATTGCCCTGCTGAAGGTGGTTGTCGAGCAGCGCGGACAGGAGGTTGTGGGCGCTGGTGATGGCGTGGAAATCGCCCGTGAAATGCAGGTTGATGTCTTCCATCGGGACGACCTGGGCGTACCCACCGCCGGCAGCCCCACCCTTGATGCCGAAGACCGGACCGAGGCTCGGCTCTCGCAGACAGACGATGGCATTGTGGCCCATCAGGCGCAGCGCTTCAGCCACGCCGACCGTGACCGTCGACTTCCCTTCACCGGCTGCGGTGGGGTTGATGCCCGTGACGAGCACCAACCGTCCCCTTGGCGGCCGGTCCGCGACGGTGTCGAGGCGGATCTTGGCTTTGTAGTCCCCGTACTGAACGAGCGCACTTGCGGGGAGACTCAGATCGGCCGCGACGTCCACGATCGGTCGCAGATTGGCTGCTTGGGCGATCGCAATATCCGAAGGAACGCTGCTTGTAGGCATCGCAGGCTAGGAGGGTTGAGTGATCGAGTGACCGAAACAGCGAACGGCGTTGGCCGTGGTTTGCTCGGCGACTTCCGCCAGCGCGACATCTCGTAGCTCGGCAACACGCGCAGCCACCTCGCGAACCAAGGCTGGCTCATTCCGCTTCCCGCGATGCGGGACGGGTGCCAGGTACGGGGCATCGGTCTCGACCAGGATCCTGTCTCGGGAAACCTCGGTGACCGCTCTGGTGTCGTTCCACGACCGGAAGGTCACCATGCCACTGAAAGACACGTATGCGCCAGACTCGAGGGCGATGTCGAGCACCTGGGGGCCCGCGCTGAACGAATGGAGCACAACGGCGGCTTCCGTATCCCGCAGCATAGCCGCCATATCGTGGTCGGCTGATCGTGAATGCACAACGACCGGCAACCGATGGCGCCCACCGAGTTCGAGTTGGGCGGCGAACGCCCGACGCTGAACGTCGCGTGGCGAGTGGTCGTAATGATAGTCCAGACCGGTCTCCCCAACCGCCACGACGCTCGGGTCGTCCAGCGCGGCGTCGATGCACGCGGCGGTCTCCGGCGACCAGGTGGAGGCCTCGTGGGGATGAACGCCCGCTGTCGCCGACAGCCGGAAGTCTCGCGCGAGCCGAACGGCGCGCTCCGTGGTCGCGACGGAATCGGCTATGACAATGACGTGCGCGATGCCGGCTTCCTTGGCACGCTCGAGGACCGCATGACGGTCCGCGTCGAACCGCGAATCGGTCAGATGACAGTGCGTGTCGACGAGCACTGCGCTCAGTTGCTGTTCGGCATCAGCCGGACACGGTGGCGCCGCGTGGAAGTATGCTCTTCGCCCCACGGGCGTCCTCGCCCGGCCAGCGGTGCTCGATAGCCAAGAGCACCGGCGAGGCAATGTAGATCGAGGAGAATGTCCCGATAATTATGCCGAACGTCATGATCCACGCGAATCCGTGGATGACCCGGCCGCCGAAGATCAAGAGGGCGACCGTCGCCGCGAGGGTCGTTACCCCCGTGAGGAGCGTGCGGGGGAGTGTCTCGTTCACGCTCCGATTGAGGATGGCATAGAGGTTCTCGCGCTTGTACTTCCGCAGATTCTCCCGCACCCGGTCGAACACCACGATCGTGTCGTTGAGCGAGTACCCGACGATGGTGAGCACGGCTGCCACGACCACCAACGACACCTCGAGATTCATGAGCGCGATGAACGCGACACCGGCCACGATATCGTGGACAGTCGCTGCGACCGCGGCCACCCCGAATCGCCACTCGAACCGGAACGCGAGATAGAGGAGCGTCACGCCGAACGAGAGAAGGATCGCCAACATCGCCTTCTGCCGGAGCTCGCCTCCGACTTTCGGTCCCACGGCCTCGGTCCGGACGGTTTCGTAGCGCTCGACGCCGAACGCCTCCGTTAAGGCGGTCTCGACCGCCGTGGTGGTCTCCTGGGTCGATTGATTGTTCCCTGTGCCCGCCTGGAGCCGGGCGCGAATGACGAACTCGTTCGTGGCGCCGAAGGTCTGAATCTCCGGTCCTTCGATCCCTCCGCGCTGGAGCGCGCCCCGAATGGCGGCGGTGCTCATCGAAGTATCTGCCGCCCGAATCTGAATGAGCGTGCCGCCGGTGAACTCGATGCTCTCGTTCATTCCGCGGATCGCCAGCAGGAGCAGGCCGGGTATCGCGATGGCCGCGGTAATGATGTAGGCGGTCTTGCGGACTGAGAGGAAATCGTAATTGGCGTTCGCGAAGATGCGGATCATTAGATGGACAATTCCTTCGTGGCGTGGCCCGTCTGGAGCCAGATGAGGAACAGCGTCCGCGTCACGAACACGGCCGTGAGGAAAGACGCGAAGATGCCCACGATGAGCGTGATGGCGAAGCCCTTCACCGGTCCCGTCCCGAACTGGAAGAGGAAGAGGGCCGTCAATACGGTCGTGATGTTCGAATCGATGATGGCGGGCATCGCATGCCGGAAACCGTCATCGACGACGAGCCGACTCGACTTGCCGTGGGCGACCTCCTCCCGGATGCGCTCGAAGATCAGCACGTTGGCGTCCACCGCCATCCCAATGGAGAGCGCGAACCCGGCGAGCCCGGGCAAGGTGAGCGTGGCCCCGAACATGGCGAGGCCGCCGAGGGTGAAGAGCCCGTAGAACACGAGCGCGACCACCGCCAGGATTCCCGACAACCGGTAGTACGCGACGACCACCACGATGACGGTGATCGCCGCGATCATCGCGGCTCGGCGCCCCTGAATGATCGAGTCGTGTCCGAGACTCGGCCCGACCGTACGCTCCTCGACGATTTGGATGGGAGCCGGGAGGGCTCCCGCCCGGAGGACGAGGGCCAGATCCTGTGCTTCCTGCAGACTGGCACTCCCCAGCTCGATTTGTCCTCGACGCCCGATCTGCGATCGGATCACCGGCGGCTGACGATGGACCCGGCCATCCAGCATGATGGCCATGTAGTCGTTGACGTGACGTCCCGTTTCCCGCTGGAAGATCCGGCCCCCGCCTCGCGTCAACTCGAACTGGACGATTGCCTGATTGTTGAGCTGGTCGATCGTCGCGCGGGCGTCGGCCAGGTACTCGCCGGTGATGATGGGGCGCCGATCCACGGCATACAGACCGCGGTACGACCGGGCCCCCTGCGAGACTGGCTCCATCGCCCAAACCAGCTCCAGTCCCCGGGGGACGGCCCGCTGCGCGTCGGGCAATCGGATCAGACTGTCGACGCGTGGAAAGTCTTCCTCGGGAACGAGGAACTCGCCGGGGATGGATCCGTTGAACAGGTAGGTGCTGAGGGGACCGGGCTCGTTCAGCGAGAAGGTCGTGTCCGCCGCCGTCGTGTCCTCCTCAACCGTCGTGTCCGTCCCGAGCAGCTGCTCGAGCTGGGTTTGCCCTTGGGGCGCCGCATCCGGAGCGGCTCGCACGCCAGCCTGAACGAGGGCGCCGTCAATCTCCGGCAGCGCGTTCTGGAAGCGCTGCTCCATATCGACGATTCGGAACTCCAGGAACGCGGATCGCTGCACGATCTGTTTGGCCCGCGCCGGGTCGTCGATGCCGGCGAGCTCCACGACGATCCGGTCGTCGCCAATCTTCTGGATCAACGGCTCCGCGACCCCAAACTCGTCGACACGCGTTCGGATGACCGTCAGCGCGCGCTCCAGTGCCTCGGCACGGTCAATGGGCTGTCCGGCGCTTTCGTCGATCTCCAGCGCCAGGTGGATGCCCCCGCGGAGATCCAATCCCTGCTTGAGGGGCACGCGCTTCACGACGACGTCGCGCATTCGTCCGTCTTCGTCGCGTTCGCGGATGGTGACGTCGCGCGGAATGAGCGACCATACGCTCACAGCGACGAGTGCCAGGATGACGGCCAGTCGGCCTTTGATCGTAGAGAACATTGGTCCCAAAGGGTTTGAAAGGCCCTAATGTCTACTGAAGCTGCCCGAGCGTGTCAACGCAAGACGGGCAGCGGCGAAGTCCTTGTCCAACTGACGCTTGAGTGCTTCCCCTGAGGGAAACTCCATGACGTCTCGCAGCCGACTGATCCAGGACAGCTTGATCTCCTGACCGTAGAGGTCGGCATCGACATCGAACAGATGAGCCTCGAGGGATCGCTCGTTCTCACCGAACGTGGGTCTGGGGCCCTGATGCAGCATGCAAGCCGCCGTCCCACCGGCCCATTCCGCTCGCCCCGCATATACCCCGTCGGGAGGGAGGAGCTTCCGGCGATCCTGGACGTCGAGGTTGATGGTCCGGTACCCAATCGCCTTCCCCCGCCCCGCGCCGCGGACGACACGAGCGAACACGGAGTAGGGACGCCCCAGCAGCTTGCGGGCAGTGTCGAGGTCTCCCCCTCCCACCGCCCGGCGCACCAGCGTCGAGGAGACCGGGCGGCCATCGACATCCACCTCCGCCACGACATCCACCGCGAAACCCAGCTTCTCCCCCAAAGCGCGAAGGACGGTGACATCCCCGGTTCGCCCCCGCCCGAAACCGTGGTCGTATCCGATGACCAGCTCCTTCATCCGGAACCGCTCCAACAGGAGCCGAACAAAGGCCTCGGGGCTGTACTTCGATAGCTCCGTCGTGAAGGTCAGAAACACCACCACGTCCAGCTCGCACTGCGCGAGGACCTCTCGACGCTCTTTGGCGAGCGTGAGGAGTGGAGGCGCCGCCTGCGGATTGACGACCTCCATGGGGTGCGGTTCGAACGTGACCAGGACGCTGCGACGGTCCGTTCGGTTTGCCCTGAGCGCAATCTCGCGCAGCACCTTGCGATGTCCCAGGTGAACGCCGTCGAAGGTTCCCACAGTCACCACGGTGCCCCGGCCGTCGGGCGGGAGGGGTGCGAGGTTCATCCGACCAGCACGACCCGTGGCTTGAGGAGGCCATCGTCGGGTTCGGCAATGGCGATGAGCCCACCGTCGTCGACGACGGCAACGGGTCCTGGCCTGGGGGCCGATCCCTGAAAGGGACGCCCGTGAGCGACCCGGTCGCGGGCCTCCGCATCGACGCGGACTCGCGGGAGATGGCTGACCGCGTCCAACGGGGCACGCAGGGCAATGGGTCCCGCGCCCAGCTCCCCGAGCGGTTCGGCGTCCTCTACTCGAAAGGGGCCGATGGCCGTGCGTCGCAGCGCATGGAGGTGGGCGCCGCATCCGAGCCGCTCACCCAGGTCACGCGCCAAGGCACGAACGTACGTGCCGCTGCTCACGCTTGTTTGGAACGTGACGTGGCCGTTTCGAGATTCGCCGAGTGTAAAGCTGAACACGTCCACGGAGGTGGGCTCGAGCTCGGGTGGAGCACCTCTCCTGGCCAAGCGGTAGGCGCGCTCGCCTGAGACGTGCTTCGCCGAGAAGGCCGGGGGCCGTTGCTGGTAGCGGCCCGTGAGCGACCTGGAGGCTTCCTGCAGTGTCACGGTGGACAACGCACGCCACGTCTCACTCATGGCCAAGACGTTTCCGGTCCGGTCATGCGTGTCCGTCGTCGCGCCCAGCGCGATGACCCCGGTGTAGCTCTTGGGAAGCTCCGCGAGGAAGCGGGCCAGTCGCGTCGCTCGCCCGACGAGCACCAGGAGGAGACCAGTGGCGAAGGGATCGAGGGTGCCGGCGTGGCCGACCCGGCGAACGCCTGCGACGCGCCGCACCGTGGCGACCACGTCGTGAGAGGTCGGGCCTTCGGGCTTGTCGATGAGGAGCAGTCCATCGGAGCTCAGGACTGCTCCTCCTGTTTGAGCTTGTCGAGGATGGCATCGATGCGCGCAGCATGATCCAGTCCGCGGTCCAACACGAAATGCAGCTCCGGCGTCGTGCGAAGCGGCAGGGTGCGAGCCAAGTAGGTCCGCAGGAACCCCCGGGAACTGGCCAACCCTGCCATGGCATTCTCCTTTGCCGCATCGTCTCCCAGGACGCTGAACCGAACGGTCGCGTGGGTCCCGTCCTGCGAAACCGCAACCCCCGTGACGGTCACGAAGCCGACTCGCGGGTCCTTGAGCTCTTTCGTGAGGGCATCGGCCAGCGTTGCCTGGATCAAAGCGGCGAGCCGTTCGGGCCGGTGGGGTCGACGTCGAGTGCGGGTCATAGGATGCTCGTGACCGTGTCGAGGATTCGGGCGAGACCGTCGCGAGCGATGAGCTCATCGGCAGCGGAGAGGACCGACTCCGCCTGGCGTCGGTCGATCGCGACGACGCAGCACGCCAGCTCCGCGTGCTGCCAGCGCTCGTGATGGCCCGTCTCTGCCACGGACACGTTGAAGCGCCCGTGTAGTCGGTCTTTGAGACTCTTGAGGATGCGTCGCTTGTCCTTGAGGGACCGGCAGCCATTCAGGTGCAGCTCCCACACCCGGAGACCGACTACCACGCTAGGCGTCTTTGCCCGTTCCCGCCGTCTCGAGCGAGCGGGCGACCTCCTCGATCTGGTAGGCCTCGAGCACGTCGCCTACCTTCACGTCGTTGAAGTTCTCCACCCCAATCCCGCATTCCAGACCTTCGCGCACCTCCCGGACGTCCTCCTTGAAGCGCTTGAGGCTGGAAATGGCGCCGGCGTACACCTCGACGCCATCCCGCACCACACGCAGCTTCACGCCACGCCGAATGACCCCATGACGCACGAGGCACCCGGCAATGGTCCCGACACCCGAGATTTTGAAGGTCTGTCGAACCTCCGCCTCGCCGAAGACGACTTCCTTCTCCTCCGGCGCAAGGAGGCCTTCCAGCGCGGCTTTCACGTCTTCCACGGCCTCGTAGATCACCCGATAGGTGCGAATGTCCACCTTCTCCCGCTCCGCCGCCCCACGGGCGTTGGCGTCCGGCCTGACGTGGAAACCGATGACAATGGCGTTAGATGCCTTGGCGAGGAGCACGTCGCTCTCGTTGATCGCACCGACGCCGCGATGGACGATGTCGACCTTGACCTCGTCGGTGGAGAGTTGGGCGAAGGCATCCGCCAGCGCCTCCGCGGGCCCGCCCTGGTCGGCCTTGATGATCATACTGAGGGTCTGGACTTCGCCCACCTCGATCTGTTTCGACAGATCTTCCAGCGAGACTCCACGGGATGAGCGGCGGTGCGCCGCCTCGCGGTCCAGTCGCTGGCGTTTCTGGGCGACGTCTCGAGCGTGCTGCGCGGTGTCGACGACGGCGAACGTATCGCCGGCCTGTGGGACGCCCCCGAATCCCAAGATCTGAGCGGGAATCGATGGGCCCGCCTGTTTCACGCGCTGGCCGCGCTCATCCAGCATGGCCCGCACCCGACCGGCCAGATGACCGCAGATGAAGTCGTCCCCCACTTTCAGCGTGCCGCTCTGCACCAAGACAGTCGCCACCGGGCCCTTGCCGGGATCCAGCGTCGCCTCGATCACCGTACCGCGAGCGCCGCGGTCCGCGTTGGCCTTGAGATCGAGGAGCTCAGCCTGGAGCAGGACCTTCTCCAGCAGCTCGTCGACGCCCTGTCCGCCCTTCGCCGAGATCGGTTGCCCCATCGTTTCCCCACCGAACTCCTCGAGGATCACGTCGTGCTTCAACAGGTCTTGCTTGACCTTGTCCACGTCGGCATTGGGCAGGTCGATCTTGTTGACGGCGACGATGATGGGCACGCCCGCGTTCTTGGCGTGACTGATGGCCTCGATCGTCTGCGGCATGACCTGATCGTCTGCCGCCACCACGAGCACCACGATGTCGGTTACCTGCGCTCCACGCGCACGCATCGCTGTGAACGCCTCGTGCCCCGGTGTATCGAGGAACGTGATGACCTTTCCGTCAGGCAGCTCGACATGGTGAGCACCAATGTGCTGCGTGATGCCACCGGACTCGCCAGCGATGACATTGGACTTTCGGATGTAGTCCAGGAGCGAGGTCTTCCCGTGGTCGACGTGTCCCATGACCGTCACAACCGGTGCGCGGGACGTGAGGTCTTCTGGCTTTTCCTCCTCCTCCTCGACGGACTCGGTCGGTGCGTACTCCTCCTCCTGCACCGCCTTGAACCCGAACGCGCCGGCGATGAGGTCGATCTGATCGAAGTCCAAGCGCTGGTTCACCGTCACCATCATGCTCAGTTCTTTGAAGCAGAAGGCGACGATATCAGTCGCAGGCACGTCCAGGATTTCGGCCAGCTCCGAGACCGTGATGAACTCATTGACGCGAACGATCGTCTTCTCGCGCTCCCGCTCCTCCGCCCTTTGCTGTTCGGCCCGTTCCCGTGCGCTGAGCTCGTCGTCCCGCCGGCGTGGCCCTTTCCGGGGGCCCGGCCCTTTGATGGTGGCGAGAGTCCGGCTGATGTTGGCCTGCACGGCTTCCCTGTCGACCTGCGTGCGTTTGCCCTTCTTGCGCCGCTTCTTGTCGCGGCGCCGCTCTTCCGCGAGCTCCCCTGGAGCGGCGGAGGCCACGGGACGAGGCGCGGCGGGGCGTGCCTGCCATTGCCGGGACGGCGGTTGTCGCGGAACGCGCTTGGGGATGACCGGCTCGGGCTTTGTTGGCCGTTCCCGGGCAGGTGCCGCTGACGCAGACACCGCCTCTGTGGGTTCCGCCTCCTCCTCCGGCTCGACCGAAGGCGCGGCAACTGCTTCCTGCGGCATCTCGGGAGTTGGCTCCGCCGCCAGCTCCGGGACCTCGCGTGGTTCCTTGAAGAGGGCTGCCGCCCGCTCTTCCAGGCTGGGACCGGCCTCGGGCTCCGGTTCGGGTTCGCTCAGGGTCAGTTCATCACCGGCCTGTGCCGCAGCCGCGGACTCGCGCCTCGCCTCTTCTTCCGCCTCCTTGACCGCCATCTCGGCTGCGGTGCGACGCCGCCGTCGGGGCCGCGCGGCGGTCGACTCCACCTTGCTGCTGCTGCTCTTGGTCGCCGTCTTACCGGTCCGCCGACGGCGCTTCTTCGTTTCACCTCCCGCGTCGCGCCGCTTTTCGCGCTCCCAGCGCGCACGGACGAGTGCCACCTGGGCCGCGTCCAGGGCCGACAGGTGGCTCCGTACGTGGATGCCCATCTCGGCAAGCAGCTGGATGAGCTGGCCGCTCTCGATTCCGAATTCCGCCGCGAGATCGTGGACCCGCGTCTTACTCACCTCAGGACTCCTCCTGCTTCATCAGACTGCCACGGATTCCTACCGCCAAATGTCTGTCCCGAACCCCGACCGCCTGCACCGTGCTGCGTTGACCAATCCGACCGGCCAGCACCGAGGCGGGTGGGCCGGTCACGACCGGAACGCCCGTTGCGCGAGCCAACCGAATGACCTTCTCATCCGTTCGTTGGCTCGCATCGGACGCCACGACCACGAGGGCGAGGTCGCTCTGCTGCAACGCGGCACGCACTGCGGCGGTCCCAATGACCAGACCGCGATTCCGGGCACCGAGGCCGAGAAGGCCAAGCGCGGCATCCCGCATCACGCCGCCGGAGACGCTTCCGGTTCGCGGCCCTCGGTCTCCCCGCCCTCTTCCTTGCTCGATCGCGCCTGATCGGCTCCCGCGGCGTCGGGATTCTCCTCCGTGAGCTCAGAGAGGAACGCCATCAGCTCATCGGCCTGCTCCGGCGTGATGTTCTGGATCTTGAGTACGTCTTCCCGCTCGAGATCCAGAATATCGCGCAACGTCTTGAAGCCGACTGCTTCGAGCGTTTGCACCAGCTCGGCGCTGATCCCCTTCAGCTCATCCAGCCGCACGTCCGCCACCAGTTCGTCTTCAGGTGGCAGTGGAGCGAAGAGCGGGCCTTCGCCGCCGCGCTCCAGCCACTCGCGACTGGAGTACAGGTCGATCTTCCACCCCGTGAGCTCCGAAGCGAGGCGGACATTCTGTCCGTTGCGCCCGATGGCGAGGGAGAGCTGATCTTCGTCCACGATCGCCTGGATCGTTCGGGAGTCGGGTTCGGAGAAGACGCGCGCAACCCTGGCCGGTGCCAGGGCGAGCTTCGCGAAGCGTTCCGGGTCCGGCGACCATGGGACGATGTCGATCCGCTCTCCCCCGAGCTCATTCACGACCGCCTGCACGCGGCTCCCCTTGAGCCCCACGCAAGCCCCGACGGGATCGATCGAGTCGTCCCGACTCGTTACGGCGATCTTGGTTCGACTGCCCACCTCACGCGCTGCCGCTCGGATCTCCACCAGAGTCTGCTGCACTTCGGGCACCTCCAACTTGAACAGTGCCTGAACGAATCCGGGATCCGCCCGCGAGAGGATGAGCCGTGGTCCCTTGGGAGTCTCCTCGAGACGTTTGAGCACAGCCCGGATGGCATCACCTTGGTGGAAATGCTCCCGCGGGTTCTGCTCGCGATACGGAATGATGGCTTCTGCCTCGCGGAAGCGGTTCAGCATGATGACTAGGCGGCCGCGCTCGATCTGCTGGACCTCGCCGTTGATGAGATCGCCGACTTTCGGTCCGAACTCCTCGCGAATGCGGGCCCGTTCGCCTTCGCGAACCCGCTGAATGACGCGTTGTTTCGCGGCTTGCACGGCCAGCCGGCCGAACGCCTCGAAGGGCACCTCCTCCTCGAGGACGTCACCGGGCTGGAACTCTCCATCCTCCCACCGTGCCTCCTCGAGAGAGATCTGGCAGCTGGGGTCATCGACTTCTGGCACCACCGTCCTCAGCACGGTGGTCTGGATCGTGCCCTTGAGGTCGTCGATCTCGATTTCGGCACGGACGTTCTGGCCGAAGCGCTTCACCAGCGCCGCGTGGATCCCATCGCGGAGCAGATCGATCAGCTCGTCGCGATCCAGCTGCTTCATGTTTGCCAATTCTCGAAGCGCCGAAATCACATCGGCGGAAGTCGCCATGTCTTCTCCTTACCTCTTTTGTTCCGCGGCGGACCAATCGAGGCTCGACCAGTCAACGGCGAGCGTCGCGTCGCGCACTTCGCCCATCGCAATCGTGACGTCCGCGTCGCTCCCAGCCAGCCGTAAGACCACGTGACCCTCAGCCGTCAGAACCCGGACGATGGTGGCCCGAACCCGGCCCACGTCCGGCAGCCGCACGTGCACGTCCTGGCCCGTGAAGCGCGCCCAGTGCTCGGGCCAGCGGATAGGACGCTCGATCCCGGGCGACGACACCTCCAATACATAGCGAGGACCCAACAGCTGCGTGTCGTCCAGCCACGGCTCCAGCGAGCGGCTCACAGCCGCGCACTCTTCAATGGTGATGCCGTGGCCGGGCACTGCGTCCACCCGGTCGATCCGGATTTGGAGCACGACCCGGTTGCGCGTGCCGCGCTTGCGGATATCGACCAACTCGTAGCCCAAATCGTCCGCGCGGCGCCGGATCTCGCTTGTCAGTTCCGCCAGAGACGTTTCCATACGGTCAAAAAAAAGCGGGCCGACGACCCGCACCCGCACTCGAGATAGGTAAGTTACCGCCTGCCGGAACCAGGTTCAAGCCGCCGGTCGTCCCAGATACGCGATCATCCGCCCTGCGCCGGCACCGGATCGGCGATACGAGTGGAACCGCTCGAAATCGTGTACCGTGCACCACGCGCTCACCGAAACCCGCCCCACACCCACACGCCGACCGCGACGGGCGAGGTTCTCGCGCAGATTCAGCGAAGGTGGACCGTCCGGTTCCTCCCCCGTGACCGCACGAAAGACCTCAGACCCAACTATATAACATACACCACAAATGCCAACTCCACAATGCATTACTAGTTCGCGCGGGAGCGTTCCGGCAACGTGGCAGATCCGTTCCACGCCGGCTTCGAGCATGCCGGCGGCCGTCCCTCGCCATCCCGCGTGGAGCAAGGCGCCGGTCCCAGTTTGGGGATGGAGGAGATAGATGGGGATGCAGTCAGCCAGGGTGACGGTCAACAGGAGCCCGGGCCGGGAGGTAACGTGTCCATCCAGGCCGCGCTCCACGCGCAGCCCGGTGAGAGGTGTCTCGTGCATGCCGATGGCCGTCCCGTGGTCCTGAGCGCTCACGACGACTCCCGAGAAGCCCGGGCTCATCACCGACTGAAGAATCGTCCAGTCTCGGAGGCACGGTTCGACGTCGTCGTTCCTTCGCTTGAGCCGGAAGCTCCGTTCGCGATCGGTTACGCCGGCCGTGACGCCGAACGCTCGCCGCCAGCCCATGAGCTCGTAGCGCGGGACGGTCGGATGGGAGACGTGGAGCTCCGACTGCACCACGATCCCGGCGTCCCTCACCGCACTCCCACTTCGGTCCGCTCGATCCGCGCCCCCAGCGCCCGCAAGCGCTCTTCGATGCGCTCATACCCGCGATCGATCTGACCGATGTTGTGGATGAGGCTGTGCCCCTCCGCTGCGAGCGCTGCCAACAGCATGGCCATACCGGCACGGATATCGGGGCTCTCGACCACGCCTCCGTGGAGCGGCGACGGACCGGAGATGACCACCCTGTGGGGGTCACAGAGGAGCAGCCTCCCACCGAGGCCCACCAGCTTGTCCACGAAGAAGAGTCGAGACTCGAACATCTTCTCGAAGACCAACACCATCCCCTCACATTGCGTGGCCACGACCACCACGATAGACGTGAGGTCCGCAGGGAAGGCGGGCCAAGGACCGTCCTCGATCTTGGGGATGTGGCCCCCGAGGTCCGGCTGGATCCGCCGCTCCTGGTGCGCTTCGACAATCAGCCGATCGTTGTCGAATCGCGGACGGACGCCGAGACGACCGAAGGTGAGGAGGATGCTGCGCAAGTCGTCGGGTCGGGCGTTCTCGATCTCGATGTGGCCGTTCGTGATAGCCGCCAGGCCGATGAAGCTCCCGATCTCGACGTGGTCGGGGCCGACCTCCAGGCGCGCGCCATGCAGCGGGCCAGCCCGCGTGGTCGTGAGGACATTGGTGCCAATCCCTTCGATTTGGGCCCCCATGGCGTTGAGGGCCCGAGCCAGGTCCTGCACGTGGGGTTCCGAGGCGGCGTTCCGTATGACCGTGCGCCCGCTGGCATGCGTGGCGGCCATGAGCGCATTCTCCGTGGCCGTTACACTCGGTTCGTCCAGGAAAATCTCGGTGCCCTGGAGGGCCCGAGCTTCAAGGTGATAGTCCGCGCCGATCGTGACCTCTGTCCCGAGCTTCTCGAACGCCAGGAAATGGCTATCGAGGCGACGGCGCCCGATGACGTCGCCTCCTGGTGGCGGCAACGCGACGTGTCCGAAGCGGGCAAGCAGAGGCCCGGCGAGGAGGATGGAAGCCCGCAGCCGCGAGCAGAGGTCAGGATCGAGCCGCTGAGAGACGAGCTGCGATGGGTCGACGCGAAGGGTCTGATCGTCGATCCACTCGGCTCGCACCCCGAGCTGTTCGAGAATGGCGATGAGTGACACGACATCCCCGATCCGTGGGACGTTGCAGATCTCGCTGGGGCCGTCGGCGAGGAGCGTCGCGGCCAGGATGGGCAGGGCCGCATTCTTGTTCCCGGCCGGCCGGACCGTCCCGCTGAGGGGGATGCCGCCGGTAACGCGAAAACACTGGGACATGCTGCGGCGAACCATACGGCCGCCCGATCGGGGGCGCAAGCGAGTGCTTGACACTCGCTCCGAGGTCCCGGATCTTGTAACCCCTTGCGTTCGTTGAGACTCGGGCGGTGTCCGAACGAGTGCGGCGAGCGCGGGCGAATGCGGGAGGACATTCCATAAACACTCTTGCGAGGAGTCTACCATGACGGCCTGGGTGGCCGTAGCGGCGATCTCGCTGGCCATCATGGCCGGCGTCCTGGTGATCTCGGCCTTTGCGTGGCTCATCTGGTTTTCCCGATTGCACCGGAGCATGTGGGGGCGGCTCGAACACCTGGTGGACTGGATGGATGAGGAGGCCCGGCCGACGTTGGAGCTGGCACGGACGATCCTCGAGGATGCGGCCCACGTCTCCACGGTGCTCAAGAAGGAAACCCAAGAGTTTGCGGGCACCGCAGAAACGATCCGGAAGGGACTGCTGCGCGTACGTGATTCCGCCGAGGAGCGCCTGCAGGATCTCGACACGCTCCTCGAGGTTGTGCAGGAGGAGGTGGAGGACACGATGCTCGACGTCGCGTCCGCGCTGCGCACCACCCGGCGAGGCACGAAGATCTTCCGGACGATGAAGCGGGCGTTTCTGGGCCGAGGTCGCTAACCAGCTCGTGCTGCGCCGTTTGGCGATTGCCTTGGGGCTGGCCCTGGCAGGCATCGTGCTCGGCTCGAGTCCGGCGTATGCCTGGACTCCAGGCACCCACATCTTCCTCGGCGAGACGGTTCTGGCCAATCTGGCGCAACTCCCCGTCTACGTGGCGGATCTCCTCCGGGTTTTTCCCTACGACTTCCTCTACGGCAACATCGCTGCGGACACGTCCATGGCAAAGAAGTACGCTCCGGTGGGACGGCACTGTCACTCTTGGCACGTCGGGCACCAGATCTACGAGCTTGCAGAAACCGACGCGCTCCGGGCATTCGGCTTGGGCTACCTCGCGCATCTCGCCGCCGACACGGTGGCACACAACTTCTTCGTTCCGAGGCAGCTCGTCGTCACGTCCACGACGATCGCCTTGGGACACTCATACTGGGAGAGTCGGTTCGAGACCCACCTCGGCGATCAATTCGCCCGCACGGCCATGGACGTCATCCGATTCGACCACGGGAGTGCAGATGCGCATCTCGACCGGATTCTGGCCCCAACCATCTTCTCGGTCAGAACGAGCCGGCGCCTGTTTCGTGGCATGGTGGGTCTCACCGAAACGCAGAGTTGGCAGCGGGCGTTCCGAATCCTCGCAGACGCCAGTCGATGGGACTTGTCGGACGACGCGGTCGAGCGGAACATGGGCGTGGCGTTCCAACTCGTGATGGAGTTATTGAGCGGGACGGATGGGGCGGCACATCGGCTCGATCCCTCCGGGGAGGCATCGCTCAAGCTGGCGAAGCGGATGCGTTTGGACGTGATGAAGGCAAAGATCCCGGGAGATCGGGAGCAGCTCGCCGACCTCGCCGACGATCATTTCGGACTCCCGGATTACGATCTGAAGTTCTGGCAGACCTCCGACGCGCAGCGGCCGTGGAACGACCCGTCCGAAAACGAGTGAGTGCTCGGCCTCACCCGAGACGTTGCCGTA
>JBDHDH010000086.1:0-15721 GCA_039591615.1 Gemmatimonadota bacterium | reverse complement strand
ACCGCGAACCGAACCAGGAACGTGCCGTCGCCCAGCACCGGTGGGGCCGGCGTGGTGCTGGTAGGTGCCGGCGACATTGCCCATTGCCGCAAGGACGGTGACGAAGCCACGGCGGCGATCTTGGACACGATTCCTGGAACCGTCTTCACCACGGGTGACAATGCCTATCCTGATGGCACGGCGGCGGATTTCGCCAATTGCTACCATCCGTCATGGGGCCGCCATCGGGATCGCACCCGGCCCACGCCAGGGAACCACGACTACCATGTGGACAACGCGGCCGGGTACTTCGACTACTTCGGCGCGAGCGCCGGCGAGCGCGGCAAGGGCTACTACAGCTACGACCTGGGTGAGTGGCACGTCATTGCGCTCAACAGCGAGATCAACATGAAGGCGGGCTCGCCCCAGGAGCGATGGCTGCGCGCGGATCTCGCGGCGACCACGAAGCGGTGCGTGCTGGCCTACATGCACCGGCCCCGCTTCAGCAGCTCGAGCAAGCACGGCAGCCAGCGGAAGACGGCGCCCCTCTTCCGGGCTCTGTACGACGGAGGCGTCGAGGTTATCGTCGGTGGGCACGACCACACCTATGAGCGGTTCTCGCCACAGGCGCCCGACGGTACGGCGGCCCCGAAACGGGGGGTCAGACAGTTCGTTGTCGGCACCGGCGGCAGGGGCCACTACAAGTTCGGCACCCCGCTCCCGACCAGCGAGGTGCGCTACAATGAGACCGCAGGGCTGATCAAGTTCACATTGTACCCAGATGCCTACGAGTGGGAGTACATCCCGGTCTCAGGTAGCTTCCTGGACTCGGGCAACGACACCTGCCACTAGACCTTTCACCAGACAGCGGGCTGCTGCCTGGCACTGTATGCGCTCGGTGGTATCTGCGGATCTGCGTCGAAGCGGCCAATCTCGAACCGCCGCCGGCACGCTCCACAGCCTGCCAAACCTCCTAAGTCGTTGGTAATTAGGATGTTGCGCTCTCAGGTGGCCTGGTTTCACCGCCGACTCTACCGCGGGAACGGACGCTCTCTGTTGGCTCGATCGGTAGAATTGGGGCATCGGTCGCGGACGGCACTGGGGCAACCCGCTGCCTCACTAGAGGTTCCCACCGCCATCGCCGATCTCGAGGACACCGTGCACGCTCCTTGCTGGTATGGTCGGGCCCGGATCAACCGGATCAAATGGAGGGGTAAGTGCATCAAGCGAGCTGGACTCCGTACCAGAAGCCGTCGGCCGGTCTCCGAGGCCTCCACCGCAGGACGTCGGCCTTCGACCGCGACTCCGCCGTGCGAATGGGACGCGCGGCGCTCTAACCGGTGATGCGCGCACCGAGCCAGCTCAGCGCGCCGGCGCCAGGAGCCAGGGAGCGCCTGGCGTACATCGTGACGCGGGCCCATCACGGGGGTGCTCAAGGCCATGTCGCGGCGCTTCTCTGCCACTTCCGCCAGCACTACGACGTCTATCTCGCAACAGGCGAGGAGGGGTACCTCACGGACGTGGCCAAAGCGTGGGGGGTGCCCGTGACCATCCTCCCCCACCTGCGGCCCGAGGTGTCACCTCGCACGATCGTGAGCGACTTCCGTGCGTTTTGTCAGATCTGGCGATGGCTCGGATCGATCCGACCCTCGCTCTTGCACGCCCACTCCTCGAAAGCCGGCTCGCTCGGGCGGTGCGCTGCGGTGCTGCGACGTGTCCCCACCGTCTTCACGGCCCACGGCTGGGGGTTCACAGAGGGTATCCCGTTCGCTCAGAAGATGATGGCGCTCGGGGCCGAATGGTTGGTTGCGCGCGTCACCAATGCGATCATCACCGTGTCCCAGGTGGATCATGACCTGGGCTTGCGCTATCGAGTGCGGCCACGCGGCAGAATGGTCACGATTCACAACGGGATCGAGCAGGATGCACCGATGTCTGTCCCGAATCCAGACCAGACAGTGCACCTTGTTTGCGTAGCGCGCTTCTCACCTCAAAAGAGCCAGGCCCTCCTCGTCCGGGCATTGGAGGCCGTTCACGAGCCGTGGCATCTGAGCTTCGTCGGGGAGGGACCACTGGAAGATGAGGTTCGGCGACTAGTCCTCGAACGGGGTCTCGAGAGCCGCGTGGACTTCCTCGGAGCCCGCGACGATGTCGCGGATATCCTGGCCCGCTCGCAGATTTTCATACTGCCCTCAAATTGGGAGGGCTTTCCCCTGACGATCCTCGAGGCGATGCGGGCAGGTCTTCCCGTGGTTGCCTCAGATGTGGGGGGTGTGCGAGAGGCGGTCGTCGAAGGTGTGACGGGATATCTCATTCCACGCGACGACGTCCGGACACTCACCGAGCGACTGACGCGTCTGATACGCGACGACAGTCTCCGGACGATGCTCGGGATGCGCTCTCGGGAGATGTTTCTCAGCGAATTCGCCGACACACAGATGTTCGCCAAAGTGCAGGTCGTCTACTCGGAGTTTGCGAAAGCGCCAGCTCGCGACGTGGTCGCTGCTGCTGGAACGGCGACTCACCATCTCGCTGGGGGCGGAGGGCGTGCGATACCCGGGAGCCGGCACAGTCCTGAGGACGACCGATCCCCCCGGTGGCTATCCTCGAGCTTCGATCGAGAGGCGGAAGGATCGTCATGAGTGCCGGGCGATCCATGACTCGTGAGCTGGGTGGCGTGGTGCGCGACGGAGATTGCCACCTCGGTCGGGAGAGGGATTTGCGGGGTGACCCCCCTTGGCCGACTGCGCTCCCGGAGTCGGGCGAGTCAGGGGGCAGCATGCGGCTCCGTAATCGCGGAAGCCGGAACGAGGGTACGCCGGTGATCGTCGAGTTCATCGGGGCCTCGGGCGCCGGGAAGACCTCGCTCGCTCGCAACGTGGTCCGCTCATTGGAAGAAACCCATGATGTTGTGACCGCGTCAGATCTCGTGCTGGGTCGGTTGGGTCTAGAGGAGGTCGCCGCTCCAACGGCCCGCAATCTCGTCGCAGATCTCAGCGCCGGCGTGGAAGTGCTGCGCCTGAACCGGGAGCACCGCGCCTTCCTGACCTACGCTCTGCGGAGACTCAGTCGGCATCGTCCGAAGAGCCTCCAGACGCTCAACTACGTCCGCAGTGTCGTGCGCCGACTCGGAATGGACCGGATTGCGCGCCGTCGTGGCCGCGACGTGGTCGTTCTCGCCGATGAGGGGATCGTGCTCGCTGCTTACGTTTTGTTCGTCTATGGCAACGCGGGCTTCGACAAGGACGACCTAGCCGAGTTCGCAGGGCTTGCGCCACTGCCGGATCGCATCGTGCACGTGAAAGCGCCAATCGACTCGCTAGTGCAGCGCACGCTCTCCCGCCGTCACCCCCCTCGAGAGCTGAGGTCCCACGACGAGAAGACTATCAGGCGGCTCCTTGGCAGCGCGGCCGACATGTTCGCCGAGCTGGTGACGACCCCCTCCCTTCGGGACCGTGTGCTCGAGGTGGAGAATCCTGGTGGCGCGGATACTGCACAGCGGGAACTGGCTGCGAGGGTCGCGGATTTTATTCGCACGCTGCGACATCCCCTCCATGGCTCCTCGATCACGAAAGCCATGGAACACCCCAGTAAGGAGACCTAGGCCGTGTTGCGCGTGGTGGGCGAGCTTGCCAAGGAGCTCAACGAAGGTGGGATCCGGTACTGCCACTGGAAAAGCAACTGGGCGCTGGCGAAGAGCGTGTGCGGTGAGGGGGACCTCGACCTGCTGGTTCATCGCGAGGATGCGTCGCGCTTCCGGGACATCGTGGCGAGGTTGGGGTTCTGCCCGGTCGTCGACGCCGCCAACCCTCCGTTCCCCGCCGTTGAGCACTTCCACGGTTTGGATCCGGACACCGCCACCATCGCTCATGTGCACGCCTACTACCGAGTGGTAACGGGTCAGAGCTTGGTGAAGAACTACCGACTTCCGCTCGACGCCATGCTGCTGCAGAACGTCCGAGAGGACGAGTCGTCATCCCTACGAGTTCCCATCAAGGGAGCCGAGCTGATCGTCTTCATTGTGCGCATGTTGATCAAGCACGCTTCACCCTTCGAGTTGGCCCTCTTACTCAGGAAACGGAAGCACATCCGAGCGGAGACGGCCTGGCTGCTCGACGACTCCGCCCTGCAGTCTGCTCGGGAGCTGCTGTCAGAGTGGCTCCCGCAGCTCGACGTGGCCACATTCGAGCGAGGCGTTCGAGCCCTGGGGCAACCCGCATCCCTATGGAGAAGGATCGCCCTGGGGTATCGGATTCGCCGTCGATTGCGGGGGTTTGCCCGGTACGGCGCAGCCCGGGCTCAGATCGTCGAGGCTCGGAAGTTCCTGGACTATTTGTTCCACCGGCTCCGTGGGTCCAAGAAGGGCCTGACCCCGGTCGCCGGAGGGGCGGTGATCGCTTTCGTCGGCTCCGAGGCATCGGGCAAGTCGACTCTCGCGAACGAGATCGGCTCATGGTTGGGCGAGCACTACACCGTCGACCGTGTGCATGCTGGGAAACCGCCGGGTACACTCTTGACGCTCCTGCCGAATCTCATGGTGCCACTGATGCGGCGGCTGGCTCCGTCCAGCCGTCTGACCGCCCACGATGGCCGAACCGACGCTTCGGGGAAGCCTAGGGCTGTGTCGGCGTTGTTCGCCCTCCGATCGGTCAGCCTCGCGTACGATCGACGAGCCCTCCTCGTGAGGGCCCATGCCAACGCTGCGAACGGCCGAATCGTGCTGTGCGACAGGTATCCGTCACGGCCGGGGGAGATAGATGGTCCCCAGCTCGCCCGCCTCCTCGAGCCCGCGCCCCGCTCGTCGTGGTTGCGGTGGCTGGCTCGGCTCGAGGCCCGGCTGTACGCCGATATTCCGTCGCCCGATCTGGTCATCTATTTGACGGCTCCCCTGGAGGCGACTCTGGCGAGGAACCTGGAGCGCGACAAGACGGAGCCCGACACCTACGTCCGGAGACGCTACACGCGGAGTGCCCACTTCACGTTCGATCGTACGACGGTGCACCGAATCAGCACCGACCGACCCCTGCTCGAAACCGTTCGTGAGGTGAAGGGAACTATCTGGAACGCGCTCTTGCCGGCTTTTACCGATGCCGATGGTCGCAACCACGTCGCCGGCCAGCGAATCGACGGTGACGCGGCCTCGGCGCCGGAGGCACAGAGCGGGAATGCGAGCAGGGGGGCACAATACGTTTCAACCAGGGAATATCTGAAGTGACAGTGAATGCGGAAACCAAGGTGGCGCTGTTTCTGCCGTCGTTGAGCGGAGGTGGCGCCGAGCGTGCAATGCTCAATCTGGCGCAGGGTCTCGCCGAGCGCGGCTGTGCCGTGGACCTGGTGTTAGCCCGGGCCCAAGGGCCTTACCTGAAAGAGGTTCGCGAGCCGATCCGGCTGGTGGACCTCAAGGCGTCGCGCGTATTGGCGAGTCTGCCTGCCTTCGTCCGCTACCTGCGACGCGAGCAGCCCGAGGCGTTGATCTCAGCGCTGAACTATGCCAACGTCGTCGCCGTCTGGGCGAGACGCCTGGCCGGCGTTCCCAGCCGAGTGTTGATCAATGAACAGAACACGATGTCCCGCTCGGCTCCCAGTTCACCCAGGCGGCGCCAGAGGATGGTGCCGTACCTCGCCAAGCTCTTCTACCCCTGGGCGGATTACGTTATCGGGAACTCCCGCGGGGTGGCCGTTGACTTGAAGCGGGTGACAGGACTCCCTGCTGCGCGCATCAAGATTCTGTACAACCCGGTCGTGACGCCTGACGTGCGACAGAAGGCGAGCGCGCCTTTGAGCCATCCCTGGCTCGAGGCCGGTCAACCGCCGGTTGTCTTGGCGGTCGGTCGCTTGACCAAACAGAAGGACTTTCCCTCGCTCCTGCGGGCCTTTGCTCGAGTACGCAAAACCCGCCCAGCCCGCCTGATGATCTTGGGCGAAGGAGTAGACCGCCCGGCACTGGAGGCGCTGGTAAAGCAGCTTGGCCTGGAGAATGATGTCGCCATGCCGGGGTTCGTAGAGAATCCCTATGCCTACATGAGCCGGGCCTCACTCTACGTCCTCTCCTCGCGATGGGAGGGTCTGCCGACCGTCCTTATCGAGGCGCTGTACTGCGGTCCGCCCATCGTTGCCACGGATTGTCCAAGTGGCGCCAGGGAGATTCTGGCCGACGGGCAACACGGCTCCTTGGTACCGGTTGGGGACGTCACGGCCCTCACTCAGGCGATTGAGGCGGGTTTGGCGGGCAAGACGCCACATCCAAGCGAAGAAAGTTGGCAGCCCTATTCCGTGGAAACGGTGGTCGATCAGTACATTGGCCTTCTCTCGAATGGTCGTCCCTAAGAACCCGGTGATTGCAGCGGAGCGAGGAGGAAGTCTGCTTTTGGCTAAGTCAAGAGGGAATCTGCACATCTTGCGCATCATGCTGACGGCAAGAGAGACCAGTGCACCTTATAACCAATTCTCTCTGCCCTGGGCTGAGGAGCATGATATCACGATATGCACGTATTTTGCGTCGGATGTCACCCTCCCGAGGACGATCACCCTGTTCGAGGGTGACGGTTCCCTCAGGGGCTTTTTTCGCGCGCTCAAAGCCGCCCTTGGAGCAAGACAGTATGATATCATTCACGCCCACTCGCCCCACGTTGGGCTTTTGTTTCTCTTCGCCACTCTATTCTCCTTCCGACGGGTAGCCCCATCGACAGTCATTACTGTCCATGACAGCTATCAAAACTACAAGTTCAGAAACCGACTGATGTTTATGCCGGTTTTCGCTGGTTTTCAGAAGGTGGTCTGTTGTGGCCAAGCAAGCTACGACAGCTTCCCTGCTTTTTTCAGGTGGCTGGCGGGTGATAGGATGGCTGTTGTTTGCAACGGCCTCGATATAGCCCGTGTTGACCGTATCGCAGCGGACGCTAGCCCAGGACCCCACCGAGGGACCGGCTTCACAGTCATAGCCATTAGCCGGCTAGTTGCCATAAAGGACCCTTTCTCTCTCGTAACCGCTTTTCAGCAGAGCGAGGTTCACACCAGCCGCCTGCTGTACTTCGGTGACGGGCCCCTACGACAGTCACTCATAGAAAGAAGCAGGAGTGCGGGTCTATCGAATCAGATAGAGTTCACGGGCATGATCCCACGTGACAGAGTATTTGAACATTTGCTCAGCGCGGATCTGTTCATTTCCACGTCGCGCGGGGAGGGACTCCCCGTTGCGGTCCTGGAAGCCATGGCCTGCGGCTGCCCGGTTGTGCTTTCCGATATTCCGCCGCACCGAGAGATAGCTGAAGGTGTGGACTTCATCCCCCTGATCCAACCGGGTGACGCGGCGGGCTTTGCCCGGGAAATCAAGAGATTCAGGGAGATGCCGGTATCCGAGAGACGAACGGTCGGTCGGAAATGTAGAGAGTTGGTTAAGGACCGCTTCAGTCTACAAGCCATGCTGAGGGGCTATGCGGACATCTATGCGCAGATAGCGGGGAATCACGTGCAAGACGGCATGGAGGTTTTGGATCACGTATGACTCATTCCCAGCAGGTGACCACGGCGCACGAGAGCTGTAGTAGCAGCGATAACTCGGCCAGTCGACCGGGCGTGTCGAGCGACAGAATCTGCTATGACCGGCCGACGGTGGGCCTCGTCCGCAGACTCTGTGAAACGTTGGCTGCGGAAGGCATCGGCTATTGCCACTGGAAGAGTAATAACGCGCTTGATCGGTCAGCCAGCGGTGAGAACGATCTGGATTTCCTGGTGAGTCGGCCGGACATCCCTCGGTTCACCGCAATCCTATGCCGGTTGGGGTTCAAGCAAGCTCGGGCGCCGGCCGAAAAAGACCTACCCGGTGTGCTCGATTTCTTCGGTTATGATGACCCGGCCGATAAACTGATCCATGTTCATGCCCATTATCAGCTCATTCTGGGACATGATAGGACCAAGAATCATCGCCTGCCGATCGAGAGCGCATACCTTGGGTCGGCCATCGGGGGCGATCTGTTCAAGGTTCCCGCACCCGAGTTTGAGTTCATCGTTTTCGTCATACGGATGATACTCAAACATTCGACGTGGGACGTCATGCTCGGCGGCGAGAAGAGATTGAAATCAACCGAGCGAGCGGAGTTGGCCTACTTACAGGCCCGAATCAACCAGGACCACGTGTACGGCATCTTGGAACGACATTTACCGTACATAGATCGTGAGTTGTTTGACAACTGTATCCGGGCTCTACAACCGGGATGCGCCACTTGGACGTGTGCGAGAACTGGGCAGCGACTGCAGAACAGGCTTCGGGCAAATGCCCGTCGCCCGGCGTCGCTGGATACATGTTTGAAGCTGTGGCGTCGAGCGATCTTGATAGTCCGCCGGCGCATCCTCCGCAAAGGCTCGGCCAAATATCGCCTGGAGGGTGGGGGGGCAATGATCGCTATCGTCGGCGGCGATGGCGCCGGCAAGTCAACAGCGGTGGATGGCCTGTACGCGTGGCTGTCGCGGCATTTTGAAACGACCTGTGTCCATTTGGGCAAGCCGGCGTGGTCGTGGACGACGATCAGTATCAGAGGGATCCTGAAGATTGGGAATGTCCTCGGGTTATATCCGGCCGACTCATCTTTTCGGAAGACGCTTGCACAGAAATCTCCGGTATCGCCGGGGTATCCCTGGTTGCTGCGAGAGCTTTGTAAGGCGCGCGACCGCCATTCGACCTACCTTCGGGCTCGACGCTTCGCGGCCAATGGTGGATTGGTCATCCTCGACCGCTTTCCGCTCTCCCAGATCAAGCTCATGGATGGGCCGCAGGCCGAGCGATTCATTAAAGAGCTCATGGCTCGACCGCAGGCGAAGCAATTCATGAGCCCACATCGAGCCAGTGCACTTGCCAGGTTCCTGGTAAAGCGGGAGAGAAGTTACTACCAGCAAACCGCGAAGCCCGAGTTACTCATTGCCCTTCGGGTGGACCCGGAGGTTGCCGTTCAGCGCAAGACCGATGAGGCTGCCGCCTCGGTTCGAGAACGGTCTACCGAGGTATGGGAACTCGATTGGGACCGCACAGACGCTCACCTCATTGATGCCAGCAAATCCAAGAGCGACGTACTGGCAGAGATCAAGGCGCTGATATGGTCGGAACTGTAGGTAAAGGTGGGGCTCCGGAAGGGCAGAACGGAGACGAAAGCGGCGAACAGATGAACGAAAGGGCTCCGGATAGCCTCCGCGGTTCCTGGGGAGTGGGGCGAGCGCAGCGGACGTTTCCCGATGGGGGACACGCCATGCGAGGGAAGCGGGTCCTCAGGCGGATCAGGCGAACCGATGTCGGGAAGGTGATACAAAAAGTTCTCGAACGGCGCCGCAAGTGGCTGCAGGTGCGCCGAACGCCACACCCGACCACGGAGAAGCTCCCGGTCTTTGTCGTAGGTTGCAATCGGTCCGGGACGAACATGGCGTGCGCAGCCATCGGAAGGTCGCCTCATGGCTGGGCCTTCCAGGAGAGTGAATTCAGCCTGGCGTTCAACGGTTACTACCTCCGGCCGGCCTGGATCATCGAGTGGTTGATCCGTCGCACGCCGGCCCCCATCGTAGCCTTTGGGAGCATCCTCGACTCCCAATTCACCGATGATCTGCTCTCGAGGTTCCGAGGAGCAAAGGCGATTTGGGTGTATCGTCGATACGAGGACGTCGCGAACTCCTGCGCCCGCAAACCGTGGGGAGACCACCTCAAGGACCTAGCGCGTTGGGTTGCTCACGGCGAGGTGGATAGGCTCGGCGCGCGCGGTAAGCGAGTAGGCGCCGACACGGTGCGGCTCTTTGGCGAGCTCTTCCGCGAGGATCTCTCGAAGGAAGACTATGCCTGTCTCTACTGGTACCTGCGCAACCAGGTCTACTTCGATCTCAACCTCCATACGGATCCACGCGTGCTGATCGTGCAGTACGAGGATGCCGTCCTGAACCCGGAGAAGGCATTTCGGTGGATCCTCGGCTTCCTCGGCTTTCCCTACGATCCCGCGGTCATCGATGGCGTATTCTCGAGCTCCGTCAACAAGCATCCGTGGCGGGGCATCGACCCGGGCATCCAGCGGGTTTGCGACGCCCTCAAGCATCGACTCGACAGCCATTTTGCCGGAATGACCGATGGGACACGAAGGGCGGGTTGAGGCCACCTGCGGACGTGCCCCCGGGACTTCCCGCGGTCGATCAGAACGAAGCATAGTTTACGCCGCCGCCGCGTTGAGGAGCTAGCCTGTGCTCGTATTCATCCATATCAACAAAACCGGAGGCAATACAGTTAGTCACATCCTGCGGAGTTCGTACGGCCTGCGCCACTGTCAGGTGGAGCCCTGGGGTGCGCCGTGGCCAACGTGGACAGACCCGCCGTTTTCGACCGACGATCTGCAACGCTTGCGCAAGTTCTATCCGAATCTGAGGAGCATCGCCGGGCATCGCATCTTTGGTTACATCGATCTGCACGAGAATGGAGACGACGTCAGGTATTTCACCTTCATGCGTGACCCCCTCAAGTCGTGTACATCCCGTTTTCAGTACAAGATACAGGTGTCGAAGAAGAACTTGGTGTTTGAGAAATGGATCCAGCAGGATTCGTCGCGCAACCACCAAACGAAGTGGATTGCTGGTGTAGCCGATGTGTCTGAAGCGATCCGGATCATTCGGGCCAAGAACATCTTCGTCGGCCTGACTGAGCGTTTTGATGAATCTATGGTTCTGTTGAAGGCGCTCATGGCCAACGATTTGAACATATCGTATAAGCGAGTGAACGTGGCTCGCACTAATGCTATTAAAGAACGCCTACTCGAGAGCGAACGCACGCGGCAGATGCTGATGGAGGCTCAGCAGGCCGACCTCGAGCTGTACAGGTATGTGAAAGAGGAGTTGTACCCAACGTATCAGCAGGAATATGGTTCTTCTCTCGAGGCAGATGTGGCGCGCTACCGGCAGACCAGAAGCAACAGTTTCAATTACTGGAATCTGACCCTGTGTCGCCTGCAACACTACATGTTTTATAAGCCATTGCTCAATCTCTATCGAAGGGGTATCAGGGTTGCGTAGGTCGAACACGAGAGCGGCGAGGCGGCTTCCGACCAATGTCGTGCTCTATCGTCGAACTGGACCGCTGCGCTGAACGGTGCGACTAGCTCAACCCCTGTTCACCTGGTGTCACACCCCAGGCACTCGCCGGAACCTCGAAGAAGCTGGACCGCGCTGGCCTGGTGCAGCGCCGGATAGTCGCAGCACCGCTCGTCATGGTTGTTGCGGCCGCTTCGACCAGTTAGACCAAGCCCGCTCTCGGTGCTTCAATCGTATCGAGGGCCAGGTCGGCCGTCGAGCCACTCGGCAGTGAGGCGCGCCGTTTCGCCGCCCGCCCGCTCATGTCCACTCCGGCAGATACTGCGAGTATGAGCGCAAGTAGCGCCGTTGTCCTGGTCCTGTCCGTCGTGGCGCTCCTTGCAGTCGGCTTCGTCGTGCGGGCCGCGTTCCGCTCGCTCAAGGTTCCTCCGGCCGTGTCGCTCATGGCGCTGGGCATTGCCGTCGGACCCGCGGCGCTTGACATACTCCCCGATGCCTGGCTCGGAACCCGAACAGCCACGTCGGCCGCGGCATTCGTGGTGTTGCTGGTCCGGGCGGGAAGCGGTGTCTCGCCGCGCACGCTACGTGCGATCGCCGCTCCGTCGCTGGCGCTCGGACTCGGACCCGTGGCCGCGGAGTTCCTGGTAGCCTTCGCGTTGCTCCGCGCGACGCTCTTTCAGAGTTGGTCGATGGCGGCTTTGGGCGGATTCCTCATTGCCGCAGTCTCGCCAGCCGTCGTGCTTCCGGTTGCTCTCGCACAAAAGCACGCGGGGCGCGGGAGTGATCGCCACGTGCCGGATCTCATCATGGGGCAGACGATCGTGAACGCGGTCGTCGCCGCGGCGGCCATACCGTTGACGCTGGCGCTGATCCTCAGGCCCGTGCAGGTCACGTCAGTCGTCGCAGCAATCGGCCTCGTACCCGTGGCCGCCGTGGCGGGTGCCGTGATTGGAGCCGGCATTGGCGTCGTCGCGCGCGTCGATCGCCTCGCGAGCCACCCGATACGCCGGGCCGGGACCGTCGGGGCGGCGGCGCTGCTCCTGCTCCTGGGGAGCGCGCTGTACACGGTGGGCGCACGCTGGCGGTGGCTCGACGGCGTGGCCGCTGCGCTGGCGTTGGCCGTCGCCTTCCGCTGGCGCCTCGGACGTGACGATCCCGCCGTTCGCATGGCACTACTCCGGGTGTGGAGCGTGGCCGAAATCGTCCTGTTCGTGAACCTGGGGTCCGCTATCCGTGTGGACGCCATCAGCGATGCATCGCTCGTGTTGACGGCGATCCCGATCCTCGCCGCGGCCCTCGCGACACGACTCATCATTGGGTGGGGCATGAGTCGGCGCGCGCCCCTCACCCTATCGGAGCGCAAGTACGTCACCATCGCCCACCTTCCCAAGGCCACCATCCAGGCCGTCTTCGGCGCCCTCCCGCTCCTCACCTTCCAGCAGTTTCGTCCGGACCTGGTCGGTCACGGCGAGGTCTTGCTGCTCATCGCCGCGCTCGCCATCGTGACCACCGCACCGGTCGGGGCAGTGGCACTGGAGCGCTGGGGTGAACGATTACTTCCGACGTCCGCTCCCGACCGCGCGGTGAGCACATGACGTAGGGCAGGCGCCCGTGGTCGCTCACAGAACTCCTCTTCGCGGGGGCCGCGCGGTCGCGGGGACAACCAGGGTGTCCCGGTGCTGCCCACGATGAAACCGAGATGCCACCGCGTGTGCTGGAGCGGTGGGAGAATCCCCCCCTCGACATGACGTCCTCATCCGCATGCAGGAAGAACGACTCGATCGCCGTATCCGGATCCGTCAGGGTTGGCGCTGGCTGAGCACGTAGATGGGGTTGGGGGCCTCGCTCTCGAGGACGTAGATGGTGTCGCGCACGATCTCCAGGCCCCGGGGATCGGCAAAGTTGAACGCGCCGAGGTCGGAGGTCCCGCGCTGGGTGCGCGTGGCCCACTCGACCTGGTAGAGAACCCGCTGGCTCGTGAGGATCCACATGAACGTCCCGTCGAAGCTCAGGGCCATCATCCTGTTGGGGGCTTCGTAGGCCGGGGGCAGCGAGTCGCCGTTCGTGTCGACCGTCGCCGGCCGGTTGGTGGCATAGTCATACGCGTAGAGCCGGTTGCGGAGCGCGAGGAAGAGCTCCCCCTCCACCACCACGAGGCTGCTGTACAGCGGGCCCACGTCCAGTGGCTGCCAACTCTCCGGCGTGAAGCATCCGGCGCACGCCCCCTTGGTCAGCCGGAAGATGGCCGGTCGGTCCGGCGGCGACGTGTTGACGGTATTGACCACGTACAGGGCCCCGCCGTCCGGGTCATAGGCCAACAGCTCGAACTCTTCCACGTACGAACACACCGTGGTGGGGTCGCCGTCGCCGTCGTCGCACTGCCCGGCGTCGGGGAGCGCTTCGAGGATCGTGCTCAACGCGATCTCCGAGCGGTAGGCGCCGGTGAGGCGTTCGACCTCGTAGATGGAGCGCCGATCATCGTCCGCGATCCAGAAGGTATCGTCCTCGGGCACGTACGCGAGGGATTCGCCGTCGCTCTGCGGGTTCGGCTTGAGACACAGGACATTCTCGAGGACCACCGCCTCCGTCACGATGTCGCTTCGGACGTCGAAGGGGGCGCTCACCGCGCTCACCTGGCCGGAGGACGCGCGGAGCGTGAACCCGAGCCCCACCTTGTCCAGCGACAGGTCCGGAAACCGGGCGACGGTTTCGACGACTTGGGCTGCGAGGCTGCCCGCCAGAAGCCAGCCGCAGGGGTTCGGGTCGAGTGTCACGGTCACGGTCGCGGGGTTCGATGCACCGCGCACCGTCACCGCGACGGGCGGCTGGATGACCTGGCCGGCGATGGCAGTAGTGGGCTGAGTGAGGAAGACGACGGACGGCCCCGGGCCAGGGGCTGCGGGGTCCTGACCGCAGCCCGCAACCGCTGCCGCGAGCGCAGCGGAGAGCCAAGACGTACGCAGGTGGGGAAACAGGTGACTGCCAGACATCGATTTAGCAGCGTAGAGTTCAAGCATGTCGTAGGTACGCGAGGTTTGCAAGGGGGGGTTCGGGACCTCGGAATCTGTGCCGGTGCGGTTCTTGCAACTGTTTATCCGAAGGTGTCAGTCCAATCTCATCCTGTTGATATCCCGCCGCATCGCCAGCCAGTCGACGGCGCCGACTTCATCCCTCTCGGTCCGCCGGGCGCTGGCAACTCGAAGTCGCTCGGCGATGCAGGATCGCGTCAGGGAGCGGTTCGCGCTGCCGACGATGCACGCGGGGTCCGAAGACGTGGCCTAGGTCGCGCGGGTCAACGCGAGTCGTGCGTCGCTGCGCTGGCACCGTGGGCATGGGTTGGTGTGTCCACTCTCCGCGTGTCGCGTCGCTGGTCACCGGCGCACTGTCCTGTGTTTGGTCCCAGCTCGCAGTACCCTTAGCCGTGCTGCAACAATCTCAGGTCCGCTGCGACCCGTCGGGGGAACGGGTGATGCTTCCCAACTTCATCGTGATCGGTGCTGCCAAGGGTGGGACCACGGCCCTGTACTGGTACCTCGCGGAGCATCCCCAGGTCTTCATGAGCCCGAGGAAGGAGACGAACTTCTTCGCCTACGGCCTCGACGACGGGGGGAGGTTGCTGTACGGCGACCTGGAGCTCCACCGGTTCCCGGTACGGTCGTTGAGTCAGTACGAACGGCTGTTCGCGGACGCGGGCGATGCCCTGGCGATCGGAGAGGCTTCGCCGATCTACCTCGAGTGCCCTCAGGCCGCCGCCAGGATTCGCGGGCGGCTTCCCGCCGCCCGTATCCTCTGCAGCCTGCGCGACCCTGTCGATCGGGCGTATTCGGACTATCAGATGTACCTGCGGCGCCGGGGCCGTCGCCTCGATCCGCAACGCGACCTGACCGCCACTGCGACCTGGGCGCGTCCCGATTCGCACTGGATGCGGATCAGCAAGTACCACGAGGCGCTCTCCCGATACTTCGACGCCTTCCCTCGCGACCAGATCCATGTCTTTCTGTTCGACGATCTCAAGCGGGATCCGCGAGGCTTCATACGGCAGATGTACGAATCCCTGGACATCGATCCGGCCTTCGTCCCCAACCTCGAGACCCCGCACAACATCGGCGGCGTGCCCGCCAGCATGACGCTCGACCGTCTGTTAACGAGCAAAGCCATCCGGGCCGCGGTCCGGCCGTGGATACCGCAGCGGATGCTGGATGGGATCAGGCGACTGCGCACGCGAAACCTGCGACGAGCCCCACCCCTACCGGCACAATTGCGGAGCGAGCTCGTCGGTCACTTCCGCGACGACATCGCGAAGACCTCCGAGCTCATCGGCCGGAGCCTGGAGCACTGGCTGTAAACGCGCGCCTGTCACCGACCCCTCGGAGCGGAATCTTCCTTAGCGCACGGCCTCGCGCCTCAGATTAGACCTCACCTCCGGGAATCCATCTGGGCCAGCTGGGTGTCGGGAGGGTTGGTGCGCCAACAGGACTCGCGGCATCCGGCGCAAAGGCCGGTGAGCAGCCACTGGCTGTGGGCGCCGAGCCGGTGCCGGCCACGCGTCAGGAAGGTTGCCGCTGAACTATGCCGCCGCGCAGTGGCGTAGGTGGTTGGCAAACACATCAAGCGAGCCGGAACGAGGGTTGGCCCCCACTCTCCGGGATGCAATATGTTGCATCGTTGGCGGGATTGGCGGGATTGGCGGGAT
>JBDHDH010000085.1:0-17684 GCA_039591615.1 Gemmatimonadota bacterium | reverse complement strand
GACGTCCTGGCAATCGTCGAGTAATCGGAGAGGAAACGAAGCTATGGCAACTGCGAAGGAATTGCACTTCGACGTTGATGCCCGATCCCACCTGAAGAGTGGGGTGGATCAGCTGGCCGATGCCGTCAAGGTGACGCTCGGTCCGAAGGGGCGCAATGTCGTCATCGACAAGAAGTTCGGAAACCCCACGGTGACGAAGGACGGGGTGACGGTGGCAAAAGAGGTGGAGCTGCCCGATCCAGTGGAGAACATGGGCGCGCAGATGGTAAAGGAAGTCGCCACGAAGACTTCGGATGTGGCGGGTGACGGCACGACCACGGCGACCGTTCTCGCGCAGGCGATTTTCCGCGAGGGCCTGAAGAGTGTCGCTGCCGGCGCGAACCCCATGGCCATCAAACGCGGGATCGACAAGGCCGTCGAGCACGTGGTTGAAGACTTGAAGAAGCTCTCCATCCCCACCGCTGGGAAAAAGGAGATCGCTCAGGTCGGCTCGATCTCGGCCAATAACGACAGCGAGATCGGGGATCTCATTGCCGACGCCATGGAGAAGGTCGGCAAAGACGGCGTGATCACGGTCGAGGAAGCCCGCGGGATGGAGACAACCCTGGAAACGGTCGATGGTATGCAGTTCGACCGGGGGTACCTCTCCCCGTACTTCGTGACGGATCCGGAGAAGATGGAGGCGGTCCTCGAGGATCCCTACATCCTGATCCACGACAAGAAGATCTCCGCCATGAAGGATCTACTGCCCATCCTCGAGAAGGTGGCGCAGACCGGAAAGCCGATGCTCATCATCGCTGAGGACACTGAGGGCGAATGGCGACGTTGGTGGTCAACAAGCTGCGTGGCACGCTCAAGGTGTGCGGCGTCAAGGCTCCCGGGTTCGGGGATCGGCGCAAGGCCATGTTGCAGGACATCGCGATCCTCACGGGCGCGCCGAGCGTCATCTCGGAGGAGCTGGGCTTCAAGCTCGAGAACGCTGTCCTGAACGATCTCGGTCGCGCCAAGCGTGGCACCGAGGACAAGATCCAAGGCCGCATTCAAGAGATCAAAGCGGCGATCGACAAGAGCACCTCGGACTACGACACCGAAAAGCTCCAGGAGCGGCTGGCCAAGCTGGCCGGCGGTGTCGCCGTCATCAACGTCGGTGCGGCGACCGAGACCGAGATGAAGGAAAAGAAGGCGCGAGTGGAAGATGCCCTGCACGCCACCCGGGCGGCCGTGGAGGAGGGGATCGTGCCCGGCGGTGGTGTCGCGTTTCTGCGGTCCCAGGTCACGCTCGGGAAGCTCAAGGTCGCTGAGCATGACGAGCAGGTCGGCATCGACATCGTCCGGCGCGCCCTCGAAGAGCCCACGCGGATCATCGCGTCGAACGCGGGCGCCGAGGGGTCGATTGTCGTCGAGCGCATCCGAGAGAAGAAGGACAAGGGATTCGGGTACAACGCGCAGACCGACGAGTACGAAGACCTCATGGCTGCCGGGGTGATCGATCCGACCAAGGTCACCCGCACCGCGCTGCAGAACGCGGCGTCGGTAGCCAGCCTCCTTCTCACCACGGAGTGTGTGGTGGTCGAGAGGAAGGAAGAGGAAAAGGCCCCCCCGATGCCGGGCGGCGGCGGAATGGGCGGGATGTACTAAGCGGGACGGCATACCGCGCGGTTGCAGCGCGGTTGCAGCAAGGAAAGAGCGTCCCGGGATGGGCCCGGGGCGCTCTTTCTGTGTGCTCATGCCCTGCAGCGTGGCGGTGCAGGAGGCTCCTCCGGGGACGCGCTCGCGCGGGTGGGCCCCCGCGCTCGCCGTGCTCCCGATGGAGAGACCGCTGCGGCCCTCCCGCCACGCCTAGGTCACCCGTCACAGAATCCCCAGCCAGGATGGAATACGTATGGGACGGAAGCGGGGCGGCGAGTGCATCGGCTGTGGTTCGATGCAACACCAAAGGGTCTGTCCGAGTACAAGGGGAAGAGATTGCATGGCGGGACCCCACGGAGGATTGGCGAGTGACTCATTGGAGCGTACGTCCTGTGGCGCCTCCCGGGCGCGATCACTAGTTTCTTCTTGCCATGACGGTGCGCTGGCTCCTCATCGCGATGGCCCTCAACCTCGCCCCGACGGTGGCCGGGTTCGCCCAAACCACGGCGCCGGCGGTGGCTGGCACGTGGCAGGTCGAGACCCCAGACGGGCCTCAAGACCTCATCGTCCGCCCGGACTCCTCGGCCAGCTTCGGGGACGAGACAGTGCGGTGGCGTCTGATCGGTGACACGATGTTCATCGCATTCGGTGATGAATGGGTCGGCTATCACTATCTCCTGAGTGGAGACACGCTCACGTTCTCTGGCGGAGACCTCGAAGAGCCCATCTCGATGGTGCGCGTGGGTCCACCAACGCCGCGCCCGGTGGACGTTCCGCTCCCGGAGCCGCCAGTAATGGCGCCCAGGAGCGGAGGCTAGGGAGCACGCGCAGGTCCGCATCCACCGCTTTGCCGAGGCGCAGCGTGTGACTCGTTCCCCGGAGGCCCCACCTCGCGAGCGCGCCGCCCTGTCGCGACAGCTCGGTGACTTCCTCATCGAGCTCTCGATCGCGCTCCACAAGCACTCGATGTACCCCGACGGGCACCCCTCGCTCGAGCCAGCGTGCGCTCAGGTCGCGCACCGGCTGGCTCAACTCCTGTCCGAACGACCGAGTCTCTCCCTCGGCGTCGCCCGAACGCGCCTCGTGATCGAGGGCGTTGCCACCGACCCGAAGAACCCGGTCCTCAAGGACCTAGCGAGCCGTTTGCATCGCCACCAACTGGCCGCGGTGACCTTCAACCGTGGAGTCCCGCCCTCAGAGGCGCAGAGTTTTCTGCTGGCGGTCGCAGCCGATCCTGAGCGGACTGGAGAACCACTCGGGCCTACATCGAAAGCGAAGCCTCCGCCGTGGTATCACATCCGAGTGCACCCGCTTTCCTATGAGCGCCTCCGATTTGCAGACGCGGCAGACGAAGAGGGTGAGGTGGCACCCACCACCCGGGCCGAGCAGCTGTGGGTCGGCCTGGCACAAGCCGCGCTCGAGATAGCGGATGTGGACGACGACCACGAGCAGGTCGTCGATTCCCAGCCCGCGGTGGTCGCGAAGGCGATCGACGATCATAAGCGAGGGTCGGCCTATGACCAGGTCATCGTGGGGTATATGCTCCAGCTCGCCGAGGAGCTGCGAACGAGCCAGGGCGAAGAGACCCTCGCCCTCCGTCGGCGGATGTCCGACCTCGTCTCCAATCTGGACAAGGGCACACTCAAGACGCTGCTGGCGATGGGTGAGAACCAGCAGCGCCGTCACTTCATGTTGAATGCGTCCCATTCCCTGACGGTCGATGCCGTTCTCGACATCGTCCGCGCCGCCAGCGACGAAGACCAGGGCCAGGTCATATCCCACTCGTTCCTGCGAATGCTGCAGAAGCTGGCTCGTCACGCCGACTCGGGATCCCAACGTCGGCGTGTGGAAGCCGACATCGCGATTCGTGAGCAGGTAGCCGACCTGATCCGGTCGTGGACGCTGCAAGATCCCAATCCCGATGAGTATGGGGAAGCCCTCGAGGCCATGGCCGCATCGGCGCCGCTGTTCGCGGTTTCTCCCGATCAGCGCTTCCAGGTCGAGCCCCGGCGCGTCGTGCATATGGCTCTCGAGGCCGATGCGCCGAGCGAGCTCCTCCGCCGGGCGGTGAAGGATCTCATCGACCACGGCGAGTTCACCTGGGTGTTGGAGGCCCTCGATGATGAGGGCGCTCCCAAGGTGAGCGAGTCGATCCA
This sequence comes from Gemmatimonadota bacterium, assembly GCA_039591615.1. Lineage (GTDB taxonomy): Bacteria > Gemmatimonadota > Gemmatimonadetes > Gemmatimonadales > GWC2-71-9 > JBDHDH01. The sequence continues at coordinate 13,899 of JBDHDH010000085.1, read as the reverse complement.
GGAACTGGTGGCGAGCCCGGAGACGCTCTCTCGACTGCTCCAACCTGACCGCGTCGACGTCGCCGCTCTCGACCTGGTCCTCGGGCGAACCGGGACCGCGGCCGCCGAGTTGATGATGGACGCGCTGGCCGAGGCGAGTTCTGGACAAAAGCGTCGCATCCTTCTCGACCGCTTGATCGGATTGGGCGGTGAGATCGGGGAGCTGGCCGTTGCTCGGCTCGAGGACTCGCGCTGGTTTGTCCAACGCAACATGCTGGTGATTCTGGGTGCCCTCCCCGAACGGCTGGAAGGTTTCAACCCCGCGGACTTCGTCCACCACCGAGATCCGCGTGTGCGGCGGGAGGGCATCCGACTTCTGCTACGCGATCCAGCCGGGAGGGAACGGGCCATCTTCCATGCGTTGGCAGACGAGGACCTGCGAACCGTGCATCTCGGCCTCAACGCAGCCCTCGAGCGGTGCCCCGAGACGGCGATCCCGCTGATCGCCTCGCGAACCAGCAGCGAGACGCCCCAAGACCTGCGAACCCTGGCCGTTCGTGTCCTGGGCGGCAGCGGCAACCGCGCCGCCCTCGATACGCTCTTGCGCATTGCAGAGCCACGACGCGGCCTGTTTCGAGCACGGCGTCAAGCAAAATCCCCGGAGTACCTCGCTGCCCTTACCGCGTTGCACCGTTTCGCGGACCACCCGAGCGCCCGTCGTGCGCTCGCGGCGGCCGCACGATCCCCCGACCCCGAGGTGGCACGCCTCGCGGCGGGCGGGGAGGCCTAGCACACCGTGGCCAGCCCGGTCGAGTTCCTGAACTCCGTGGCGCAAACCCTGTCGGCGCTCACCCTGTACCCGGAGGGGCATCGCTCCCGAGAAGGTGCCCTCGACGCGCTCTTCGAGAAGCTCGGCGACCTCTTGACGCAGGATGCGACGCCGGTCTTCCTGTTCCTGGGCGAAGAGGTCGCCTACAACGGACAACCGGTTGCCGAGCTGCGGGATTGGGGATGGAGCGCGCGGCTTGCAGGCATTGGGATTCAGCGGCTGGAGATCGACAGACAGGCCAGTCGCTCCGAGCTCGAGGATCTGCTCGACGAGATTCTGGCCCGGTTGAACTTCCGCGCCGCCGATACCACCGAAGCCCGGCAGATGCGGCGGGAGGGCGCGATCCGATACGGGCGTGTGGGCTTGGATGACGGGGGGCAAGAGGCGAACGAGGAGATGGCCACGGCCACCCTCTCGTTCACACTGGGAGAGGAGGCGGATGCCATCCGGTGGATCCACCAGGAGATCAATTCGGACCGCGGCCTCCCTCTCGTCGAAGCCGAGTCAGTGGTCCGATCGCTCGCGGTGGCCATGCAGGGTGACCAACAGATCATGCTTCCGTTGATGCAGTTGCGGTCCTTCGACCAGTACACTACGACCCACGCCCTCAACGTCTGTGTCCTGGCCATGGCGCTGGCTGAGTGGATCGGGTTGGGTGCTCAGGACGTGCGCGCGTTCGGCGTAGCAGGTCTCCTCCACGATCTGGGCAAGGTCAAAATTCCGAAGGAAATCCTGACAAAAGCCGGCAAACTGACGCCCGAAGAGCGGCTAGTCATGAACAGTCACCCCGTGCACGGTGCCCGGATCATCGCCAAGTCCGAGCCCGACCTGGACGTAGCCGCCGTTGTGGCCTACGAGCATCACATCATGCTGAACGGTGGCGGCTACCCGGTCCTCACCTACCCGAGGGACTGCCACTACTCGTCGAAGCTCGTCCACGTCTGCGATGTCTATGATGCCTTACGGACCCGACGTCCGTACCGCGGCGCCTGGCCCGCCGACAAGATTCTCGCCTATCTCGAAGAACGATCCGGCGTCGAGTTCGACGGACAGCTCGCCCACGCGTTCACGCAGATGGTCCGCGCCTGGGAACCCAGAATAGCTGTGGTGACAGAGGACGAAGTGCTTTCGGCTGTGTAGGTGGGTCGGCGGCGGCACTCCATGTCGCGCCTATCCGCTCTCCCGAATCAAAACCCGAAGCCCAACTGCATCCCATCGGCCGTGAAGGCTCGAAGCGGATCGTGCTGTGACGCGACGAGGATCGATCCGTGAAAGCCCTGAGCCGCCAGCGCTGGGCGGACTGTTTGGAGTGCGACTTCCGGCCGGTTGCACTGATCGCTCAAGTGGGCGAGCACGACGGTCTTGAGCCGGGGATGACAGAGCTGAGACAGCAACTGTGCGGATGCGTGGTTCGACAGGTGTCCCGCAGCACCGGCGATGCGCCGACGAACGGAGAGGGGGTAAGGGCCCAGACGAAGGAGATCGTCGTCGTGGTTCGCCTCGACAATGAGACACGAGCAGTCCTGTAACAGGCGATGCACGGCGACCGTCGGGCGCCCCACGTCGTAGGCGACTCCTACTTTCACCGTCGCGTCCTCCACGGCCAGCGACAGGGGCTCCGCGGCATCGTGGTCCGTGCGGCACGATCGCACGGTGAAGGGGCCAATCCGCGAGGCTTCCTGGTGGCGGATCACTCGAATGGCGAGCCCGTCGAGGCGAGCTCTCAGCGCACGGAGGGTCCCACGGGACGCATAGAGCGGGCAGCGACGGCGCCGCGCGATTGCCACGGCACCTCGCGCATGATCACCGTGTTCGTGGGTCAGCACGACCCCCGCCAACCTCTCGAGATCGATGCCGGCGACGTTGGCACGCTCCTCCAGGGTGCGCCTGCCAAAGCCCGCATCGACGAGGACCGTCGCTCCTCGATGAGAGAAGGCGATGGCGTTGCCCCGACTGCCTGATCCCAGGACCGTGACGTTCATGTCGCGGTGGCGTGGTCGTAAATCGCCACTAGCGCCGCGCGGATGGCGTCAGTGACCTGAACCTGCCGACGCGGCATCACCCTGGTAGCGACGGTGAGGAACCCGTCCCGTTCCATGAGAGCCCCCGTGGATCCCCATGCGAACGGTCGGATGTACTTGGGGGGACGCGAATCGCCGAACACATTGGCTCCCGCCCCGACCACGGTGCCGGTGTTCAGGAATGTCCCGATGGCGGTCTTCGCGTGATCGCCGAAGAGGGTGCCGAGGCTCTGTCGACCAGTTTCCAGTCGATCGTCGGCCACCGAGAGGCGAATCGAGCCGTACGTGTTCTTCAGATTGGAAGTGGTCGTGCCCGCGCCGAGATTGACCCATCGTCCGAGCACCGAATGGCCCACAAAGCCTTCGTGCGCTTTGTTGGCGAATCCGAGCAAGGCACAGGACATGATCTCGCCACGGACCTTGCATCGGGGGCCGATGCTGCAATGCTGAACGGGGCCGCCGAGGACCTGGCTACCGGGTCCCACGTACACGGGGCCCTCGAGGCGCGTTCCGCCCTTCACGTACGCGTGCTGCTCGATGACCACCGCCCCCTGCCGTGTATCGAAAGTCACTCCGGGCTCGACGGACGCGCCGAGGAGAACCACATCCGCAGGGTCTCCCAGCACAATGGAGCCCTCCGGAATCTCATCACCCCGCTCGTGCGTAAAGTCGGCGGCATCAGCGACGAGAAAATGCTCGAGTGCCGTGACGAGATCGAAGGCACCGTGCAGCAGCATTCCCTCGAGATCGACCTCGGGCCAATCGGCGGTCTCTCCTTCCCATTGCGCGCCGTCGGCAATCCACCAGCCCACGGTCTCGCCGTCGTTCACCAGTCGAGCCGACGCACCCGACAGGGATGGTCGCACACCCGCCGGCACGAAGTCCGAACGGCCTACGATCGCTTCACCTGCTACGGGGTGACGGGGCTGAACAGGAGGCATCTCGTCCTCCACGAAGCCCTGGAGATGGGGAGCGCCGAAGATGGCTTGGGTCTTTCCGTCCGCGACCGCTTCCCATCGTTCCCGAATCAGCCAGGCGCCAGCTCGCAGCTCCGCCACGGGACGACAGTCTGCATAAGGGAACCACAGGGAAGACGAGGGCGGCTCGAGAAGGTAGACGTCCGTCACGACGATCGCTCCGTGAATCCTGCCGGGAGTGCAGCCAGCAGGCCCTTGAGGTCCACCGCACGCTCCCTGGTCGTCACGAGCGTGGTCCCGTTCGCGTGGACCACTACCAGGTCGCGTACTCCGTCGAGGACGATGGCGTTCTCATCCGCCCACACGATACAGTCCTGGCATTCCCGTTGCACTGCGAGGCCAACCAGAACGTTGCCGGTTGCGTCGGGCGGGCGGACGCGTGCGAGCGCGCTCCACGTCCCTACATCATCCCACGGGAACTGTCCCCGGACCACCGCCACACGGGAGCTCCGTTCGAAGTGGGAGACATCGACTGCGATGGGTGTCACGGCGTTGAAGAAGCCCTGCACGTCCCCTCCCTCGAGCAAGCCGACATGTGGCGCGATTTCCGGGGCCAACGCGTGCGTCTCGGCGAGGAAACGATCCGCGGTCCACGCGAACAGACCGCTGTTCCACAGAGCGCCTTCCTCGATTAGTGCGGCAGCGCCCGCCGGATCGGGCTTCTCGATGAACCGGATGACCTGTCTAGCGTCGTCGTCGAGCCGGTCGCCAGCCTGGACATACCCGTACCCGGCGTCCGGGCGGCTGGGAACGACTCCCACGGTCACCATGAGGTCACGACGCTCGGCCACATCGAGAGCCCGCGCCGCGGTGGCGCGGAACGCTTCATCGTCCCCGATGTACCAATCGGCATGCAGGGAGAGCAGGGACGCATCTCGGTCCCGCGACCGGGCGAGGACGGTTGCCCACACGAGAGCCGGCGCCGTCGACGCTGCCCGTGGCTCTCCGAGGACGTTCTGTCCCGGCACCTCCGGAAGCAGTGCGCGAACGCGCTCCGCGAGGGACGCGCCCGTCACGACGATGACCCGCTCGGGCGGCACCAGTCCCCGCAGCCGCCGGATGGACTGGACCAAGAGGGGTTGATCGCCGGTGAGGGACAAGAGTTGTTTCGGTCGCTGCGGGGTCGAAAGGGGCCAGAAACGCGTGCCCGACCCGCCAGCGAGCACAGCCGCCCAGCGGCTCATGAGCCGCTCATCCCCGCGCGACCATCGAGAATCGCTTCCGGGGGGTCAGAGCAGACGCGCGATCGCAGCGCGGTGACGGCGCAGCTCGTAGAGGAGTGAGCCGATATTGGTGTCGGGTCTGAAGAACATGGCGAGGAGGGCTTCCGGGTTGAGCTCGGCAATCAACGCCAGTCCTCCCGCGAACTCCACCACGCTGGTGCCAAACCCACCCCGTTCGGAAGCATCGCCCAATTGGCGGCACGACTCGACAACCGCCGGCACGAGCGCGGCCAAGCCGTCGACATCGAGACCGTTCCGCGCATGGCTATCGATGGTCAGGCCGTCACGTCCCGCAATGACCACGGCGTCGACACCGTGTCGGCTCGCGAGCGCCTGCACTACCTCACGGATCGTCGGCATCGGCGCCAAGCTAGGAGCGACCGGGACCGAAGTCAAGGCGAAAGCGCTGCTTGACCACCTCCGCTGGCCCGACTAATCTTCTGCCACCTCTGATGCGGTCTATGTCCTTTTCCGACTTTCGGTTGGCGGGCCTGGTCGCCATGGGTGCGGTGGTCGGATCCCTCGGTTGCGGCGATTCCCTTGGTTTGCCCCCTCCCAACTTCGCGAACGTGGTCGATACGACCACGCTTTTTGCGCTTCAGGGAACACCCATTTCCTCGCCGTCCGGCTATGATATGGTGTCGCTCTCCACGAGCCGTACTGATCTCGGACAATTGTTCGATCTCGCCTTTGACATCGACCAGATGGGGCGCGCACTGATCTACCCAGCCTCGGCTCTCGGCGTGCAGAATGAGGCAGCCCTGCGGGTTTCGTCGGACGAGTTCGATCGGATCGATCGTGCCCCGACCGAGGGCTACCAGGCCGACAGCGCGATCGTGGCGCGCGCCGACCTCGTTTTCCTCGCCCGTTCGCGCGCCGAAGCGACGTTTTGTGGGTTTCTCGGTCGAATCCCGCGCTTCGGGAAGTTCCACGTGCTCGCAGTGGACAGCGACGCCCGCTCCGTGACGATGGAGCTGCTGGTCAACGTCAACTGCGGCTATCGGGCGCTCACCACCGGGCTGCCGGCCAACTGACTCCGTGATCGACATCCGTGTACTGCGCGAATCACCGGACGAAGTTCGGGCAGCCCTGGCACGCCGCAGTACTGACTATGCCGATAGTGTGGATAGGCTCCTGGCGCTCGACCAGCGCCGGCGCCTCCTTCTGCAGGACACCGAACGACGCAAGGCGGAGCGGAACCGGGCGTCCGAAGAAGTCGCTCGACGGAAGCGCGATGGTGCCGATGGCTCCCGTCTGATCGCCGAGCTGAAGCTGCTCAGCGACTCGATCAAAGCGCTCGATCACCAGTTACGCAGCGTGGAGCGCGACCTCCGAGATCAGCTGCTGCGGTTGCCCAACCTCCCGCAGGCCGACTTGCCCGAGGGAGACGCGTCGCATAATCGGGTACTCCGCACATGGGGTGAGCGACGGGTGTTCGACTTCGATCCGCGCCCCCATTGGGATCTCGGGAAGGACCTTGGCATCCTCGATCTTCCCCGGGGGGCCAAACTCGCCGGGAGTGGATTCCCTCTCTTCCGCGGGCTGGGGGCACGCCTGGTCCGGGCACTCATCGACTACATGATCGACCTTCACACCTCCGAGCACGGTTACGTGGAGGTGGCACCGCCGTACTTGGTGACGCGTGAGGTGGCGGAGGGAACCGGGAATTTGCCGGTTTTCGTCGACGAGATGTACGTCACGACCGATGGTCTGTTCTTGATTCCCACGGCCGAGGTACCCGTCACCAACATGCATCGAGACGAGATTCTCGCGGCGACCGATCTGCCGCGCGGGTACGTGGCCTACACGCCTTGCTTCCGGCGAGAGGCGGGAGCCGCCGGCAAGGACACCCGCGGCCTGATTCGCGTTCATCAGTTCGACAAGGTCGAGCTGGTGCGGTTCAGTCGTCCCGACGATTCTCCGGCGGAGCTGGAGAAACTGCTCACACACGCCGAGACGGTGCTCCAGCGGCTGGACATTCCCTACCGCGTCGTGGTGCTCGCGACGGGCGATCTGGGATTTGCGAGCGCCAAGACCTACGACCTCGAGGTGTGGGCGGCCGGCGTCGGGACCTGGCTGGAGGTGTCCAGCGCGAGCACGTTCACCGATTTTCAGGCCCGTCGGGCGAACATCCGGTACCGTCCAGCACCTGGCGAGAAACCAGAGTTCGTCCACACGTTGAACGCGTCGGGGGTCGCGCTTCCGCGCACGCTCATCGCGATCCTCGAAAACTACCAACAGGCCGACGGCTCCCTGCGCGTGCCGGAGCCCCTCGTTCCCTACCTGGGCAAGGAGAGCCTCACGCCGAGTGGCGGTGCGTAGGTTTGGCAGGAAGCTCAAGCAAGCGGGTCCCAAGCTCGTCCTCGCCCTCCTCGTGGTCTTCGCGGGGGTCTCGTTCTGGCAAGTGTGGGATGTGGCGAGCTACCTGCGGGGGGAGGCGCGAGAGACGTCGCGCATCTACGGGCGCCTCACGGCCGCCCTGGGCGACCCCCGACCCGAGGCGAACGCCGAGGCTCTCCTCGATCTGCTTCCCGAGATCCGGGGCACGGGCATCCCGATGGTCGTCACGAATGAGGCCGGGCAGCTTGCGGCCGCGGCCAACACCCCATTCGATGAACGCCTCGGCGATCCGGCTGCGGAAGACGCGATCGCCGACTACGTCCAGCGACTGGACCGCACCAACCCGCCGGTGAGCATCCCGGGGTTGGGGCAAATCCACTACGGCGCCCTGCCTGTTCTTCGTCGCTTGACGTGGATGGGGCTTCTGCAACTGGGCATCCTCGTCGCTGCCGTCGCCATCGGTGCGTGGGCGTACGGCGCGACCGTCCGGCGCCAGCGCGATCTCTTGTGGGTGGCGATGGCGCGCGAGTCCGCCCATCAGCTTGGCACCCCGCTCATGAGCGCCTCGGCATGGGTTGAGCGACTCGCCGACGGAACGACGGCCCCCGAGATCATTGCCGACCATCTCGAAGCCGATCTCGAACGTCTGCAGCGGGTGGTTCAGCGGTTTGAGCGCATCGGACGACCCGCCCGCCGCGCCCAGGCTGGCCTGGGTGCACTCGCGGAGCGGGTGGCAACGTATTTCCAGCCGCGCCTGCCCCGTCACGCACATCCCGTCGTGCTCACCGTGAACGCTCCGGTGGCAGGTCCGATGATCGACGCCGATCCCGTGCTGTTGGAGTGGGCCATCGAAGCGCTCGTTCGAAACGCGTTGGATGCACTCAGCGGTCGCGGTGGAAACATCGAGATCACGGTCCGCGGCCACGCGGACCATGCGGTGATCACCGTTGCCGACGACGGTCCGGGGATCCCGCCCGCCGTGCGCTCCACGCTGTTCGACCCGGGCGTCTCCACCAAGCCCGGCGGGTGGGGCATCGGGCTGGCCCTGGCGCGCCGTATCGTGGAGGACGTGCATGGCGGGAAGCTCGAGCTGGATGCCAGTGCGCGCGGCACCGTGTTCCTGGCGGAGCTTCCGGTGGCAGCCGCCGGCATCGAGAATACCGAGGAAGGATGAAGCTGATCCATCTCAACGAGGCCCAGCAGCGAGCAGTGGAGTACCGAGGTGGTCCACTGCTGGTGCTCGCCGGAGCCGGTTCTGGGAAAACCTCGGTCCTCACCCAACGCCTCTCGCACCTCGTGGCGCACCACGACGTGCCCCCGCAGCGCATTCTTGCGGTCACCTTCACGAACCGAGCAGCCGGGGAGATGCGTCGCCGCGTGGCCGGGCTCCTCGGAGCGGAGCCGGCCGGCTTGTGGATCGGCACGTTCCACTCGCTCGCCGCCCGGATGCTCCGGCGCGAAGCACGTCGCCTCGGGTTCACGTCTGGTTTCACCATCTACGACGAAGACGACCGGCTCGCCCTCATCAAGCGTCTCCTCGAGCAGGCAGGGTACACGCAGCGTGCGTTTCCGCCTCGTCAGATCCAATCCGTCATCTCCACGGCAAAGAACCGCATGATCCCACCGGACGAGCTTGCGGGATCGGCCGACGATCGCTTCACCCGCGTGGCGGCAGAGATCTATCACGGACTCTCGACAGCGCTGGTTCGGGCGAATGCCATGGATTTCGACGACCTGTTGTTGCATCCCCTCAACCTCTTTCGCGAACACCCCGATCGCCTCGACGCGTATCAGCGTCGGTTCGACTCGATACTGGTCGACGAGTTCCAGGACACGAACCGCGCGCAGTACCTCCTCGTCCGCCAACTGGCAGCCAAGCACCGTGACATCTGTGTCGTGGGGGACGACGATCAATCGATCTACAGCTGGCGGGGCGCCAACGTGCGCAACATGCTGGACTTCGAGTCCGACTTCCCGGACGCGCAGATCGTCCGGCTGGAGGAGAACTATCGATCCACGCAGGTCATCCTCGACGCCGCCAATGCCGTCATAGCGGAGAACCGGCGACGTTTGGGGAAGACACTCTTCACGTCCCGACCGGGAGGTGAACCGGTCGCGCTCGTCACGTCAGCGGATGAACGTGACGAGGCAGAGTGGTTGGCTCGGGAGTTCCGCGACCGCTCCGCGAGCGAGGGCGTGCACTACCAGGAGATCGCGGTGCTCTACCGGACGAACGCCCAGTCCCGCGCATTCGAGGAGGCGTTTCGGCGCTCCGCGATTCCGTATCGCGTCGTAGGGTCGGTGGGGTTCTACGAGCGAAGAGAGGTCAAAGACCTTCTGGCGTACTTGCGGCTCGTCGTGAACCCGGCCGATGACGAAGCCTTTCTCCGGGCGGTGCAAGTGCCGAAGCGGGGGATTGGCATTGCCACGCTTCGGACGCTCCAGGATTCGGCTACGCAGTGGCGCAAGCCGCTCCTCGCTACCGCCGCCATTGCGGACAGAATCGTCGACCTCCGTCCCTATGCAAGGCACCAGCTTCAGGATTTCGCGACCCTGTTCGATCGGTGGGCTCCCAAGCGCGACCAAACGACGCCGGCGGGCCTGCTCGAACAGATCATCGAAGCCATCGACTACGAGGCCTACCTGGCGGGCGACGGGCCGGAAGGCATGGAACGATTGGAGAATGTGCGGGAGCTGGTGGCGGCCGCCGCGGAGTGGTCGGAAGAAGTGGACGACGGCGAGGCCCCATCGGCTCTCGAGCAATTCCTGGCAACGAGTGCGCTGGTCCAAGTCGGGGACGTTCCCGTTGGGGAAGGGAGCGGCGTCACCCTCATGACCGTTCATACCGCAAAGGGGCTCGAGTGGCCCATCGTGGCTCTGGCAGGGATGGAAGAGGGGTTGTTCCCCCTCAGCCGCGCGCTGGAGACACCGGAAGGGGCGGAGGAAGAGCGTCGGCTTGCCTATGTGGCTCTGACCCGGGCACGCGATCGCGTCTATGTCACGTGGGCCCGCGCCCGCCGTCGGGGGGGGCAACTGCTTCCCGGCGCCCCTTCCCGCTTTCTCGACGCGCTCCCATCACACGTTGTGGAAGACCGCCGCACGACGGGCGTCTTCGGAGGAGAGTATCGCCGTCCGCGGTCCCAGCCGTTCGGCTCGTCCTTCGGATGGATGGTTGACGAGGATGTGTCGATGCCGGACTCACAGGATGCGCCCCGTTACGTGAAGGGCGAACGCGTGAGGCATCGTACCTTTGGCTCGGGCACCATCCGAGCCCTCGGAGGCCACGGACCGAGTTTGAAGGTCGTGGTGGACTTCGACGATGACGAGATCGGCACCAAGCAGCTGTTGGTGGCCTACGCGGGACTCGAGCGCGATTGGGAAAGCGCATGACCGACGTGACCCGCGCGGAGATCGAGCGAATGGCGAACCTCGCTCGACTCGATATCGACGACGAGACGCTCTCGGGTCTCGTCCCCCAGATTCGGCGGATCCTCGAATTCGTGTCTCGCCTCGACGCCATCGACGCCGATGGGGACCGCCTCGAGCACCCCTGGCTGTCGGAGCGTACGATCCTGCCGCTGCGACGTGACGAGGTTCGCCCACCGGTACTCCACGGTCAGCTCCACGACGTCGCTCCCGCGTTCCGCGAGGGTTTCTTTGTCGTGCCGCGGCTCGAAGCGATGGACGACGAGTGAGTGGCCTGCTGGGCCAGGCTGTCGAGCTAGCTCGCCGTATCGAGGCCACGCGGGCCAGTGGCCTGAACGCCGCCGTCACCGGGCTCGATCACCAGGTTCTCACCGAGCAGGTGGCGCGATTGGAACGCGGTCCGGCAGATGCCTCCCTGCGGGGCCTGGCCGTGGCCGTGAAGGACAATATCTGTACCCTCGAGTTCCCCACCACCTGTGCATCCACGATGCTCGAGGGATATCGGTCCCCCTACGAAGCCACGGCCGTCGAGCGACTCAAGAAGGCAGGGGCGTTCATCGCGTGCAAAACGAACCTCGACGAGTTCGCCATGGGCTCCTCGACCGAGCACTCCATCTTCGGACGCACGCGTCACCCCGAGGAGCCCGACCGAGTGCCCGGAGGCTCCTCGGGGGGGTCGGTGGCGCTTGTTGCCGCTGGAGCAGTGGACGCCGCGCTCGGCTCGGAAACGGGGGGATCGGTTCGGCAGCCCGCCGCCTTCTGTGGCGTGGTGGGAGTCAAACCCACCTACGGCCGCGTCTCGAGGTACGGCCTGGTGGCGTTCGGAAGCTCCCTCGACCAGATCGGCGTCGTCGCCCGATCCATCGTAATGGCTGGAAGAGCACTGGCGACGATCTCCGGCCGAGATCCGAGAGACGCGACCTGCGCCGATCGACCACCGGTCGTTCTGGAGCCCACCCCCCCCGATCTCCGTGGCGTCACGATAGGTGTGCCGCGCGAATACTTCCCACCGGATCTCGATGAGGGCGTGCGGGCGGTCGGTGAGTGGGGCATCGCGCGCCTGCGTGATGCCGGTGCCGCAGTCCGCCAGGTATCCCTTCCCCATACGTCTCTGGCCATTCCTGCTTACTACGTCATCGCGCCGGCAGAGGCGAGCTCGAACCTCGCGCGCTTCGACGGCGTTCGCTACGGGCTGCGAGTGGAACGGGAGGGGGCGGATGTGCACGCGATGTACCGCGCCACCCGCGGGACCGGGTTCGGGCCGGAGGTACGCCGCCGCATCCTCCTAGGGACCTACGTGCTGTCGGCGGGCTATTACGAGGCCTACTACGGACGCGCCGTGGCGGCGCGCGCCCGGATCGCCGACGACTTCCGGGACGTCTTCGAGCGTGGTGTCGACCTCCTCTACGCACCGACGACGCCTACCACGGCGTTTCGTGCCGGAGAAAGAATCGACGATCCGGTCTCGATGTATCGCTCGGATGCATTTGTCTGCCCAGCCAATCTCGCCGGCCTCCCCGCCGTGTCGGTTCCGGTGGGACGGGCACGCGGACTCCCTGTAGGGGCACAGTTCATTGCCCCGAAGTTTGCGGAAGCGCGAATGCTGGCGGTGGCCTCGGTATTGGAACGGCTCGTGGATCGCGAACAGGAGCTTGCATGACGTGGGAAGTCGTTATCGGGCTGGAGATCCACGTGCAACTCGAGACGCGGTCCAAGATGTTCTGCGCGTGCTCCACGCGTTTCGGTGATCCCCCCAACACGAACGTCTGCCCGGTATGCCTCGGGCTCCCCGGCGCGCTCCCGTCCCCGAACGAAGACGCCGTCCGACTTGCGGTCCGCTCCGCCCTCGCGCTGGACAGCACCGTCCATGACGTGAGTGTGTTCGCGCGAAAGCACTACTTCTACCCCGATTTACCGAAGGGATATCAGATCTCGCAGTTCGACCGGCCCCTTGCCACGGGCGGCGGCTTTGAGATCGACGTGGACCAGGGTGGCCGGCGCATCGGGATAGCGCGGCTGCATCTCGAAGAGGATGCCGGAAAATCGGTCCACGATCGCTTTCCCCATCGGACGGCCGTGGACTTCAACCGGTGCGGTGTCCCCCTCGTTGAGATCGTGACCGACCTACATCGAGGTATCCGACTGCAACATGGAAGAGGGAAGCCTCCGGGTGGACGCCAACCTGTCGGTCCGACGTCGTGGCGCCCCCCTCGGCACGAAACAAGAAGTGAAGAACATGAACTCCTTCGCCGCCGTGGAACGGGGCCTCGACGCCCTCCGAGCGCGTCAGGTGGCGACGCTCGAGGCGGGCGAAGAAGTCGCGTTGACGACCTACACGGCCCGAACGGGTGACCTCCGCGCGATGCGAACCAAAGAGGAGAGCCACGACTACCGCTACTTCCCGGACCCGGATCTGCCGCCGCTAGCCCTCTCGCGCTTCGGCATCGAGCCGAGCGCTGAACGCGCCTCGCTTCCCGAACTCCCTCGTGCAAAGCGAGGGCGTCTCCAGCGGAGCTACGGCATATCGGCCCACGACGCTGACGTGCTCACCGGCACCAAGGCCCTGGCCGAGTACTTCGAGGCGGTGATCGCCTCCGGTGCGGAACCCAAGAGTGCCGCCAACTGGGTCATGGGGTCGGTGCTCGCCGATGCGAATGCGCGCGACGGCCGCTTGCGAGTCCACCCGCAGCGGCTTGCCGGCCTCATCGACCTCGTCGCCCACGGGACTGTGAGCCTGCAGGCCGCGAAGCGTGTCTTTGCGACCCTCGGCGACTCCGATATGGACCCACGCGCCGTGGCTGAGCGGCTGGGACTGATGCAAGTCGGAGATGCCGAGGAGGTGGGTCGGTGGATCGATGACGTCCTCACGGCATACGACGAGGCGGTAGAACGCTACCGGGGGGGCGACAGCAAGCTCTTCGGATTCTTCATGGGAGAAGTCATGAAGGCGTCACGCGGCAAGGCGGACCCGAAGATGGCTCAGCGGCTCTTACGGCAACGTCTCGGGTGAGGCCGAGCACTCACTCGTTTTCGGACGGGTCGTTCCACGGCCGCTGCGCGTCGGAGGTCTGCCAGAACTTCAGATCGTAATCCGGGAGTCCGAA
>JBDHDH010000084.1:0-15876 GCA_039591615.1 Gemmatimonadota bacterium | reverse complement strand
GGGTTGCGGTTTGCGGTTCGCGAGGGGGGGCGGACGGTGGGGGCGGGCGTGGTGACGAAGATCCTGGAATAGCACGACCAACGATGACGAGACCGGCGGATCGAACCGCCGGTCTGCTGTGAGCGATGCCGAGAGACAAAGTCATTCTGGAATGCACCGACTGCAAGAGTCGGAACTACCACACGACGAAGAACAAGCGAAAGCACCCGGAGCGGATGGAGCGCCGGAAATTCTGTCCACGGTGTGGGCACCACAGGCCGCACCGGGAGACGAAATAGCGCGTGGATCTCCCGCTGGTCATCGGAGCGGGTGTGGCCTTGGTGGTGGCCGGAGCCTTCGTGATCTGGCGCGAGCCCGTCCTCGCTTTCACGCAGCGGTCGGCGATCTTCGTGCAGGATGTGCGAGCGGAGGTGCGGAAGGTCGCGTGGCCGTCCTGGGAAGATCTGCGGAAGTCGACGGTGGTCATCATCATCATCGTTATCATCATCGGGATCATCATTGGCTTGATGGACTTCCTCTTCTCGATACTGCTGATCGATTTGCTGGGGCGGGTCTTCGCGTGATCGGAACGGCGATGGAACATCGATGGTATGCGATTCAGACGACCGCCGGACACGAGAACAAGGTGCGGTTGTTGATTGTGCGCCTCATCGAAAAGGACCCCCGCCCGGATCAGGAGAAACTCATTCGGCAGGCGCTGGTTCCGACGCAGCAGGTAGTGGAGATCAAAAACGGGAAGAAGGTCACCGTCGAGCGGAAGGTATTCCCGGGGTACGTGCTGGTTGAGATGGTACTCAATCAAGAGACGACCCACCTGATCAACAGTGTGCAGGGCGTCATCAAGTTCGTCGGGCAGGGTTGGACGCCGCAGCCACTGCGACAGGAAGAGGTCAACCGGCTCTTGGGCGTCGAGGTCGAAGTGGAGGAGGAGGGAGCCAGGGAGGAAATCCCCTTCATGCCGGGTCAGGTTGTTGAGATTACTGAGGGGCCTTTCTCGGAGTTCAGCGGAACGGTCGAGGAGGTCTTGCCGGACAAGGGCAAGGTCAGGGTGAGTGTGAGCCTCTTCGGACGACCCACGACGGTGGAGTTGGACTACTTGCAGCTCCGAGCACATTGAGCGAGGGGCGCACAGGGACGGAAGGCAGGAGCGACGTTGGGGCGCCGCCAGTCGTGCGGCAGCATGGTAGGTCGGTGGGGAGACGGCGGGTGCTGCCCGCGGGGTCGATGGGGAAATGAACCGCCCACCACGGCGTCACGTGGGAGCGTTGGACGCGCGATAGAGGGGTGACATGGCTGTACGGAAAAAGAAGGTTGCCGCATTCGTGAAGTTGCAGGTACCGGCGGGGCAGGCGACACCAGCGCCGCCCGTCGGCACCGCGCTGGGTCCCCACGGCGTGAACATCATGGACTTCTGCAAGCAGTTCAACGCCCGGACCCAGAGCCAACCTGGGATGATCATCCCGGTGGAGATCTCCATCTACCAGGATCGCAGCTTCACGTTCATCACGAAGACTCCGCCGGCTGCGGTGCTCCTCAAGAAGGAAGCCGGTCTGGAGAAGGGCTCTCCGATGCCCAACCGCGAGAAGGTGGGGAACGTCACCAGGGACCAACTTCGGAAGATCGCGGAGACCAAGATGGTGGACCTCAATGCGGGCGATGTCGATGCGGCGATGAAGATCATTGCCGGGACCGCCCGCTCCATGGGTCTCGAGGTAGTGGACTGATGGGGGTGGGAAAGAAGCTCCAATCGGCTGTGGCGACGATCGAGCGTGGCCGACTCTACCAGCCGGGAGAGGCTCTCGAGGCTGTGAAAGAAGCCGCCTTCGCCAAGTTCGATGAGACGGTCGAGGTGGCGGTCAACCTGGGCGTGGACCCCCGACACGCCGACCAGATTGTCCGGGGTACGGTCGTTCTGCCCCACGGCACCGGCAAGACGATCCGTGTCCTCGTAATCGCCCAGGGTGACAAAGCCAAGGAAGCCGAGGCCGCGGGGGCAGATCTGGTCGGCCCAGAGTACATCGAGAAGATCAAGAGTGGCTGGCTCGACTGCGACGTGGTGATCGCCACGCCCGACATGATGGGTCAAGTGGGCCCGCTGGGTCGGATTCTCGGCCCGCGGGGGCTCATGCCCAACCCCAAATCGGGGACGGTGACGAAGGATGTGAGCCGAGCCGTCACGGAGGTCAAGGCGGGGAAGATCGAGTTCCGCGTCGACAAGACGGGTAACGTGCACGCCCCCGTCGGCAAGGTCTCGTTCAAGTCTGGCGAGCTAGCCGAAAACCTCTTGGCGTTCATGGAGGCCGTGGTTCGCGCCAAGCCGGCCGCAGCGAAGGGGACCTACGTGCGTTCGGTCACTGTCTCGAGCACGATGGGCCCCGGCGTTCGCCTCGATTCGGCGGAGTTCCGATGAACAAGACGAAGAAATCCGAGGTCGTCGCAATGCTGGCACAGCGATTGGCGGAGTCGCCGAATCTGTATCTGACCGACTTCACCGGGATCGCGGTGAAGCCGATGACCGAGCTGCGCCGTCGGCTGCGGGAAGCGGGCGGGGAGTACGTTGTGGTGAAGAACACCCTCGCGCTGCGAGCCTTCTCCGCAGTGTCCGTCGGGGACCTCGAAGAGCTCCTGTGCGGTCCCACGGGCGTCGTGTTGGCCGGAGCGGATCACCTGACGGCAGCGAAAGTGATCACCGAGTTTCGCAAGGAGCACGAGAAGCTCGAGATCAAAGCGGGATTGATCGACGGTCAACGGGTAACGCCCGAGGAGATCGTGCGGCTCGCGTCGCTCCCGCCAAGAGAGGAGCTGCTCGGACAACTCGGCGCGGTGTTCCAGGCCCCGCTGCAGGGTTTCGTGGGAGCCCTCAACAGCATGCTCTCCCAGGTGGTCGGTGCGCTCGAGGCGCTTCAGGCGCAACGTGCAAATACGTAACTTCTGGTGGCGAAAGCGAGATAGACGATGGCAACCAAGACCCAGAGCAAAGACGAGATCCTCGAAGCGATCGGCAATATGTCGGTCACCGAGCTGGCGGATCTGATAGAGGCGTTCAAGGAGAAGTTCAACGTCACGATCGCCGCCGCCCCGGTGGCCGCGGCGCCGGCTGCAGGTGGCGCTCCCGTCGGCGCGGAAGAGGAGAAGTCGGAGTATACGGTCGTTCTCAAAGACATTGGTTCGAAGAAGATCCAGGTCATCAAGGTCGTCCGCGAGGTGACGTCGCTGGGCCTCAAGGAGGCCAAGGACCTGGTGGATTCGACACCCGGGACGTTGAAGGAAGCGATCTCAAAGGAAGAGGCGGAAACCATCAAGACGAAGTTGGAAGAGCAGGGCGCGACCGTCGAGCTGAAGTAAGCCGGGTCCGCCCACCCAAGACGGGTGGGTGGGATACCCGAGTCTTCTTCGGCTGAGACGGTATGCACGGACTGACTGATCGAACCCTGCTGTTTACAAGCTTGCCCCGCCGTTGGCTCGGAAGGGTTTTCAGCCACGACGACCGGGGCTCTTTGTGCTGCGCGAGGATAGGCGATGAGTGAGACAAGCGTAATTTCATTTGGCAAGTTGGAGAAGGGCATGCCGATGCCCCATCTCCTCGACATCCAGACCGAGTCCTTCCAGTCCCTCCTCAGGCGGGAGGACGAGGGGGAACGGGCCGACGTGTCCCTCGAGCGAGTCTTCCAGGAGGTGTTCCCCATCTCCGACGTGAACGGGAACTACTCCCTGGAGTTCGTGAAGTTCTCTCTTGGCGAGCCGAAGTACACGGTCGAGGAGTGCATCGAGCGCGACATGACCTTCTCGGCGTCCCTCAAGGCGACGCTGCGACTGGTCGTGAACGAAACACTCGAGAGCGGAGTCACGCGACCCAAGAATATCATCGAGAAGGAAGTCTATCTTGGCGAGCTCCCGATTCTCACGCCTCTCGGCACGTTCGTGATCAACGGTGCGGAGCGAGTCGTGGTCTCCCAGCTGCACCGATCCCCCGGCGTCGTCTTCGAGGAGACGATTCACCCCAACGGGCAGCGACTGTACAGCGCCCGGATCATCCCCTTCCGGGGCTCGTGGGTGGAATTCACACTGGATATCCACGACGTGGTGTACGTCCACATCGACAAGAAGAAGAAGTTCCCAGCCACCGCATTGTTGCGGGCGTTGGGCTATGGGACAAACCCGGATATCCTCCGGCTCTTCTACGCCACCAAGGATCTGGACCTCAGGCAGAAGCTCGATGAGCGCACCGAGCGTCGCGAAGTGCTTGGCGCCCTGCTGACCGAAGCGGTTCCGAATCCCGAGGATCGTGAGGGTGAGCCGCTGGCCCGAGAAGGCGACGAGCTTTCGCCGGAGCGCCTGAGCGGTTTCCGGAAGAGTGGGATCAAGTCCGTCCGCGTCTTCGCGCGCTACACCACTATTGACCTGCGGGACGAGGAGCGCCCAACCACCATCCGAGAGCGCCCGGAAGAACAGGTATTGGCCTTCGACGTGCCAGATCCCGAGACGGGTGAGGTCCTCGCGGACGCGGGTCGGGAGCTGAGCGAGAACCTGCGCAAGAAGCTGCTGAAAGCCGGGATCATCAAGGTCGACGTGCTGATGACGTCGGCCCGCGGCGAATCGCCGATCGTCAAGAACACCATCGCCAAGGACCCGACGGCGTCCGAGGCCGAGGCCCTCGAGCAGATCTACTCGCTGCTGCGACCGGGGGAAGCCCCGAATCTCGAGACGGCCCGGGCTGCGCTCGAACGTCTCTTCTTCAACCCGAAGCGCTACGATCTCGGTCGGGTTGGTCGCTACAAGATCAACCAGCGACTCAAGGTCAACATCCCGCAGGACCACACGGTCCTCACGCGGGAGGATTTCGTCGCCATCATTCGCTACCTCCTGGAGTTGTCCGAGGGTCGCGGGTACACAGACGACATCGACCACCTGGGCAACCGGCGAGTCCGCACGGTGGGCGAGCTCATCGCGAACCAGTTCTCGGTGGGGCTTTCGCGCATGGCTCGGCTCATCAAAGAACGGATGAGCATCAACAACGATCCGGAGAAGATCACTCTCGACGATCTGGTGAATGCCCGGACCGTCAGCGCGGTGATCCAGGCGTTTTTTGGCTCGTCGCAGCTGTCGCAATTCATGGATCAAACCAATCCACTGGCGGAGCTCACCCACAAACGCCGTCTCAGCGCGTTGGGCCCCGGTGGCCTCACCCGTGAGCGAGCGGGGTTCGAGGTCCGGGACGTTCACTACTCGCAGTACGGGCGGATGTGTCCCATCGAGACGCCGGAAGGGCCGAACATCGGTCTGATCACCAGCCTCTCGACCTACGCACGCGTCAACGCCTTGGGCTTCATTGAGACGCCCTATCGGGTGGTGAAGGACGGAGTGACAACGCACGAGATCCGCTGGCTCTCAGCCTCTGAGGAGGAGGAGTACGCGGTGGCCCAGGCCAACGCCCCGTTGGATGAGAATGGACGGTTTGTGAACGAGACGGCCCTGTGTCGAAAGCGCGATGACTATCCGATGCTGACGCCGTCGCGCATCGACTTCATGGACGTTGCTCCGGAACAGCTTGTCTCGGTAGCCGCCGCGTTGATTCCCTTCCTCGAGCATGACGACGCGAACCGCGCGCTCATGGGCAGCAACATGCAGCGTCAGGCCGTGCCACTGCTGTTCCCAGACGCGCCCCTCGTCGGTACCGGTCTGGAAGAGCAGGTGGCGCGGGACTCCGGCGCGGTGGTCATTGCCCGGCGCGACGGGATCGTGAGTAAAGTGACCGCCGATGAGATCGTCATCGACACCGGTCGCGAGAAACGGGGTGGTGCAAACGGTGACACGCCCCTCGCGCGGCTGATGCAGCACGACCGCCGTCGCCTGAAGAAGTTCTGGCGAACCAACCAGGATACCGCCATCAACCAGCGACCTCTCGTCGCTGTGGGCCAGCGCGTGAAGGCGGGAGAGATCATCGCCGATGGCGCAGGGACGGACAAGGGCGACCTGGCCCTCGGTGCCAACGTAACCGTCGCCTTCATGCCGTGGTACGGGCACAACTTCGAGGACGCCATCGTCATCTCCGAGCGCCTGGTGAAGGATGACGTGTATAGCTCGATACACATCCAGGAGCTCGAGCTGCACGTCCGAGACACCAAGCGTGGACAGGAGGAAATCACCCGCGAGATCCCCAACGTGTCCGAGGAAGCGCTGGTGGACCTCGACGAGCGGGGCATCATCCGCATCGGTGCACACGTCAAGCCAGGTGACATCCTTGTCGGGAAGATCACACCCAAGGGTGAGACGGAACTCTCCCCCGAAGAGAAGCTGCTCACGGCGATCTTCGGGGAAAAGGCGAAGGATGTGAAGGACTCCTCCCTCAAAGTACCACCGGGCATGGAGGGAGTGGTCATCGACGTGAAGATCTTTTCCCGGATCGAAGACCAGGTGGTCGAGAAGGACCGCGGTGAGCGGATCGGTGAGGTTCGGTCGCTGGAGACTGAGGAGAAGTCTCGGATCAGCAGCGCGCTCTTCGAAGAGCTCACCGAGCTGCTCCATGGGCAGGAGGTCGCGGTGATGCTCAAGAACGGCAGCGTCGAGGAGTACTTGCCCAAGGGAACGAAGCTCACCAAGGACGGCCTGGCGGAAGTCACCTTCGCTGATGTCGATCTCAAGACGCTGCGGGTGGTCTCCAAGACGGCCAACGAGACCCTTCGGGCGGCTATCGACGCCGCGAACCGGGAGCGGGCCCGCATCGAAGAGAAAGCAGAAGACCAGATCGACAAGATCCTGCAGCCCGACGAGCTGCCGCCCGGCGTGATTCAGCTGGTGAAGGTCTACCTAGCTCAGAAGCGCAAGATCGCGGTGGGTGACAAGATGGCTGGCCGGCACGGGAACAAGGGCATCATCGCACGGATCGTTCCCGAGGAGGACATGCCCTTCCTGCCAAACGGCACACCGGTGGACATCGTCCTCAACCCTCTCGGCGTTCCCAGCCGCATGAACGTGGGCCAGATCCTCGAGACCCACCTCGGATGGGCGGGCCGCATCCTGGGGTTCAAGGCGGAAACGCCTGTCTTCCAGGGGGCGAACGAGGCTGAGATTGGGCTCCTGTTGCGAATCGCGGGACTCAAATGGGCCGGTGAGGCTCTCCACATCGGCGGCTTGGCGCCCGAGCTCGCTGCAGACCTGATCCGCATGGTACTGGATGACCTCCGGCGACTCCCCGCCAAGAATGGGGGCCGGCCGGATCTCGCCTCGGTGGCGGTTGACGATCTCGGCAGCCGCGCGGCGACGCAGTCGACGCGGGATCTCTTCCGCGCGATTCGAGACTACCTCGAGGCGGCGGCGAAGGAGCTGGCGAGTCGTGGCAAGGCCGAGGCGGAGCTCCAGCGGGAGTTCCATGAGGTGCAGATCGAGGGCGATGCCGAGCTGTCCAAGGAACAGAAGGCGGCGCTGAAGGCGGGGCTCAGGGATGCCGAGAAGCTGGTGGCGCTGAGCACGGAGGACCTGCTGGTAACCTTGGGGCTGCCGGCCTTGGCGGGCATCTTGGGTCCCAAGAGCGAAGCCAATGTCGACGGGGCGGTCGCGGAGATCATGCAACGGGCAGGGCTGACCCCGGCCGGCAAGTGCCGACTGCGAGACGGTCGCACGGGGGAGTGGTTCGCCTCCGAGGTCACCGTCGGCGCTCTCTACATGATGAAGTTGTCCCACCTGGTGGACGACAAGATCCATGCGCGGTCCATCGGACCCTACAGCCTCGTGACCCAGCAGCCGCTGGCGGGGAAAGCCCAGTTCGGCGGCCAGCGGTTCGGTGAAATGGAGGTGTGGGCGTTGGAGGCGTACGGGTCGTCCCACACGCTCCAGGAAATGCTCACGGTCAAGTCCGACGACGTGAACGGACGCAGCCGCGTCTACGAGGCGATCGTGAAAGGACAGAACCTGCCCGATCCCGGCATTCCGGAGTCGTTCAACGTCTTGGTGAAGGAGCTCCAGGCCCTGGGCCTGCGAGTGATGCTGGGCGTGACCGAAGACGGCGAAGAGTAGGAGACGAGCGATGATAGATTTTCGCAGCGCACGCGACACGCGGGGCTCCAGCTTTGACTTCATTCAGATCCGGATCGCGAGCCCGGAGGAGATTCGAGGACCTCGTGATCCCAAGGAGCGGGAGCGACTGGCGTTGCAGGGACAGCGCACCTGGTGGTCGTGGGGTGAGGTGACCAAGCCCGAGACCATCAACTACCGGTCGTTCAAGCCCGAGAAGGATGGACTCTTCTGCGAGCGGATCTTCGGGCCGGTGAAGGACTGGGAATGTCACTGCGGAAAGTACAAGCGCATCCGCTATCGTGGGGTTGTGTGCGACCGATGCGGGGTGGAAGTGACGCTCTCCAAAGTCCGGCGGGAGCGGATGGGTCACATCGAGCTGGCCGTTCCGGTGGCGCACATCTGGTTCTTCAAGACGCTCCCGAGCCCCATGGGCAACCTCTTGGACTTCACCCTCCGGGACCTCGAGCGGGTCATTTACTACACGAACTACGTCGTGATCGATCCGGGGGAGCAGGAGGTCAAGGAACGTGAGCTCCTCGACGAGGACCGGTATCTGGAGCTCCGGACCAAAGCGAAGGCGGAGCAGGACACCGGCTTCCACGCCGACATTGGCGCGCCTGCTGTCCGGGAGCTCCTCAATCGTCTGGACGTCGACAAGCTGTCGGAAGAGCTCCGGGAACAGGTGATCAACGAGACCAGCCAGCACCGAAAGAAGCAGCTCCTGAAGCGGCTCAAGATCGTGGATGCGTTCCGGACGTCCGGAACCAGCGAAGACCGGAACAATCCGGCATGGATGATCCTGGACGTTGTCCCGGTTATCCCTCCGGACCTCCGGCCGCTCGTGCCGTTGGATGGTGGGCGGTTCGCCACCAGCGATCTGAATGACCTCTATCGACGCGTCATCAACCGGAACAACCGGTTGCAGAAACTCATCCAACATCGCGCGCCGGAGGTGATCCTCCGAAACGAAAAGCGGATGCTCCAAGAGGCCGTCGACGCCCTCTTTGACAACGGTCGACGCTCCAAGGCGATTCGCGGACGCGGCAAGCGCCCGCTGAAGTCCCTCTCCGACATGCTCAAGGGGAAGCAGGGTCGGTTCCGGCAAAACCTCCTAGGCAAACGGGTGGACTACTCTGGCCGTTCGGTGATCGTTGTGGGTCCGGAGCTCCGACTCCATCAGTGCGGGCTTCCGAAGACCATGGCGGTGGAGCTGTTCAAACCCTTCATCATCCACAAGCTGGTGGAAAAGGGAATCGCGGAGACGGTCAAGCGGGCCAAGAAGATCGTCGAGCGGGAGAGCCCCGAGGTCTACGAGATCCTGGAGGAGATCATCCACGATCACCCCGTGTTGCTCAACCGCGCGCCAACCCTGCATCGGCTTGGCATCCAGGCCTTCGAGCCAGTGCTGGTGGAAGGCAAAGCGATCCGCATCCACCCTCTGGTCTGTGCGGCGTTCAACGCCGACTTCGACGGTGACCAGATGGCGGTGCACGTGCCGCTGTCGTTCGAAGCCCAGCTTGAGGCGCGGGTGCTGATGATTTCCAGCAACAACGTCCTCAAGCCCTCGGACGGAAAACCGGTGGCCGAGCCGAGCCAGGACATGGTGTTGGGCTGCTACTTCCTGACGAAGGCTCCCGAAGACTTCCGGGAGCGGCTCGAGGGTGCACCGCGAGTGGGCTCGCTGGCCGAAGTGGAGACCGCCGTGGCCAGCGGCCGGATGAACTTCCACACACCGGTGTGGTTCTGGTATCAGCCGCCGCCGGAGGCGGAAGACCAAACCAGTGAATGGATCGGGACCACCGCCGGACGCGTGCTGTTCAACGGCATCCTGCCGCGACAGCTCATCGCGGAGTACGGATTCCAGAACATCGTGACGGCCAAGAAGAAACTCTCGGATATGGTCTTCGAGGCCTACCGGACAGCCGGTCTCGCGGACACCGTGCAGTTCCTCGACCGGTTGAAGGAGTTTGGCTTCCGGTACGCCACCGTCGGCGGCGTCTCCATCGGTGTGGTGGATCTTGAGATTCCCCCGGAGAAGGAGGAGATCCTCGGCGAAGCGACGGCGAGGGTGGACCGCTTTCAAAAGGCGTACTCCACCGGCCAGATCACCTTCGGTGAGCGGTACAACAAGGTGATCGACGCATGGACTCACGCCAACAACGACATCGCCGAAGCGATGGTGAAGTACCTCTCCAAGGCGCGAGGCGGCTTGAATCCCGTATTCATGATGTTCGATTCCGGGAGCCGCGGGAGTCGAGACCAGATCCGTCAGCTCGCTGGCATGCGCGGGCTCATGGCGAAACCGCAGAAGAAGCTCACCGGCGGCATCGGTGAAGTGATCGAGAGCCCCATCCGTTCGAACTTCCGGGAGGGTCTCTCGGTGCTCGAGTACTTCATCTCCACCCACGGCGCCCGGAAGGGACTGGCTGACACGGCGCTGAAGACCGCCGACGCCGGTTATCTCACGCGGCGGCTGGTCGACGTGGCGCAGGACGTGACCGTCACGGAGGAAGATTGCGGCACGATTCTCGGCCTCGAGATTTCTGCCCTGAAAGAAGGCGAAGATATCATCGAGCCGCTGCGGGAGCGCATTGTCGGGAATGTCGCGGCAAATGATGTGTTCGATCCGCACGAGCGGGATGAACACGGGGATCCGAAACTCCTGGTGGCAGCGGGCACTCTCACCGACGAAGACACCGCTTCCGCCATCGAGGACGCCGGTATTGAGAAGGTGAAGATCCGCTCCGTCCTCACATGTGAAGCGCGTCGGGGTATCTGCCGTATGTGTTACGGGCGGAACCTCGCCACCATGGAGATGGTGGATCTGGGTGAGGCCGTCGGTATCCTCGCCGCGCAGTCGATCGGCGAGCCCGGCACGCAGCTCACGCTTCGGACCTTCCACATTGGCGGTACGGCCGCCCGCATCGCCGAGCAAACCTCGCGAAAGACCAAGCTCGAAGGCACCATCGCCTACGGCGATCGGCTCCAGGTAGTGCAGGTAACCGGCGAGGCTGGTCAGAAACACAAGGTCGTCACCGGATACGACGGCGAGCTCATCCTCCAAGACGCAGACGGGCAGGTGCGGTCACGGTTCCAGACTCCCCTCGGGGCCACACTGAAGGTGGACGATGGAGAACACATCAAGCCGACGCCCAATCCGGCCACCGGGGCCAAGGAATCGCTGTTGTTCACCTGGGATCCGTACAGTAATCCGATCATCACGGATGTGCCGGGCAAGGTCCGGTTCGTGGACATCCTCGAGGACGAGACCGTCCGGGAGGAGCTGGACGAGATCACGGGCATGCGGCAGCGGGTTATTGTGGAAGATCGTGAGAAGAAGCTCCATCCCCACATCGAGATCGTGCAGAAGAAGGGAGATCGCGAGCGCAAGGTGCGGGACTATGTCATCCCGGAAGGCGCCCAGCTCACGGTTGAGGACGGCCAAAAGGTGCATGCTGGCCATACCCTCTCCAAGATCTCCCGCGAGGCGTACAAGACGCGCGATATCACCGGTGGTTTGCCTCGGGTGGCGGAGCTGTTCGAGGCGCGTCGTCCGAAGGACCCAGCCACGATCTCCGAGGTCGACGGCGTCGTGAAGTTCGGGGACATCAAACGCGGCAAGCGCGAGATCATCGTGCAGCCGGATAGTGGGGACCCGCAACTCTATGAGGTCCCGGCCGGCAAACACCTCCGCGTGCACGAGGGGGACAAGGTCCGGGCTGGCGATCGGCTCACGGAAGGTCCGGTGAATCCCCACGATATCTTGCGGATCAAGGGTCCCCGGGCCGTCCAGGAGTACCTCCTCAACGAAGTGCAGGAGGTCTATCGGCTCCAGGGCGTGAAGATCAACGACAAGCATATTGGCGTGATCGTACGCCAAATGCTGCAAAAGGTGCGGGTGATCGATCCTGGCGACACCGACTTCCTCGAAGGAGAGCACGTCGATAAGGTCGTGTTCCGGGAAAAGAACGACCGCGTGGTGATGAAGGACGGCAAGCCGGCCACGAGCGAGCCCCTGCTGCTGGGAATCACCAAGGCCTCGCTCACGACGCAGTCGTTCATCTCAGCGGCCTCGTTCCAGGAGACGACCCGCGTGCTGACGGATGCAGCTATCCGCGGGGCCCGGGACGACCTCCTGGGGCTAAAGGAGAACATCATCATCGGCCACTTGATCCCCGCCGGAACGGGGGTCTATCGCTACTCGGAGATCGAGCTCGAGCCGCCAGCTGGCTTCGAGCCGCCGCCCGTGGCAGCGGAGGAAGAAGCCGAGGCGGTACCGAGCCCCTTCGTGGCTCCCGTGAAGCAACCAGCAGAAGCAGAGGCGTAGCGCCCCCTCCGCTCCTCGCGGCTTGCCGGCAGCCCGGGGTCGAAGAGCCGAGCGTGGAAACCGGGCCAGCCCTTGACGTTACGGGCTGGCCCTTCTACGTTGCCAAGGCTATAGTCGATCCCACGTTGGGATCGATCTGTATTCTGGTTGTTTCTGGAGCTCATGCCGACCATCAATCAGCTCGTCCGCAGCGGACGCCACGAGGTCGCCAAGAAGGAAAAGGCACCCGCTCTCAAAGGAAACCCCCAGAAGCGGGGAGTGTGCACACGTGTCTATACCACCACGCCGAAGAAGCCCAACTCGGCGCTACGTAAGGTGGCCCGCGTGCGGCTGACCAACGGGTTCGAGGTGACCAGCTATATCCCGGGCGAGGGGCACAACCTCCAGGAACACAGCATCGTGCTCATTCGTGGCGGCCGGGTGAAGGATCTGCCCGGCGTGCGGTATCACATCATTCGGGGGACCCTCGATGCCGCCGGGGTGAGCGATCGAAAGCAGAGCCGCTCCAAGTACGGTGCGAAGAGGCCGAAATGAGCAGGCGTCAGCGAGCCGTCAAGCGACCGTCGCCGCCCGATCCGCGGTACGACAGCCAGACGGTGACGAAGTTCGTCAACAAGCTGATGCTCGATGGGAAGAAGTCAACGGCCGAGCGCACGTTTTACGACGCCATGGATCTGATCGAGCAACGGACCAGTCAGCCAGGCGTGCAGGTGTTCAAGCAGGCAGTGAGCAACGTGAAGCCGACGTTGGAAGTGAAGAGTCGCCGGGTCGGCGGTGCGACGTATCAGGTGCCCGTGGAGGTCCGGCCGGATCGGCGGACCTCGCTGGCGATGCGCTGGATCATCGGCTTTGCGCGGGCCCGGAGCGAGAAATCGATGGCGGAGCGCCTCGCGGGGGAGCTGATTGCCGCGTCGAGGGGCGATGGCAGCTCGATCAAGAAGAAGGACGACACACACCGGATGGCCGAGGCGAACCGAGCCTTCGCCCATTACCGGTGGTGATGATACGGCGTACGGCGTGCGCGGGGTAGTGCAGATACCGCGAATCTGACCCGCACCCGCCAGGAAACTAAACAACTTCCGGAGACTGCCTTTGGGCGGTCCATCCGGCGGCGCAGGGTGAGACCCGGCCGACTGCGGAGCGAGACCTATCCTCCGAGGGATCACGGTCGCCCCGCTTTTTCGCTGCCGCGATGGATAGCTTCGACCAGGCGGGCTCTTGCACGAGGGAAGGGCGATCGCGTTGTGATGAATAAGAAAATGCCCAGGACCACGGCTCTCGAAATGCCCAGGACCACGGCTCTCGATAAGATTCGCAATATCGGCATCATGGCTCACATCGATGCCGGTAAGACGACGACGACCGAGCGCATCCTATACTACACCGGTCGCACCTACAGGCTCGGCGAGGTGCACGAGGGCACCGCCACGATGGACTGGATGGAGCAGGAGCAAGAGCGCGGGATTACTATCACGTCCGCCGCTACCTTCTGTCTGTGGCAGCGCTTCGATGATCTCTATCAGATCAACATCATCGACACGCCGGGCCATGTCGATTTCACCGTCGAGGTGGAGCGATCGCTCCGAGTGCTCGATGGAGCAGTGGCCATCCTCGACGCGGTGGCAGGGGTTGAGCCCCAGACAGAAACCGTATGGCGACAGGCCGATCGATATGGTGTGCCCCGGATCATCTTAGTCAACAAGATGGACCGAATCGGCGCTGATTTTGACCGGTGCCTGAGCATGATTCGAGAGCGTTTGGGGGCGAGCGCGCACCCTGTGCAGTATCCGCTGGGGGGTGGTGAGCTCTTTACAGGGCTCATTGACATCGTACGGCAGGTCGAGGTGGTCTACGACGAGGAGTCGTTGGGCGTGCGGTGGGTGGAAGGACCCGTTCCCGATGTTTTCCGGGAGCGGGTTGCTCAGCTCCGACACGACCTCATCGAGGCCGCGGTGGAACACGATGAGGAGTTGCTTCAGAAGTATCTCGATGGCCAGGAGCTGACCGAGGAGGAGGTCCGACGGGCGATCCGGAAGGCGACCGTGTCGGGTCGGTTGGTGCCCGTCTTCTGCGGGGCCGCCTTCAAGAACAAGGGGGTGCAGCGACTCCTCGACGGCATCATCGACTACCTCCCCAGTCCCGTCGAGGTTCCGGCGGTCATGGGGCATCTCCCCCATCACGACGAGACATTCGTCGAGCGGAGGGCATCTGACGACGAGCCGTTCAGCGCGTTGGCCTTCAAGATCGCCACGGATCCGTACGTAGGGAAACTCACCTTCTTCCGGGTGTACTCCGGCGTGCTCACTTCCGGGTCCTACGTGTACAACTCCACGAAAGACCGGCGGGAGCGAATCGGGCGCCTACTCCAGATGCACGCCAACAAGCGCGAGGAGATCTCGGAAGTCCGAGCCGGTGACATCGCAGCGGCCATCGGGCTCAAGGAGACGAGGACAGGTGATACGCTGTGCGACGCCGAGAACCCAATCATCCTCGAGATCATGCGGTTCCCGGAGCCCGTGATCTCGGTGGCGATTGAGCCAAAGACGAAGGCGGATCAGGACAAGCTCTCAGCGGCCCTCCTGAAGCTCTCGGAGGAGGACCCCACGTTTCACGTGCGGACCGACCAGGAAACGGGGCAGACCATCATCTCAGGTATGGGAGAGCTCCATCTCGAGATTCTGGTCGACCGCATGAAGCGGGAGTTCAAGGTGGAGGCCAACGTCGGACGACCGCAGGTCGCGTATCGTGAGACCGTTCGGAAGCGTGTCGAGGAAGTCGAGGTCAAATTCGTCCGCCAGACCGGCGGTCGTGGTCAGTACGGTCATGTGGTGATCAATCTCGCACCTACCGAGGCCGGACACGGGTTCGCGTTCGAAGACAAGATCGTCGGGGGGGTCATCCCGCGAGAGTACATTGGTCCTGTTGAGAACGGCGTGAAAGAGGCACTGGAAGCCGGCGTGCTCGCAGGGTACCCAGTGGTGGATGTGCTCGTCGAGCTCATAGATGGGAGTTATCACGACGTCGACTCGAGTGAGATGGCGTTCAAAGTGGCCGGCTCCATGGCGTTCAAGGAGGCGGTGTCCCGCGCGAAGCCCGTGCTGCTGGAACCCATCATGGACGTGGAGGTGGTCACCCCTGCCGAATACATGGGGGATGTGATGGGCGATCTGAACGGCCGTCGTGGACGCATCGGCGGCATGACCCACCGGGGTGAAGCGCAGGTGATTGCGGCCAGTGTGCCGTTGGCGGAGATGTTCGGCTACTCGACGCGGCTCCGGTCTCTCAGTCAGGGACGGGCCGTGTACTCGATGCAATTCTCGCACTACGCCGAGGTACCGAAACAGAAGGCGGAAGAGATCGTCAGCAAGGTGAAGGGATAGGATCCGTAAACCAAGAGCACTAGGACGAAGGTAAGCACGAGAGGAACCACGATCATGGCCAAGGCGAAGTTTGAGCGGACGAAGCCGCATGTGAACGTCGGGACGATTGGGCACGTCGATCATGGGAAGACGACGTTGACCGCGGCGATCACGCTG
>JBDHDH010000083.1:0-15904 GCA_039591615.1 Gemmatimonadota bacterium | reverse complement strand
AGAGTGTGACATTTCGTGCGGTCGGTCGCGGAAATCGTGATGTTTGTCACTATTGGGGTGGTCATCTTGATGCCTCCCAGACCGCGGGACAGGTGTGGACATGCCACCTACCGCACTGCTCCCGCGAGGGATACACTAGGACATCCACATGGCCCGGATTACCCTCGTCGTCGGTCGCGATCCCTTACGGTTATTGGAGGAAGCGGCCGGAGGCTTTCTGACCCCCCTCGCGGCTACGCCAGCGAATCCGTTTCCCTCTCCCTCCTATCTCCTCGCGCTCCGGCAGGGAAGCCTACGCGACGATCTCATCGCGCTCGCCGCTGAGCGCGGGGTATCCGGCTGGTTCAACCCGCCGCTCTGCATCTTCCACGAGCTGCCCGAGTGGCTAGGTGCCACGGAGCGCAAACCCTGCGGAGACTTCTCGCGAGCGGCGCTCCTGGCGAAGGTGGTCCGGGTGACGGACGGCGAAGTGTTTGCCCGTATTCGGCGTGTGGATCGCTTTCTGGAGGCGCTGGAACGCCTGGTGGGCGAGCTCGTGGCGGAAGGTGTGACGCCCGAAGCGCTTGCCGAAGCCGCCGAGACGGATCGTCATCGCGACCGGTTCGAACGTGCGCGGGATCGGGAGTTGGCTGCGATCTACCGGCGATATCTCGCTGAGCTGGATCGCGCAGGTCTTCGCGACGGGCGGGACGCGTTGGCGGATTCCGCCAGAGCGATCCAGGAGGATGCCGACGAACTCGAGAGGCGATTGGGGCAGCGGCGTGAGGTGCGGTTCTTCGGTTTGCACGACACTCGTGGCGGATGGCGCGGGCTCCTCAGGGCGTTATCCGAGTCTTCGGCGGTCGACCGTGTCGCGGTCTACGCGTCCGACGTCATCGATTTCGGTCAGGGAATCGACGTCGATCTCGTCGCCCTCCACGAGCCGGAGCGCGCCGCGATGGAACTTTTCGCACCGGGCGGCCGGCGAGGCGGACACTTCGAGACCATCGAGGCGCCGACCGTGCAGCGCGAGTTAGGCGAAGTAGGACGCCGGGTTCGCGAACTCGTCGACCGTGACATCCCCCCGCACCGGATTGCCGTGATTCCGCGACAGGGCCGTCCGTATGTCGATCTGGTGCTCCGAGTGCTCGCCCAGTTCGGCGTTCCCTCGACGGCCCGCCGACGGTATTCCTACCGAGAGATCCCCGTTGTCCGCGCGATCCTCGCGCTCTTCGCTGGTGCTGCCGACGGTTGGGATCGTGGGCGTCTCGTCGACCTCGCCGATCTTCCGTACTTCGACCATCGCCTCGACTCCCGCGTCGTCAACTTCATTGGATTTCGACGGGTCACACATGGACTCGAGGGGTGGGAGCGAGCACTGCGCGCCCTCGAACGGGAATCGCGTGACCACGAAGCTGAGCTCGCTGAGGCGAAGGAAGACCGAGAACGGCCGCCGCCCTCTCCGAATCGTGTGGCGAAGGCGCGACGAGCGTTTCAGGACTTCGCGGTTTTGGCTCGAGAGCTCGAGCAACCACGGGCGCTCGCAGAATGGCTGAGGTTCCTGCAGGCATTCGTCGCGCGGGACCCGTGGGGCATCGTTGGACGAGTTTACGCGGTACCTGAAGATCGTGTTGACCTCGCGAAACGCGATCTAGCCGGCTGGCGTGGGCTGGTCCAAATCCTCGACGAATGGTTGACGGCCGTGGACACGTGGGGTGGGGGCGAGGAGATCCTCACCGTCGTCCAGTTTCACCAACGGCTACAAGAGATGTTGGCCGGAGACACGGCGCTGTGGACCGAGGTGCGTCAGGGGGTGCAGGTGGCTGAGGCGCTCGCAGCAGCGTATCGCTCGTTCGATCATGTCTTTCTCGTGGGGATGGAGGCAGGCCGTTTTCCGCTGTTTCCTCCCCGCTCACCCATCTTCGACGAGGAGGAGCGTGCAGCACTGGTAGCGGGCGGGCTCTCCCTCGACCTCCGCCATCATTGGGAGGAGCGGGAACGGAGCCTGTTTCGTGTCCTGGTTGCCGGTGCGCGAGAGGGTCTCACGCTGAGCTACCCGGGCCTGAGCACCACGGGGGCCGAGGTCATTCGCTCGTCGTTCGTGGACGCGCTGGCGGACGTTTCCACGGAAGTGCCGGCATTGGTAGACCGAATGAGGGTGTCGACGCCGGGGATGCCGACATACGCGTCGCCGACGCTTGCGGAGCACATAGTGCATGTCGTCGGCATCGAGCGGTTGCGCGATCGCGAGGTCCCATCTCCCTACACCGGCTGCATCGAAGGCGCGGAGCTCGTCGCGTGGCTCAGTGAAGAGTTCGGCGACGACCGCATCTGGAGTCCCACGCAGCTCGAGGCCTACGTCAAGTGTCCGTGGGCGTATTTCTCGAGCCGACTGCTGCGCCTGGAAAAGCTCGAGGACCCCGATCCCGAAATGGAACCGGCCGTACGGGGACGTGTGCTGCACGCCGCGCTCGCCGGTTTCTACGACCGGGCGGTCGACCGTAACGGTGGTCAGCCGGCATTCTTGCGAGCGACTGACCTCGACTGGGCCGAGCCCATGCTCCTCGAAGCCCTGGACCGCACATTCGAACGATTCGGTCGGACCGTCTGGATCGGGGCTCCCGTGCTCCGCGCCGCCAAGCGCGAGGAGCTTCGGCGCATCCTGGGGCGGTACCTCCGGTGGGAAGTCGCGCTGCACGAAGACATGTTCGACGCGAGAAAGCGAAATGCGCCGCGCATGTTGCGAACCGCGGTGGCACTCCACGAACGTCGGTTCGAGGGTGCGGTGCTCGAGCGGGATGGAGTCCGTTTCGTGTACAGGGGCGCAGTCGATCGGGTTGAGGTGGGCGTCGACGACCGCGTGCCCGACGCCGCGACTTTCGTGGCGGCGATCGATTACAAGACCAGCCAGGCGGCCGCCCCGGGTGGCGGTGAGAACCAGGCGTGGGATGATGGGGTCGTCTTGCAGCTTCCACTCTATGCGCACGCTCTGGAGCAGCTCGTGTCCGGTGCGCGGGTGGCGCGTATCGAGTACCGAGCCCTCATGCAGCAAAGGCAGGTGCACACGCTCGAGCTTCACCAGGTGGATCGCAAGACCGGCCTGCGATATCCCAATACTGAGGACCAGGCGAAGCTCGAACGGGCGCTGAAGAAGGTCCCCGGGTTCGTGCGCCGTATTCGTCAGGGCGCATTCCCGGTCAAGCCGGCTCCGTCGTGCAAGTGTCCTCGCTTCTGTCATGCGTGGGATATCTGTCGGGTAGCGGGCGGTCCGCAGCTGAAGGAACCCTGGCGTTGAGATTCACATCGAGTCAGTGGGACGCGGTGCGAAGCGTCGACCGCCACGTGCTCGTGGCCGCCGGCGCTGGCACCGGCAAGACCAACACGGTGGTCGGTCGTATCCTCTACCTGCTCGGTGTTCCCATCAATGGTCAGTCAGTCACGAAGCCGCTCGCTCTCAGAGACCTTGCGGCGATCACGTTCACCAATGCCGCGGCCGCCGATTTGAAGCGCAAGATACGCGAAGCGCTCCGCAGCGTGCGCCGATACGACACCGCCTACCTCGTCGACACCGCTCGCATGGGAACGATCCACAGCTTCTGCAGTGACGTGCTGCGGGAGGTGGCCCTCCGGACGGGCGGAAATCCCGGGGACGAGATCGTGGACGAGGTGTCCTCGCTCGGGCTCATGGCGCAAGTTGCGCGGGATTCGGTAGTCGCCGGTATCGAGAGCGGGTCGGTTGAGGGTCTCGATGAACTGCTCGAGACCTGGTCGGTACGAGAGGTCGAACGGTTCGTCACGGACTTGCTGCGCGACTTGGACCGTCTGCGGGTGCTCCGGCAGTTCAGATATGAGATGAACGTGCGGGAGGCCGCGTTGGTAGAGCTTGCCGGCCAAGCGGCAGCGCTCATGGATCGGTGCCTCGAAGACCGCGGGCAGATCGACTTTGACAGGATCGTCTTGCGAACGCGAGACGCCCTCGCATCGGACCGCAGCGTGTTGGAGGCCATCCGGCGGCGGATTCGCGTCCTGATCGTGGACGAGTTCCAGGACGTCGATCCGGTCCAGCAGGAGATCGCGTATCTGGTTGGGGATCCCGAGTCCGGACGCCAAGAGACGCCTCGGCTCATGCTGGTAGGCGACCCCAAGCAGAGCATCTATCGGTTTCGCCGTGCCGACGTCACGGTGTGGAGCGGTGTCGAGCGAGATTTCCGAGACCGGGCGCTCGGGATGGTCGTGACCGTCGCGGAAAACTTCCGGAGCGATGCGCCCATTCTCGGGTTCGTGGACGCCACCATCGGCAAGCTTCTCGACCAGCCGGCCGACGGAGAGCGTCACCGAGCCTACGAGGTGCGCTACGAGCAGCTGCGGATCGGCGATCGGAAGCAGGCCACCGGTGCCCCGGTGGAGCTGTTGGTCGTGCCGACCCGGGATGACGGAAAGGACTTCAGCGCCAACGAGGTGCGTGCCATCGAAGCGGGAGTCGTGGCCCAGCGGGCGCGGGCGCTGGTCGACACTGGCGAGTGCGAGTGGGGTGACATGGCCGTGATCATCCCGACGTGGTCCACAGTCCGGGTGCACCGAGAGGCGCTAGAACGCGTGGGTGGACGTGTCTTTCCCCTGCGCACCGGTGGGTTCTACGAGCAGCGGGAGATCGTCGATCTTCTTCTGGCGCTGGAGACGATCCGCGATCCGCTCGATGACCGGGCACTCTTCGGCCTGCTGCGGAGCCCGTTCGTCGGGCTCAAGGACGAGACACTGCTGGACATTGCTCGGCAAAACGCGCCGCCATACTGGCTCGAGCGACGACGAGTGCAGGTGGCGGAGCAGGAGCGGTGGGAGTGGGGTCGCGCGCTCCTCGAGCGTCACGTGGCCATGCGAGACCGGGTACCGATTGATGAGCTCCTCGAGAGTGTGCTCGACCACACCGGGTATGTCGCGCACCTCAGTCTGCTGGAGTCAGATCGGCCACAGGCGGTGGCCAATGTCGACAAGTTCCTCCGTCAGGCCCGGGCTGCTTCTCGCCAGTCGCTGGGCGAGTTCTTGCGCGCAATCGCCGACGTTCGAAAGTTCACTTCGGAGGAAGGAGACCTTCCGGTCATTGCCCCCAAAGACGCGGTGACCATCACCACGGTGCACAGCGCGAAGGGGTTGCAATGGAACGTCGTGTTCTGGTGTGACATGGTAGCGCGGGTGCGGCGAAGCGAGCGCCGAGACCTGGTGATCGGGCGCCGGGCCATCGCGCTCAAGGATCCCGACGTCGAGCCGGAGGACGCCCCGGCTCGATGGCAGGTAATCAGAGACGAGCTCGCACGGGAGGACTTTGCTGAGCGGAAGCGGGTCTGGTACGTGGCGGCGACTCGGGCAGCCCACCGGCTCTTCGTGTGCGGTCTGCCGGCCGGCGGCATGCGCAGTGCATCGGTGCGGACGGTCGGGGATCATCTCTGGCAGGTTGTGGGGGAGATTCCGCTGGAGGAGGGTGCGTCCTTCGCGTACGAGGCAGCCGACGGAACTCCGTTCGACGGGCTGGTTCGCCTCGCGGATCCCGGAGTGCTGGAGCCGGGCAAGGCGCCAGCTCCGGGCGAGCCCGAGGTCGCCTCGGTCGATAGCCTGCCGGGACCGCTTTCCCCGATCTCGGTCCCGGTGGGACGGATGCGATACTCCGCCACCGAGTTGCTTGCCTTCAGCCGTTGTCCGCGGCGGCACTGGTTCAAGTACGTGGTTGGGGTTCGGGAACCGGAGGTCGAACGCGATACGCAGGAGTTCATCGACGCCGTCACCCGCGGTAATATCGTGCACGACGTGTTGGAGCACCTGCTGGAGCGCGACGAGCTGGATCGATTGCTGGAGGACGCCATTCATCGTTGTGATCCAGACGCACCTCCACCGGAACAGCCGGCAGGCCAACGCTATCGCTGGATGCTACGCGACGAAATCGAGCGTGTGGCGGATCATCCGGACTACCGCGCCATCGCGGATCTTCCCACGGCGAGGCGGGAGCTCCAGTTCGTGCATATCGGAGGGCCGCGGACGTTCTACGAGGGAGGGATCGACCTGGGGGCCCAGGAAGGGCGCCGGCTCGTGCTCCTCGACGTCAAGGCTTCTCGTGCTGGGGCAGACGAGACTCGACGCCGGGCCGACCAGTATCGTCCTCAGCGCGCCGTGTATGTAGCGGCGGCGGAGGGGATCTCCGGCCTCGAGGTGGAACGGTTCGCGTTTCAGTTCTCCCGAGCCGGCCTCCAGATCAGCCACCGCATCGGGGAAGACGAGCGTCACACGTTACCGGAGGAGCTCGCGGGGTGGGTGGATGAGATTGGACGGGGGGTTCCCCGGCTGACGGCCTTCCCGGCAGAGTGCCGATTCTGCGGGTACAAGCGCGTGGGCTGGTGTCCCGGTGTCGAGCAAGTGGGCGGAGGAGGCCCGAAGCCTGGTGGGCCGACTGCTCACCAGTTGTCGCTGGAATTGGGGTAGTGGTCCAACCGGTCACACCCCCGGCCAGCACCCCTGGCTGCCGTCACACAAAGTCTCTAACTTATTGAACCCCAAAAGCATCCATCCAGAGGTTCTCCTTGGCCGATCTGCGTGACCGTCTGGAAACCGTTGTCGGTGGCACCTACCGCGTCGAGCGCGAGCTCGGTGGTGGAGGGATGAGCCGTGTTTTCTTGGCGGACGAGGTGCGGCTCGGCCGCCAGGTCGTGATCAAGGTCCTGCCGCCCGATATGGCTGCCGGTGTCAACGTGGAGCGGTTCGAAAGGGAGATTCAGCTGGCGGCGAAGCTCCAGCACCCCCATGTCGTCCCGTTGCTCACGGCGGGCGCCGAGGGCGATCTCCTCTATTACGTCATGCCGTTCATCAGGGGGGAGTCGCTTCGGGCGAAGCTGGCCCGGGAGGGCGAACTACCGATTGGTGAAGCGGCCCGCATTCTCCGTGACGTAGCCGCCGCACTGGCGTACGCTCATCGTGAAGGCGTGGTCCATCGCGATATCAAACCGGACAACGTGCTGATTTCCGATAACCATGCTGTCGTGACGGACTTCGGCGTGGCGAAGGCGGTGAGCGCCTCGACCGGGGAGAGCTCGCTGACGTCGCTCGGGGTGGCGTTGGGCACCCCGGCGTACATGGCGCCGGAGCAGGCGGCCGCGGATCCAAATATCGACCACCGGGCGGACATCTATGCGCTGGGAGCGCTGGCGTATGAGATGCTCACAGGGCGGCCGCCCTTTGCCGGCACGAGTCCTCAGGTCGTGCTCTCGGCCCATGTCACGCAGGCGCCGGACCCGGTGACCATGCATCGAGAGACCGTGCCGCCGACGCTGGCTGACGTCGTGATGCGGTGCTTGGCGAAGAAGCCGGCCGATCGGTGGCAGAAAGCCGACGACCTTAGGGCGCAGTTCGAGGCGATGACCACACCGAGCGGCGGCGTGACGCCCACGGGCACCGTGCCGGTGACCCCGGTGGACTACGCGGCCCTCGCACGGAAGGCCCATCCGGTGCGGGTGGCCGCGTTGTTCGCCCTCGCCGCGGTGGGAGCGCTCGCCATCGTCTACTTGTTGATGCAGCAGTTCGGGCTGCCAGACTGGGTGTTCTTCGGGGCGATCGTGTTGCTAGCCATTGGCCTGCCTATCATGCTGCTCACGGGACACCACGAGCGCCGTCGTGCTGTCGCACGAACGACCGGGTTCCAGGGGGCGACGCCCACCGGTCTCCGACGGCTTTTCACCTGGCGCAGAGCCATCGTGGGCGGCGCGCTCGCGTTCACGGGGCTCACGGTGGTGACGGGTGGGTACATGGCGATGCGGCTCATGGGTATCGGTCCCGTGGGCACGCTGGTGGCAGCCGGTGTGCTGAATGAGCGTGGTCTCCTGATCGTGGCCGACTTCGAAGATCGGACGCCTGACGGCGGTCTCGGCGAATCGGTCACCGAAGCGTTCCGGATCGATTTGTCTCAGTCGCGCGTCGTCCGCGTGATGGATGCCTCTGCGGTCACGCAAGCCCTCCAGCGCATGAATCGCGATCCGGGCCGAGGGCTCGATGCCATGACGGCGCGCGAGCTCGCGGAGCGCGAAGGTGTGAAGGCCGTCGTCACCGGCGACATCGGGACGCTCGGCCGCAGCTATGTGGTGTCGGCGCGCCTGCTGTCGAGCGGCGATGGCACCGAGTTCGTCGCGCTGCGGGAGACGGCCGAGGATGATGCGGCCATCATCGGCGCGGTGGATCGACTGAGTGGGAGACTGCGTGAACGGATCGGGGAGTCATTGAAGTCCATTCGCGCCAACGAGCCATTGGAGCGGGTTACAACGGCGTCCCTGCCGGCGTTGCGGCGGTACTCACGGGCCATCAAGGCCGAGGACATCGGTGACCCCGAAGGAGCCGTTTCACTGCTCGAAGAGGCGATCGAGCTCGATTCGACCTTCGCGATGGCGTATCGGAAGCTCGCCGTCGTGTTGAGCAACGCCAACGCTCCTCAGTCGCGCGTCATGGAAGCGGCGACCAAGGCCCACGATTTTCGCCATCGGTTGCCCGAGATCGAACGGTATCTCGCAGCGGCTTATTACTATGGTAACGTCGAGTGGGATCGCACCGAGGTGATCAGGGCATATCGGGCGGTGTTGGACCTCGATCCCGATGAGACGACAGCCCTCAACAACTTGTCTTTGGAACTCTTCGCTCTGTACGAGCACGAAGAGGCGGAGCGGCTGTTGTCGCATGCCGTTGAGGTCGATCCAAGCGTCCTCGTGGCTCACATCAACCTCGTCCTTGCGCAGGTTGCTCTGGGCGCATTCGCCGCGGCCGAGTCGAGCGCCGCTCGTCTCGCCGAGGTCTTTTCGGCTGAGAATCCGTTCGTGCGGCTGGTGCGCGGTGGTCTGGCGAGCACGCGAGGCGAATACACGACTGCGGAGGACCACTTCGAACAG
The DNA here is from genome assembly GCA_039591615.1 of Gemmatimonadota bacterium. Taxonomy (GTDB): domain Bacteria; phylum Gemmatimonadota; class Gemmatimonadetes; order Gemmatimonadales; family GWC2-71-9; genus JBDHDH01. The sequence continues at coordinate 7,013 of JBDHDH010000083.1, read as the reverse complement.
GTCGGTGCGGCTCAACGGGCCAGCTTGAGCATGCAGGCGTTTTCGCTCGATGGCCTGGCGTCAGTCGCACAATTGACCGGCCACATTCGGCTGGCCGACCGCCACTATCGAGACCTCATGGCGGTGAGGGCTCAGCAGGGCAACCCTGGCGCGTCTCTGGCGGAAGCGGTGGAGGCGGCGTGGCTCGAGATCCTCTATCGCGACCGGCCGGCAGAAGCGGTGCGGATCATGGATGCGGCACTCGCGCGGTACCCGATGGGGCAGATCGAGGCAGCCGATCGTCCATACCTGGCCCTCGCCGAGTTGTTTGCTGCCGTGGGGCAGATCGACGTGGCACGGCGTTACATGACCGGGTTCGAGAGCGAAGTCGATGCCGGTCTCCAGCGGGGCATTGCGTTTCGACACGGGGCGGTTGGTTTCATCGCTTTGGCGGAGGGGCGGACCCAAGACGCCATCACGTCGTTCCGCGCGTGGTATGATGAAGGCGGTGACATTTCGGCCTCGTACGCGCTGGGCACCGCCTACGGCGCCGCGGGCGACGTCGACTCGGCGTTGGCGAGCTATGAGCGCGCCGTTAACACCACGAGACTCTTCGGCCTGTACGAAAACGATCGCCGGTTATGGCAGGGGTACTTGCGGCTCGGGGAGCTCAACGAGGAAAAGGGCGAACGGGAGAAGGCCACCGAGTACTATAGTAGGTTCGTCGAGCTCTGGAAGGATGCCGATGCCGAGCTGCAACCGCAGGTGCGGGATGTGACGGAGCGTATTGCGCGCCTGGTAGGGGAGGGGTAGGAGGGCAGAAGGCAGAAGGCGGAAGGCAGAAGGCTGAATCGGATGACCCGTCCAGTGAGACTCAACGCACTGCGGCTACCGCCACCTCGTGAGATTACGGGGTAGAGCTGCGCCGTCGCATGAGCCGGAGGTCCCTGAAGAAGTCCAAGACACCCTGCTCCTTGTAATCCCGAAACTCCCCAGCGTCGAAGAAAACGCCGTAGCACACGGTGCAGGCTTCATACGAGAGATGAGGCTGTCTCCGGTCCACCATCTTGATCATCCTCGCACCGCACTGTGGGCAGTTGACCTCTTTCATGTTGTCGTAGAGCTTCCCAACCCCCGAGTCGCCGATGTCGATGAGCTCCGAATCTTCGATGGCCTTGAGATCCTCCAGTTCGAGCAGGTCGAACCACAGTCCGTAGCAGTTCGTGCACCGGTCGATCTCGATCTCGTGATGGACCACCTTCTCCATTTCGGAACCGCACTTGGGACAGCGCATGGATCTCACCCTTCGTAGATTCTCGAGAAGTTTAACGCGCCGGTTGCCTCGGGTCGACGGTAGCCGGGCAGAATGAGAAGCCTCCCGGACCGTAGTCGCGGGAGGCTCTCTATCCGTACGGTACCCTTGTTACTGCTGCAATGCCGGAATGCGTAGGACCTGGCCAGGGTAGATCAGATTGGGGTCCTCGAGCATGGGCTTGTTTGCCTCGAAGATCGTCGGGTACTTCATGGGATCGCCGTAGCACTCCTTGGCGATCTTGGATAGCGTGTCTCCCTTCTTGACCGTGTAAAACTGCGCTTCGGGCTCCGGCGCCCCTACGTCCATACGGTCGTCTACTGTCGCCACCCCTTCTGTGTTGCCCAAGGCGAGAATGATCTTCTCGCGCTCTCCCTGGGTCCTGGCCATGCCGCGGACGGTGGCGACACCGTCGTCGAACTCCACCTTGAGATTCTCCACCTCGAACCCCAGCGCCATGATGTGACGCTTGAGCTTGTTGGCGAAGATCATCTCCTTGTTCTTTTCGATGAGCTCCTTTTCCTGGTCGTCTTTACCGAGGACCTTGGCGCCCGCTTCCTTGACGAAATCGAAGATACCCACCGGTTCGCTCCTGGAGACTGTGTGACACTAATCGTTCGACACGCCCTTTGTGGGGGCGTGCCGGGCTGCTGGTAACGCTACCGTCGCTTTCCGCCGAAAAGGCTGCCCAGGATGCCCTTTCCGACCTTCGCGAAGATGTCATCGGCGATCTGGCCGTCCTTGTCGGCGTCGAGCAGCGAAGCCAACCCGCCGAGCGCCGGGTTATCCCGCTCCACCTGCTTCCGCTCACCGGCGAGGACGTTGGACAGCGCGCCGGGATCGAGCTTCTTCTGCCGCTGCTCACGGCCAATCGCCCCGAGCACCAGCGGCGCGATCATGGCCATCAATTGCGTAACTCGTTGCATGTCGAGGCCACTCGACTTGCTGACCCCCGTCTCGACAGCTGCGCGCCGATTTCCCAAGACGTGGCTGAGGATGGCGTTGCCGTCGTCGAGGTCGGGGTTGCTGAGAAACCCGGGTAGGTTGTCCAGAACGCTGCCGTCGTGGTCCTTACTCACCGCACGATGCAGCGCTTCGGCTCCGTCGCCCTTCGAAGCGTTTCGTGCCAGCGCGCCCATCAAGAGCGGCAGTGCGGTGGACATCGCCTTTTCCGTCGATTCCTGATCGGTGCCGAGCTGCTGACTCAGTTTCGCGACGGTGCCACTTCCCATCTGCTGAGTGAGAAGTTCGAGAAGAGAAGACATGTAGTGGTTCCTCCCAAATGCGTGATTCCAGTGTGCGCCAGAGTATAGCCGGAGGGAGAGAGAGTGTCCACTCGGGGAAAGAAGTGTCACAGCACCGTGTGGGATGACGAATGAGGGAACCCTGAAGCCTGCGTTGCGTGCTCAACGTCCGCGGCCGAAGCGCACACACGGTGGATAGGAGTATAGGTCGAGCGAGCTGCCAACCCGACCCTGTCGAGCCAACGTTCGGCGAGCTATAGTCTCCCCGCTGAGCGTATATCCCTGACGCGACACAAAGGAGTTCACGATGGGAATCGTTTCTTGGGCGGTGTTGGGTCTCCTAGTGGGTGCTCTGGCCAAGCTCATCATGCCGGGCAAGGACCCGGGCGGGATCATCATCACCATTCTGATCGGCGTCGCCGGTGCCATGATCGGAGGCTTCGTCGGTTCGTTTCTCGGGCTGGGGACGGTCACAGGCTTCGACCTGAGGAGCCTCGCCATCGCCGTTGGCGGAGCGCTGATTCTCCTTTGGGGGTACCGGAAGCTCAGGCGCGCGTAGCATTCAGGACGGCTGGTGTCCTCACCAGCGGTCACTCGGAGGGAGCCCGCGCTGGTGCGGGACGGGTAACCCGATGTAGAGCATATGGTTGTGCGCTCGCAGGCACGCGGCATGGTTCTTTCCCGCCTCACATGGAGGAACCGCGGAAAGGAGCAATGGCCATGCGCGCATGGGTGGTAGGACTAGCGTTCGCCGGGCTCATCTTGGGCGCGGCGACTCCCCTCGGCGGCCAGGAGAAAGCACCGCCTCCGGGTCTCCGGGAGGTCTCCCCGCATCGTGGATTCTGGATCGGGTTTGGCCTCGGTGGTGGCTGGGAGCGATTCGATTTCGATTTCGGCACCGGCGGGCGCGGCGGAGCGGGCTACATCCGCATGGGAGGAACGGTCAACCCGCACGTGCTGTTCGGCGGCGAGGCGCTAGCCTGGTTTCGGGATGACCGACTGGGAAGCGAAGTGGAGCGAGTGAACGTAACGGCCTCCGCGTTACTCTACCCGAGCTCCCGCGGCGGCTGGTTCCTCAAGACAGGAGGTGGTGTGGCCACGAACAATCGGTTCGGATTGGACCAGACTGGTATCGGAACCACCTTCGGCACCGGGTACGACTTCCGGCTGGGAGGCAACTTCTTTCTCACTCCCAACGTGGACCTGATGGTCCAGTTCTTCGACGAAACCACGACCGCATCGCTCCTGTTCACCTTGGGAGTCATCTGGCACTAGAGGTTGTGCGATGTGACGACAAAGGCATCGCTCCTGCCTACGGACAGGGGCGGTGCTGCTATGACGCCGTCAACCGTGGACCGTGATGCTGGATCGACGGTCGTCGCGAGCCTATCCTATCTGGGAATGGCTTCCCAAATCTTCGTTGGCACGTCCGGGTTCGTCTACCCTCACTGGCGTCATGGCGTGTTCTACCCACAACACCTGCCCCAGGCGGAAGAACTGGCGCATTACGCGGCGGAATTCCGCACGGTGGAACTCAACAGTCCGTTCTATCGTCTGCCGGACCGGGCCACTTTCGTCGCGTGGAAAGAACGCACGCCGGGGGACTTTCGGTTCGCTGTGAAGGCGAGCCGGTACATCACGCACATCAAGCGTCTCAGAGAATGTGAAGGCCCTGTCAAGACATTCTTCGAGCGCGCCCGCGGCTTAGGGCGGAAGCTGGGGCCGGTGCTGTTTCAACTCCCTCCCAACCTGAAAGCCGACGTCGAGAGACTCCGGATGTTCGCACGGCTTCTCCCCAGGGGACACCGCTGCGTGTTCGAATTCCGACACGAGAGCTGGATCGTGGAGCCGGTCTTCGATGTTCTCGCCGAGCGCAGTCTGGCCGGTTGCATTGCTGTCGGTGGGAGTTTGGAGGCACTGGACTTGCGTCAGGCCGCCGAGTTCAGATACCTGCGCATGCACGCCGGTTACGGCAGGGAGGGTAATTTCACCCAAGCGCAACTCGAGGACTGGGCCAAGAGTACGAAAAGCCTGTCGAACCGCGGGACCGACGTCTACGTCTACTTCAACAACGACTGGAAGGGATACGCAATCCGGAACGCGCAGGCGCTCAGGCAGCTCTTGGGGATCGAGCGCTGAGTCTCGGGAGGTCGCAGTAGCTGAGCGCCGGAGTTGGTCGCGAGAGCGCCCGCCCCGCCTCTCGAACTCGTGGTAACAGCTTTTTCAGCCCGGCTCGGGTTCTGCGTGGCGGCGATTGCCATGCCCTCGGCGCCGCGGGATTGGCGAGCTAATGCGCGATCGTACAACATGTTAGAGTTTCTCGCCGTCCAGTGACGATATGGCCACGCTGCGCTTGCGGTGTCGACGGATGCGGGAGTCAGCCGGTTCGGGGCGGCGATGATTGGGCCGACGAGGGCCCGGACCGACGAGCACAAGTGTGCCTTCGCCTCGGGTGTGTGATCTGCGGCCTGTTCATGTGGGCCAGAGATTACGATATTGTTGGTGAGCCCGTTTGCCCGGTTACGTCGCCGGAGACCGGCAATTCGAGAAGGTGGCAGACTCGAGCTACGAGGTGGTAGGCCCATGCCAAAACGCCAATCCGGAACTGCGACCGCGCGTGCGCGACGCCCATCGACGTCTGCACGGCGTGCAGTAGGCGGTCAGCGCTGTCCTGTGTGCCGCTCCAGGCGCGGTGTACCGATCGTGTTCGGCCTCCCCGGGCCGGAGCTTCTCGAGGCCTCGCGCGAAGGGCGGATTCACCTCGGCGGCTGTGTCGTCTACCGCGAGAATCAACAGTGGCACTGCCAGAAGTGCGGCTACGAATGGCGCAGCTCCGACAACCTCGCCTGAAGGTACGATCGCCGGCGCCGACACCCATAACCCAGTAAACGACTGGGCTACGCTCCTTCCCAATCGCCCGTCCCATCCCCGTCTCTCCGCCCAAGGGAGTGAAACCCTCTGGGCGCTCGGAATGTCTAAGGAAGCGAATACCACAGGAGTGTCTTCATGGTGTACAGGACGAGTGCGGTCTTGCTCTTGAGTCTCGTCGCCGCGCCCTTGGCGGCGCAATCGGGCCTGGCGCAAGATGACGAGTGGTGTGACGAAAGCCGGCACGGAGACCGAGATCGCGTCCGGTACTGCGAGGTTCGTGAGCAAACCCTCCCGGCTCGAGAGGCACTGTCCCTCGACGGGCGCGCAAACGGGGGTATCACGGTCCGTGCCTGGGACCAGAACGAGATCTTGATCCGTGCCAAGGTCCAGACGTACGCCGACAGTGATGGCGAAGCTCGCGATCTGGCTTCTTCCGTCACGGTAGACGCCGCGGGGTCGATCGTCCGTGCTGAAGGCCCGAGAACTGGCCGGCACGAACATTGGGCCGTGAGTTACCGCGTGTTCGTCCCCCGGCGGACCAATCTCTCGCTCGAAACCACCAATGGGGGAATCGACATCTATGAGGTCAGCGGGCGCATCGAATTCGACGCCACCAACGGTGGCGTGCATCTCGAGGGGCTCGGAGGAGATGTGCGAGGTCGAACCACCAACGGCGGGTTGCACATCGAGCTCTCGGGCAACGAGTGGGAAGGAGAGGGGATGGACGTCCGCACGACCAACGGCGGAGTGCGCATCGTCATCCCGGAAGGCTATTCGGCGCGGCTCGAGACCGGCACCACGAACGGCGGGCTGAGGATCGATTTTCCTATCACGGTGCAAGGACGGATCGACCGCCGGATCACGACGGATCTCGGCGAGGGCGGGAAGCTCATCAGAGCCACGACCACCAACGGCGGAGTGGTCGTCAGGAAGCGCTAGGAAGCCCGCCGCGGGGATAGAGGGCCCGCGTCCCTCTGTCCCCGTCCTTATCCCTGCTGTCGACGCCGTTACGACGCAGGTCTGACAGTCAGCGTTTCTTGACTTCGATCTCGCGCTCCGTGGACGCCACCGCACCGGCGCTTGTTCGGATCTCGAGCCGTAGGAGATAGCGGCCTTCGTTCTCCTCCGCGAGTCGGATCCCAATGGCCTGTCCCACACCGTCCGTCGAGCTACCGGGTGGGCCTTGCCATCGGAACGTCTCGGGTCGCCGCTCGCCCGCAAGCCCGATCCATTCGACTGCCTTGCGAAGGAAGCCCCTCCCGAGCCTGGTCACCGAGATCGAAACCTGGTGCGTCGTATCAGCCGGCGCGCCGTAGACCTCCCAGTAGATTTCGATGGGCTCGCCGGGCTCGAAGCGTGCCGTGCCACGAGCCCTGAGAGTTGCTTCCTCGAGCGAGGTCGGCAGGGCCGGTCCATCAGAGAGCAGCAGCACGTCCGAAATGGCCAACCCTTCGGTGAGCTTCCCGGAGAGATTCACCCAGTACCGCGATCGCGCTGCCAGTGAGTCCCGCCGGTCGAGCGCTTCAATGCTCAAGAGCATGGGCGCCGGTGGAACACGTAGCGCGAGCCCTCCGCTACCCTGTGCACTGACGTGCCGGGATTCGTAT
>JBDHDH010000082.1:0-17245 GCA_039591615.1 Gemmatimonadota bacterium | reverse complement strand
ACGGTGATGGTGCCGTACCAATCGTCGCGCTTCGTCTCCGCGAGCATGACCGTGACGTCTCGGGCAATGGGGTTCCCGTCTTCCTGGCAGATGGTGCATCGAAAAAACGGCACGACAGCGGCCTCCGGGTAAAATGCCAACAGGGTACGTCTCCGAGAAAGATTACGACCCTGCCAACGCCCGAGCAACAGATCATCGCCCGCCGCCGGGACTCAATGCGAGCGACATATACTGGATCGACCACCCACCCGTCCGCCGGTCTCTTCTCGAGTTGGGGCGGTGCTCACTACCGACTGATCATGATGTGCGCGCCGGCCAAGCATCGCCCCAATCCTCGCGGCTCCCCGTCACGACATCGCGCCCGAGCATTCTCCAAGTGTAAGAGTTCACCGCCCGGCCGTAGGCGGTTCTTGCAGCAAAACGTACACAGAAGCGTGTACAGTGCAGGATCCGTCGATTCCGCGCCGAGCGTGACGTGTGACGGCAGGCCGCCGGTGGTGGGCGTTGACATCAAGCGCCCCCCTGACCGTTGCCAGGCTCGGGCCGTTCCCGCGGCCAGCGTGAAACGCGGCAGCTAATTCGATCCCCCCTTCGAGAACGACTCCAGCGGGATCATCAGGTGCGCGTAGGGCGTGTCGGGCCACATGATCCACGGGCCGCCGTTGTACGGATCGGTGGAGATGCCCTCCAGCGCGGCCCGATCCGGCACCACGATCATGAGGTGGGGTCCGAGGCCGGTCACCCAATCCTCTTCCGAGGTGGGCGCCGTGGCATACGGATCGGTATTGCTCACCGGCGTATCGCCCTGGAGCATGTACGCGACGCCCACCGACGTGTACGTCGGCTCCGTCTTGTTGACGTACGCGTCCAGGAAATTGAGCCAGGGTGCATTCACGCACCACGGATCCGTGCCCGGCGTGTCCGGTCGGTCGGGCAGACACGTCCAGCCGTTCGTCCCCTCCCGGAGCACGTTGCCGTCCCAGTCCTGAATCGTGGCCGTGGCGCTGATCGATGCCGGTGCGGCGCTCTCGGCGCTCGCGATCACCTCGTCCTGGGCTGCGTCGGCCGTGGGCTGACAGGCAGTGAACGCCACGGCACAGAACAGTACCAATAGGCGCTGCGTCGTGAACATTGCTTCCCTCCAGTAAGTTGGTTACTTGCTGACCTTCGGCGGTCTCGAAGCGGAGAGGCCTCGGTCGCGCGCGAGGAACCGCGCCCCAGGCATTGATCCGGTGGCGGGATCGCCGAGGTCATTCATGGCGAACAGACAACATGCCCCTGGGACCGACGCTCCGACGCCCGTGAAGGCCGACATCGTGCCGTGATCGCCTGTCCCCGATACCTGAATGGGGCTCAGGGGTCGCGCCCAACGCTTCCCAAAGTGCCGATTCGAACAGTGGCAGACTTCGGTCCGAGCATCGCAGCCGCGTGTGCCCAAGTTGTGCCCAAGCGACTGGAGCTTGCGGACCCTTATCGCCATGGCGGTGCCGCGGTGCTTCGTGCAACCTGCGTGATCCCCTCCCCGTCCGTGTCGGTGACGGCTGCGCTCCTGCTCGCCAGCTACCTATCGGCTCGCCGCGCGGTGCACGTCGATCCAATGAACGCGCTGCGTGCGGAATGAAGTGCCGACTAGCGGCTGATCATGATGTGCGCCCACGGCGTGCCGGGAAACATGAGCCAGGGACGGCCACGGGAGGGAGCCGTCGGGATACCCAGCGTTGCCTCGGTCGCGTAGGGCACGTAGACCACATATAGGCCCCGTGCACCCTCCACCTCACCAGTCTCCGGATTCAAGGTGCCGCCGGTCAATGAGTAGAGGGTTGCCGGATGATCGGGCATGGCAAGCGTGCCGGCCTCGATCTCCTCTCCGCGGACTTGTCTGACCTCGTCCTGATTCTTTCCCTCGGTCCGGAGCTCCCGGCCCCGCGCCATGAACGGCTCGAGCGACTCGTGATAGCAGGCCACGTGAAAATCCTCGTCGCCGGGGCGGTCGGCGAGGCAGATCATGCCGTTCGTACCGTCACGCAGCTCGACGAGCCGGTCGCCATTTCGATAGCCGAGGACGGCCGCCCCGCCCCGCATCTCAGCCGGGAGCGCGGCCACTGCCTCTGCGATCTGCCGATCTACCGCTTCTTGTTGCGCGCACGCAACCTGGATTCCCATCGCGAGACCAACCACCGGCACGGATAGCATTGCGCTTCTCATGGAGCACTCCACGGGCTGACGTGTATGTCCGATCGATGAATCCCTTTGTACCTCGTACAGTGTCGTTGGATCCGGGATCCTTTGCAAGATCTCACGGCCCACGTATGCTTAGCAACGCACGCCATCCGATCCCGAAACCGGCGTTGTGGATTCCTGGAGGTTCATAACATGCGCCGCTGCGTCTTTCCCATCGTCACGGCCATCGCGCTGGTCGCCTTCCCAGCCAGCGCACAGGAGGTGCCTTCCGACACACTGCTGACGGTGGACCATTATTTGGACTGGGAGCGTGCGAGTGATGCGCGGATCTCGCCGGACGGTTCCCAAGTCGTGTACACGCGGTCCACCGTGGACAAGATGAAAGATCGGTGGGAGTCGGCGCTATGGATCGTGAACGTCGACGGATCGAAGCATCGGTTCCTCGTCAAGGGATCGGGCGCCCGATGGGCGCCCGATGGCACCCGCGTTGCCTACCTGGCAGAAGACGATGAAGAACGCAAGCAGATTTTTGTGCGGTGGATGGATGCTGAGGGAGCCACGAGTCAGATCACTCGGCTCACGGAGGCGCCCGGCAACATCCAATGGTCGCCGGGCGGCAGGAGTATCGCCTTCACGACGCTCGCTCCGCATGACGAGGAGTGGCCCATCTCGCTCCCGGCATCGCCGGAGGGAGCCACGTGGACCGAGCCGCCGCGGATCGTCCGCAAGATGCACTACCGACAAGATCGAGTTGGATTCCTGAAGCCCGGCTACACCCATCTGTTTGTCGTCCCGTCGGATGGTGGGACCCCACGCCAGCTCACGCGAGGGGAGTGGAACGTTGGAGCGCGACCCTACGGGATCCCGTGGCGTGGTGCGTTCGACTTCACGCCGGACGGGTCCGCCATCGTGTTCGACGGGCTGATGGATGAGGAGGCCGACCTCAAGTACCGAGAATCCCATGTCTATCGGCTCGACCTCGCGAGCGGTGCCATCCGCCAGCTGACGCCGCGGCGCGGCCTCTGGCGAAATCCCGTCGTCTCCGCCGACGGACGCCGTGTTGCATTCACCGGCTACGACTGGACACCCCAAACCTACCGGGCGGAGCAGCTCTACGTGATCGACCTCGATGGGTCGAACATGAAGAGTATCACCGGGCAGTTCGATCGGGATCCCCAGAACCTCACGTGGGCAGCGGACGGGCGCGGCGTATTCTTCCACGCCGATGACCGCGGCAGTCGCAACGTCCACTACGCTACCCTGGGAGGAGACGTTCGTCCGGTCACCCAGGGAATACACATGGTATCACTCGGCGTAGCGGCCTCAAACGGCGTGGCCGTGGGGGTGCGGACCTCGTCCCACGAGCCGGCCGACATCGTGGCGTTTCAACTGTCGCCAGCTTCGGATGGCGGACCGCAAGAAATCCGGCGACTCACCAGCGTGAACGACGACGTGTTGGGAAATACCCGGTTGGGTGAGGTGGAGGAGATTTGGTACGCGTCTACCGAGGATACGCAAGTCCAGGGATGGATCGTAAAACCCCCCGCGTTCGATTCGACGGCCCGCTACCCCCTCATCCTCCAGATTCATGGCGGTCCCCACGCGATGTACAACGTGGGATTCAATTACTCGTTCCAGAATTTCGCCGCCAACGGGTTCGTGGTGCTGTACACTAATCCCCGGGGAAGTACGGGATACGGTACGGCGTTTGGCAATGCTATCGACAATGGATACCCGAGCGTGGACTACTCCGACCTCATGGCCGGGGTGGACTCGCTCCTGGCCCGTGGCTATATCGACCCGAATCGGCTCTACGTGACCGGATGTAGTGGGGGAGGGGTCCTGTCGAGCTGGATCATCGGTCAGACCGATCGCTTCGCCGCCGCGGCTGTGCGCTGTCCCGTGGTGGACTGGATCAGCTTTGCCGGAACCACCGACGTCACGATCTGGGGCTATTATCGCTTCGGCGGCTATCCCTGGGATAATCCCGAGAAGTGGCTGCGCCACTCGTCGCTCATGCACGTGGGGAAGGTGAGAACGCCGACGCTGCTCATGACGGGAGACCTGGATCTGCGCACGCCCATGGGGCAGACCGAGGAGTACTACGAGGCGTTACGTGTCTTGGGTGTCCCCACGGTCATGTTGCGGTTCAACGAGGAGTATCACGGGACCGGCTCCAAGCCGTCGAACTTCATGCGCACCCAACTCTACATCGTGGATTGGTTCAACCGATATGGAGGGGATACCGGGGCGGCCAATGGTGGGCATTAGGGTTGGTGCACCGGCCTGGTCGCGGCGTGAGCAGTGGACAAGCTGAAGACGAGATTTCCCCATTCCACAAGCGTGTGGAGAACGGCCAGAAGTCATTGAAAAGAATGAACATAGCGTCCACGCCACCGGACACATCGTCCCCTCGGATACCGAAGAAACCCCGGCAACCGGGCCGGAAGGAGCGACGGCATGAGGAGATGGCGGCGCGTCACCCCGCAACCGTCCACGTCCTCCCTCGTCGCAATACGGTGTTGAGGTCGGTGCTCGCGACACCCTTACTCACCTCGGCGATCTGACCGAAGACAACCTCTTCATACGTGGGCGCCGAGTTGCAGTAGAGCACACCGAGCACCATAGGGAAAGCCGGTGGCTGCAGGCCGGCCAGCAGCGACGCCAGCGGTCGATTCGTTTCATCGTGCACGAGGATGTCATTCTCGGTCACGCCGTCCTCACCGACGGTAACCACTTCCAGCTCGAGCTTCCCCGGCTCGAGCTTTAGCCCGCGGTTCTTCTCCTTGCCAAAGAGCAGCGGCTTACCGTGCTCGACGTAGAGCTGCGTGTCAGCCGAGACCTTCTTCTCCGTGAAGTCTGCAAACACGTTGTCGTTGTAGACGACGCAGTTCTGGAAGATCTCGACGAATGACGTGCCACGGTGCGCGTGGGCCCGCTTCAAGATTTCGACCTGCTCCTTCTGGTGGGTGTCGATGGCTCGGGCTGCAAAGCGAGCGCCCGCTCCGAGAGCGAAGACACAGGGCAACACCGGACTATCCACGGAACCCTGCGGTGTGGACGGCGAGCGCGTCCCCACACGAGATGTCGGCGAGTACTGCCCCTTGGTGAGCCCGTAGATCTCGTTGTTGAACAAGATGATCTGGAGATCCACGTTGCGGCGCATCACATGGAGCATGTGATTCCCGCCGATGCTCAGGCCATCACCGTCTCCAGTGATGACCCACACGTCGAGGTCAGGATTGGCCAGCTTGAGGCCCGTGGCGACGGCGGGCGCTCGGCCGTGAATCGTGTGAAATCCGTACGTCGACATGTAGTACGGGAAACGGGAGGAGCATCCGATTCCCGAGACGAAGACCGTGTTGTGACGCTCGGCGCCGATGTCGGCAAGGGTGCGCTGAATTGCCTTTAGGATGGCATAGTCGCCGCATCCAGGGCACCAGCGGACTTCCTGGTCCGAGGCGAAGGCCTTGGGGGTCGGCTTCTCGTGCGTGGCGACCGTCATGCTAGCCCTCCAGTCTCGACCGAATGGCGTCGATGATTTCGGCGACCTTGAATGGCTTTCCCTGCACTTTGTTGAGTCCCTCTGCTGGGATCAAATACGTACTCCGGAGGATCGTCACGAGCTGCCCGGCGTTCATCTCGGGCACCAAGACCTTCTCGTACCCTCGGAGGAGCTCGCCCAGGTTACGGGGGAATGGGCTGATATACCGGAGGTGGATATGCGAGACATCGTACCCTTCCTCTCGGGCTCGCTCCACGGCCCGATTGATTGGACCATAGGTCGATCCCCAGCCCACCAGCGCCATTGCCCCGTGTGATTCGCCCATGGCGGGCTCCTGGAGCGGGATATCCTCCGCAATTCCCCTGACCTTCGCGGCCCGGACGTCGGTCATGCGCTGATGATTGTGGGGGTCGTACGAGATGTGGCCAGTCTCGTACGACTTCTCGATGCCGCCGATGCGATGCTCCAGTTCGGGCGTGCCGGGAATCGCCCATGGTCGCGCCAACGTCTCGGGATTGCGCGCGAAGGGGTGGAATCCCGCCGGGTCCGCATTGAGCTTCACTGGAAAGTCGGGAAGGTCCTCGGCGTTGGGAATGAGCCACGGTTCGGCGGCGTTTGCCAGGAAGCCGTCGGTCAGCAGGTAGACGGGCGTCATGTACCTGGTTGCGAGGCGCACGGCCTCCATAGCGGTCTCAAAGCAGTCGGATGGCGTCGCGGCCGCGAGCACGGGAACCGGCGCGTCGGCATTCCGGCCGTAGACGGCCTGGAAGAGGTCCGACTGCTCGGTCTTCGTTGGCAACCCGGTGGAGGGCCCGGCGCGCTGGCTGTTGACTACGACCAACGGGAGCTCGGTGCTGATGGCCAGCCCGATGGCCTCGGTCTTGAGCGCGATTCCTGGCCCGGAGCTGGACGTGACGCCCAATGCTCCACCATAGGAAGCGCCGATCGCCCCGCAGACAGCTGCGATCTCATCCTCCGCTTGGAAGGTCACGATTCCGTAGGGCTTGAGCGTGGCGAGCACGTGGAGCAGAGGTGAGGCGGGTGTGATAGGGTAAGATCCGAAGACCAACCGCTCGAGCCCCGACGCACGCAAGCCCGCCAAGAGACCCCAGGCCAGCGCTTCCGTGCCTGTCACCGTCCGGTAGATGCCCGGTTCTGTCGTTGCTTTCACCACCGTGTATCCCATGACGCCGCTGGGCATCTCGGCGGTCTCGCCGAATGCATGTCCCGCGTTCAGGGCCGCGATGTTTGCCTGTGCGATCTCGGGGCGATTGGCAAACTTCTTGGCGAGCCAGTCGATAGTGGCCTTTCGGTCGCGATCGAACATCCAGAGCATCAGCCCCAGTGTCCACATGTTCCGTGATCGCAGAGCCTCCTTCTGGCTCAGACCGAGGGCTTTGACCGCCGCGAGGGTGTACTTGGAGATGTCCAGCTTCAGTACCTGATATGGCCCGAGCGAGTCGTCTTCCAGGGGATTTGCCTCGAAGCCGGCTTTCGCCAGGTTGCGGTCATGGAAGGAGCCGGTGTCCACCACCACCATGCCGCCGATCCGCAGGTCCTCGATGTTGACCTTGAGCGCCGCTGGATTGAGGGCCACGAGCGCGTCGAGTTCGTCACCCGACGTCATGATCTCGTGAGAGCCAAAGTGGATCTGAAATGCCGAGACACCGTAGGTAGTGCCCGCTGGCGCTCGGATCTCCGCAGGGTAGTCGGGGAAGGTCGCGAGATCGTTTCCGATGAGTGCCGTCTCGATGGTGAATTGTGAGCCGGTGAGCTGCATGCCATCGCCGGAATCCCCAGCGAAGCGGATTACGACGGACTCACGAACTTCGCGATCGCCTTGATTCTTGGATGGTGTGGAAACAGTCATCGTCATGACAATCCTCTATCACGCCTCTCTCACGGCAGCCGGCGGGGGAAAAGCCGATCGAATGTGTCGAAAACTAGCCACGTTTCGGCGGGCACCGCCAGCGGAGGGCTGTACGTTCGATTCGCTGCTCGGTCGAGCTGGTGTCGCATCATCGAGCTCTCGTCGCCAGGAGGTGTGGAAAACGAAGCCGGTTGGCAGCCGTGACGCCTGCGAATCGTCGCTCGATTCGACTCGGTGGCTTCCAACTTTCGGCGTTGCATTCCGGTACGTGGATCCCTCGATGCCGCGATATGCGCGGTGTGCAATCCGTTCCGTGTGGACCACCGGGGAGGGCAGTTCTCAACAACTCCACACGGCGTGGACAGATGCGGGAAGGGTAGGGGAGTGCGCGAGTTACAGTCCACACCACCGCCCACAGAGTGTGTCGTAACCCAAAGAAAGATCGGCGCTTGTGCGATCAGAAGCGCATCCTATATTGGCCTCCGCGCTGCACAGGGGAAGGGTCGGGGCGAGCTGTCTCGACCACGCCCTGCGTAGCCGGCTCGGACGGGAATTCCGGGGAGGCCGCCGACGAACCGAGGGCTCAGGCGTCCGGCGATCCGGGTGATCACTCTGGTCCGATGCCGACGAGGCCAGTCGCGTGCCTCGTCCACGTCGGAGTGGCGCTCTGGCGTGCAGTGCGGGAGGTCGGTCCGCGACCCGATCCGACCCGTAGCGCTCGGGCTGGTGAACCGAGTGGCCTGGCCGGTCGCTCGGGGATGGAAGCCGGAGCTCTCGCGACGCTTACCCGCGGGCGCGACAGTCTGCGGAAGCGGCGGGAAGAAGAACAGGGGAGCGATCCCCTGACTCCGGGTAGCCAGTTCAGGGGCGGCCTGCCACCTCACGGTGTGCGGGCCGCCCTTTTTTTACTCGATGCTGGTACGCCGTCGGCGGATGCTGGTAGACTGCGACCACATCTCTTCAGCCAGATCGTGGTGATGCTCTTCGCGGAGCATTCGGTGGGAAGGCAGGCTGTCTCGGCGCGCTAGGCCCTCCGGTACCAAGACCGTCACGGGCCATCCTCGCGGGCGCTGGCGGTTTTCGTTCTCAGTGGAATACGATCTCGGCAAATGTCGCCGGATTCCCCGGAAAATTTCGGACGGGCAGGGACCGGTATCGCCGCCCGCCACGGTGCACATCGGTGACGACTACCGTCATCCTGATGCGCTCCCGCGTCGGTAATGGAACGCCGATCTCAGCAACGTAGCCGGAGCTGGTTTGCTGCGCTGCGTAACGCAGACCACTGTGCAACCGTTGGCGCCGGGGCCCCAGCGGAGTGCCCAGGTTGGCGACGAGGAACTCTGAAAACCGCAGATTTCGTCGAGCGGCGATGTTCTTGGCCATGAACCCGTGAAAATCGAGCCCAACGACGGTCGCCGGTGGAGCGCGACCTTGATGAGGTGCCGGGAGCAGAATCACCGCGTCCTCACGCCTGAGGTGCGTGGTACCGAGGTCCCCATCGTAATCGATGATCACCGCCAGATGGTCACCCTCAGCCGTTCGGGGACCGCTCTCCGACATCAGTTCGCCGTCGCGCACACGGAGTGCGAGCAGCAGGCCGTTCCGGCCCCAGGCCATCGCGATTTCCGCCAGGTCTGCGGGACCCCCAGATCCATGCAACCGGCGCCATCCCTCCCCCTCCCAATCTCCCAGATGGCCGTCAACCGTGATCGCGTGTTTCGGCGCCGAGACGACGACACGATCCAGGCCAGCACGGAACGCGAGAACGCCTCCTAGACGCTCGTAGCTGGCGTCAGTCATCAGCCGCTCGAATCCGCCTCGCGTCGCGGTCACGATGGGCTGCAGCTCGTCGACGAGGGCCTTCACGCGAGCCGGCTGGGATGAGGGTAGGGTCTGGAGCTCCTGGAGGCTGCTCTCCAGCCGATCGATGCTCGTGGAGATCGTCGCGACCGCGATGGGGTGCCCCGGAGCCACCAAGGGCTCGAACACGTTGAGGTTCCAGGGGTAGTCGCCGAACAGCTCGAGAAACGACCGCAAGGCTGCGGCTACGTCGGGCCCGTACAGCGTCACAGCTGCGTCCTGGATGGCGCGCTCCGGTCGGTAGTCGTGCGGAGCCCTCCCGTAGCTCGCCACGGTTGCCAACGCGAGCATCGATGCGTGCGCCTGGTTCATCGGGTTCGAGATGATACCCTCTGCGGCGGTGGGCAGATCGGCGGACCGACCTCGTAATGGTCCCAGGAAGACGCGCCAGCGGGCGAAGTCGTTGACGGGATAGTTGTCCCAGATGAGAGGCGGGCGGCCCATCAACTCCGCCCATTCCCGGGCGTCCGCAGCCGTGATATCGGGTGAAGCAACGTCGGGACCTGTCCAAAAGAAAGGAATGGCAGGTGGCACCGCTTGCCCGAGCCGCCGGAGATACTCCCGGTCTCCCCACGCATTCGTGTAGGTCGTGGGCGTTACGACGAGGTCGGCATCGTACGCCTCCAGGAACCGGTACACCCGGTTGATCAGGTCAGCATGGGCGTCAGCCAGGGTCTCGAAGGTCGCCCGGTCGGCTGCGTGAGTGAGGGTTGCAGGGACGTCGTCCAGCATCAAGGCGAAGTGCCGCACGCCGATGTCGTGAATCGATCTCATCTTCGCGGCGAGTACATTCCAGTCGCCGGAGTCGGAGTAGGCGATGCTCAACCCCGGGCTAATGGAATAGTAGAATGCGATATCCGCAGCCTGCGCCGAGTCCACGAGTTCTCCGAGGCGCCGGCGAGCTGCCGGAGGGTAGGGATCCCTCCATCGATGTCGGTGATAGGGATCGTCCTTGGGCGCGTAGTAATACGCGTTCATCCCTACAAGTCTCATGAAGCGGAGGATGTCCAGCCGGTCCTGGTGAGACCATGGCGTTCCGTAGAAGCCTTCGATGATCCCGACCTGTCGAAAGGACGGAGCGGCAGTCGTCCGCGACGGTTGGTCTTGTCCTTCCACCCCCTCCTGCGCGCAGCCGGCCAGATATGCAACCGCTGCGATGATCACCCACGCGGTCGCCGTCACCCGGGCACCGACCGCGGGAAGGTCCTTCCTCCGCGTTCCTCGTCCCCGGGTCACGGATCGCCTACCGCGCAACCGCTCGTCCGGGGTGGGTTGAACCGGACGGGCATTGACCATCGCGCACCGCACATCGGCTACCGTTCACCGATTACCGTTCACCGTTCACTGCTCTCCAGTCGCTCGTAGAGACGTTGGAGGGCGGACATCAAATCCGGCTTGAGATCCAGAACCGGTCGCAGCGGATCGTCCTTCATTTTTTGCAGACGCTTTGGCACCGTTCGGATCGTGTGACGCTGGATATCCAGCCGCGCATTGACTTCGCGCCAGGTGAGGGGGGTCGAGACCGGGGCGCCAGGTAGCGGGCGGACACAGAAGGGCGACACCAGCAAGCGTCCGTGACCGTTCTGCACGTAATCCACGTACACCCGTCCTTCACGTTTCGAGGGCTGGCGAGTGATGGTGGCGATGTCGGGGAGCTCGTCGGCGATGATTCGGGCAAGGAGGGATCCCAGCGCGCGGGATTGCTCGTACGTGCACTGCCCGCCCATGGGGACGAGAACGTGGACCCCCGTGGAGCCGCTGGTCTTGATGAAGCAAGGAAGCTCGATGTCCTCGCACAGCGTCCGAATGGCTCGAGCCACCTTCACCACGTGCTGGAACGGAGCCTCCTTCGGATCCAAGTCCAGAATGCACCAGTCGGGGTGCTCGAGGCTCGAGACGCGGCTTGACCAGATGTGTAGGGGGATCGCGGCCAGGTTGACGATATAGAGCAGCGACTCGACGTCCTCACAAACGAAGTACCGTAACTCTCGGTCCGAGCCTTCGCTCCAGAGAGTGACGGTGCGAATCCAGTCCGGTGCGAACACCGGAGCGTCCTTTTGAAAGAAAGACTTCCCCGCGATGCCGTCTGGATATCGCGTGAGCACTAGCGGACGATCCTGGAGATAGGGAAGCAACCACGCCGACGCCTCCCGGTAGTACTCGATGAGATCTCCTTTGGTGTATCCCTCCTCGGGCCAGAACACTTTGTCCAGATTGGAGATCCTCACGGTGCGCTCCGGCTCGGATGGGGCCGGCGAAGCAGGTTCCGGTTCGGGCAGTTCCTCATTGATGACCGTCCGAACGCACTCCTTGGGCGCCTTGTCGTCCCGGAGGCGGAGAAAGACGGGTTGTCGCAAGAGCCCTATCTCCGTCAGCTCTTTGAACCGCACCTCGCACACCAATTCGGGCTCCACCCATCGGTGCTCTTTGCCCTTCGGCAGATTGCCTGTGCAGGGCGGCGTGTCGCGTTCCAGCGCGGCCAGATCCTCTGCGATGTTTCGAATCTGCTCGGTGTTGAACCCCGTCCCAACCCGACCCGTATATACCAGTTCGCCATCGAGATACTGGGCGACGTGGAGGGCTCCGAAGCCCGCGCGGGACCCCTTGGGAGCGGTGTAGCCCACCACGACGAAATCGTCCGTCTTGTCGACCCGGATCTTGAGCCACGAGGACGAACGCCCCCCTCGGTAGGGCGCGTCGGCCTTCTTGGCCACCAGGCCCTCGAGCCCCAATCGCTGGACCTGTCGGTACATCGCCTCGCCCTGCTCGGGGATGTGCTCCGAGTAGCGAAGTGGGCCGACGGTGGGCAGGATCTCTCGCAGCAGTTCCTTGCGTGTTTCCAGCGGCAGCGGTCTCACGTCGTAGTCGTCGAAAGCGAGGAGATCGAAGACGTACAAGGTTGCCGGAAGGTCGACTCCCGCCCGCGCAATGTCCGGTCGTCGCTGCAGTTTTGCACGTTTCTGAAGCCGGTGGAAGCTCGGCAGACCCGCGTCGTCGTGCACCACGACTTCGCCATCGAGCACGAGGTGCTCGTAGGGGAGCGCCGCCACGGCCCGCGCCACCTCCGGGAACACGTCGGTGAGGTCGTTTCCGGCGCGGGAGATGAGCATGCCGCGGCCGTTCTCTCGAGCGGCGATGAGGCGGTAGCCATCATACTTGAGTTCGAACACCCAGCCCGGCTTGGTGAACACCTCCTCCCGCGGTTCCGCCAGCATGAGCTGTACGTCGCCGGCGCGCGGGCCGTTTCGGGGGACGTCGAGGGCTTCCAGCCGAGCCAGGATTGGCGCCGACGGATCCGTCTGTTCTTTGAGCTGTTCGACCGTGCGGCCGGAGAAGATGGAATCCTCGGGATAGCGGTCATCGCCACCCGTGGACGCATACGGGTCGCGCTCCTTGATGAGCAACCACTCCTTGGGGTTCCGCGTGGTGCGAACGAGGGTCCACCGTCCGCGCAGCTTGTAGCCCTTGAGATCGAAGAGGAGCTTCCCGGATTCGAACGCCTCTTCCGGATCCTCTGTCGGGATCCAAACACCCCGATCCCAAACGATCACCGCGCCCGCGCCGTAGTTCCCTTCGGGGATCATGCCTTCGAAGTCCCCATACTCGAGGGGATGCGGTTCAACCTCGACCGCGAGGCGCTTCTCCACCGGATCGGCGGCCGGACCCTTCGGCACAGCCCAAGAATGCAAGACGCCTCCCCACTCCAATCGTAGATCGAAGTGTGTCCGCCGCGCGGCGTGTTTCTGGACGACGAACATGGAGCCTCCGGCCTCGCGGCCGGTGCCGAACGGCTCCGGAGTGCGGTCGGGTGATCGTTTTGCGCGGTAGGCGGTTAGACCGTCCGCCTCTTCCGGTTTTCTTGCGGGCATGACCCTTCCAATATATGATAGCCCCCATGACTGCCAGAGCAATCGGATCGGCCACGGTTTCCTTCGGCCTCGTCTCCATCCCGGTGAAGCTCTACGCTGCCGGCGAGCCGTCCCGACGCATTTCCTTCAACCTGCTACACGAGAAATGCGGATCACGGCTCAAGCAGCAGTATATCTGCCCCGCGGACGACGAGAAGGTCGAACGGGATGACATGGTCAAGGGATACGAGTTCGCCAAAGGGCAGTACGTGACCTTCACGCCCGAGGAGCTGAAGGCCCTGGAAGAAAAAGCCACCGAGTCCATCGAGATCACGGAGTTCGTGCCTGCGGAGACGGTGCCGCGCATTTACGTCGATAAGACGTATTATCTCGGACCCGACAAGGGCGGTGATCGGGCATATCGCCTCCTGTCGAAAGCGCTGAGGGGAACGGACCGGACCGCCATCGCGCGATACGCGGCACGAGGAAAGCAGTACTTGGTGATGGTGCGCCCCATGGACGACGGCCTCGTCATGGAACAGTTGCTCTATGCCGAAGAAGTGAAGTCGTTCGCGGAAGTCCCGATGGGGGACGCCGATGTGAAGGATGAGGAGCTGACCCTGGCCAGGCAGCTCATCGATCAGGCGGCATCGGAGGAGTTTCGACCGGAGAACTACAAGGACGACGTCCGGGAACGGATCCTCGACCAGATCCAGCGAAAAGTCCAGGGTGAGGAGATCACGACTATCCCGACCGAGGCTCCCCAAACGCAAGTGATCGATCTGATGGAAGCGCTGAAGGCGAGCCTGGCCGCCGGTTCCGAGCAAGTCGACGCGGCTGAACGGAAGCCCGCCAAGCGTGCGAGCAAGAAGACGGCGGCGAAGAGGAAGAAGACCAGGAAGGCCTCCAACGCCTAGCCCACGCGGTGCGGTCGCCGCGATGACCCCCGTGACAGAACGTTCCACGCGTGACGTGGCGGAGTTGCTGGGACTCTCCGTCGCCCAGGTGCGTTCCTACGTGCGGGCTGGTTTCCTGAGACCGCAGCGGGGCCCGGGGAGGGAATTCCGCTTTTCCTTCCAGGACATGGCGCTCCTCCGCACGGCCCGTGCGCTGATGGATGCCCAGATTCCTCCCCGTCGCGTACGCCGGGCGCTCAGCAGGTTGCGGGATCAACTGCCGTCCGGCGTGCCGTTATCTGCCGTCTCCATAGGCGTCATCGGAAACCACATTCTGGTACGGGACGAGTCCGCGCTCTGGAATCCCGAGTCCGGGCAGGTGCAGCTCGACTTTTTCGGTCACGCAGCATCCTCGGAGGTCGAACCCCTCGACGAGCGGCGCAACCGTCTCCAACGCGCCTGGAACGAGCTGGACGCTGCCGAGTGGTTCGACATCGGCCTCGAGCTCGAGCGCCTCTCATTGGGGGAGGCGACGGACGCCTATAGGCGATGTCTGGAGTTGGATCCTGCGAATGCCGATGCATGCGTGAACCTCGGGCGCCTGCTCCACGACCGGGGAGAGGTACCCGAAGCCGAGGATCTGTATCGGCGTGCCTTAGGGTCAACACCCGGGCATGTTACCGCCGCCTTCAACCTCGGTATCGCGCTCGAGGATCTCGATAGGCCGCGCGAAGCGGCCGACGCCTACCAACTGGCCCTCAGAGGTGAGCCCACGCTTGTGGATGCGCACTTCAATCTGGCGCGGGTGTACGAGCGTCTTGGTGATCGGGTGTCAGCCTTCCGTCACATGAGGAGCTATAAGGACCTCACCGAGCGTCGCTAGGTGGCGGCGCGATGCTCGAACGAGCGAACATGCCTGTCCCCATGTAGTCATCGAACCGTGTCAGTCCCAACGTACCTGCAGTATTCCCAAGCGATGGAAGGCCCCACAGATTCCGTAGTGTGAGCGATCGTTTTCGGGTCACCTATGTTCTCACGTGCGGCGCCGACGAGGATGCCGCAGCCAAAGCCGCCGATCTCGCCCTCGAGCAGACCGTCGAGCTTCCGGGCTCCTGCCTCCCTCCTGCCGTAGCTCGAGACGTCGTCGGCTCGGTGGAGACCGTCGAGCCCCTCGGTGATGGGAGGTGGGGGGCGGTGATTGCGTACCCGCCGGAGACGGTGGGTGACGACGTGCTGCAGTTCGTAAACCTCCTGTTCGGGAATATCTCGCTCCAAGACGGGATCTTCATCATTCAGACGGAGGTCCCACTGCGGATTCGCGATCGGTGCGGTGGGCCTCGCTACGGCATTCCCGGCATCCGCGAGCTGTGCGGTATCGCCGACGGCCGCCCGCTTCTCTGTGCCGCGGCGAAGCCGGTGGGCCTGTCCGCGAGTGAGCTCGCCGACGTTTGTTTCGCTTTCGCCGCTGGCGGCATTGACATCGTCAAAGACGATCACGGGCTGGCGGACCAGGACGCTGCCCCGTTCGCCGAGCGAATTCGGTGCTGCCAAGAGGCCGTGGAAGCAGCCAACGCTCGCACCGGAGGGAGATCCCTGTACTTCCCGCACGTCAGCGCCGGCGGTACGGATCTCGGGGCGCGCCTCGAGCTGGCACGCTCGCTGGGATGCAGGGGCGTCTTGCTCAGCCCGCTCCTGCTGGGACTCGACACGGTACGGGAGGTAGCGGCAACCGGTGACCTGGCCGTCCTCGCCCATCCGGCGCTGGCAGGTGCGTTTTTCGCCAAGACGCACGGCATCGCCCCCGATGTACTGTTGGGTCGCCTATTTCGATTGGTGGGGAGCGACGGGGTCATCTATCCCAACGTGGGCGGCCGCTTCCCCTTCAGTCGAACAGCATGCGATGCCATCAATGCGCGGCTCCGGGAACCGTGGGGTGACATCCGTCCCGCGTTTCCGGTTCCCGCCGGAGGCATCGATGTCGCCCGCGTGCCGCACTGGATAGAGCAATACGGCGCTGACACGATGTTCCTGATCGGAGCCAGCCTGTACGCCCAGCGCAACCTCCAGAGCGCGAGCGAGCGCCTAGTGGAGGCGGTTCGCGAGCGGTGCGCATCGATTGTGTGAGCTGCCAACCGTAGGTCACTGACCTCTCGACAACCGCGCTTGCGCGGCCCACGCCAACTGTTGCTGGCTAGCAACAGTTGCGCGTGCGCAACACCAACCTGTCTTCTCCCCAATGCACTTTGACGGTCCTGGGCGACGAGGTCGTCGAACCCATTGTGCCGCAACGAGAAGTGGGGCCGTGGGCGAGCGCTGGGCCACCGCGACCCGTGGCACAGGGATTGCCCCCACCGGGGTGAGCCGCCGGTGCGGGCCATCCTCAGGTATAGCCGGCTTTTGTGAACCCGCGACATGGACGACAGGTAGCGATTATCCCCTTGCGTCGCACGCGCCGAATCAACGGACGGTCCGGTGGGCCCAACGTCCCCGTACGCCCACGCTGGGCGGCGGGGTTGCTGGTCCTCGCGGTGTCTGTGAGTGTGGCCCAGTGTGGCATTGGCGATCTGGTATCGCCGGGTGAAGGCGATCGCGTAGCGCTCTCCGCGGGGACGGTGGCCATGTCCGCCGCCGTGGGGAGCCGTGCCTTGATGACGCAGACCGTCCAGGTGGTGAGCGAGAGCGGGCGCACCGTCACGTGGACCGCGCAGGCATCCCGAGGGAGCAGGTGGCTGTCTCTCAACCCGGCGGACGGAACGGTGCCCAGCACGATCACCGTCCGCTTCGACCCGACGGACCTCTCAGTGGGCGTGTTCCACGACACCCTGCTCTTCGCCACCGGTGGGAATGACGGCGCGCCAACTCCCCTGCCGGTGGAGTTCACCATCACGGATTGCGAGCTCCGGGAATTCACGCCGGGTGAGGAGATGGCGGAATCCCTCTCGGATGCCGATTGCGAGTCGCCCAACCGGCTGGGCCACTTCGCGCAGGTTTACCGATTCGAGGGGTTGGCCGGCGACTCGGTGACGGTGGTGATGCGGTCGGCGGATGTCGATGGATTCGTCATCTTGGCAGCGGCGACTGAGGT
>JBDHDH010000081.1:0-18519 GCA_039591615.1 Gemmatimonadota bacterium | reverse complement strand
GTCCTCCGATGGCACCGCCCTGGCGTTCGGCGCCCTGAAGGATGGAAAGGTCAAGCTGCACACGGTTCTCGTGGATCGCGGGCAGGTCCGCACCTACGAGGCGACCGAGATGGGTGGCAATGGCCTCGCATGGGCACCGGGTGAGCGGATCGTGTACTCCCGGCCTGGCGACCGAAACTTCCACCTGCTCGATCCGGAGACGGAGGCGGAGGAGCCGCTCGTTGCCAACGACTCCGTGGGCTGGATGGCCTATCCTCACTACTCCCCGAACGGGGAACGCGTTGCCGTCTTCTGGAATCGAGTAGCTCGACGAGGAGCACGGGGTACCTGGGTTGTTTCCCTGGTGGATTCCTCGCAGACGCTGGTACATCCCGGATGGGCGGATCCCGTGGGCTGGACGGCTGACGGCAGGTCTTTGTATGTGCAAGAGCACGACTCCGACGACATCCTGCTGGTCCCTGCCAGCGGCGGTGAGGCGAGCGTCGTCGCCACGGTGCCGTTCGAGGATGCCTCTTGCTTGCCCGTCGACCGTCCCGATGGACTTGCCCTACTCTGCAATGTCGGAGAGTCCGTCTCCGATGCTTGGATGATCGAGAACTTCGATCCGGCGGTGCGATAGCTCATCATCAGTAAGGGGCATTGTGGCAGCCGTTCAGCAGATGTTCAGGGAGCTGGCCCGTTGCGGACGCCCACGTAAGTCGCCGCAGAAACGCGTGTCTGCGCCAACCTGCGGCCTGGACCGGCGGTGGACTTTGACAAACCCGAACGGTACCATCACGACTCCTGATGGAGTGCCAGTGGGGCCTGGTTTCGCACTACGTCTTCTTGGTGCCTAGAGTAAGGACCCGGGCGGGGAAGCGATAGCGCCTGGCCAGCGGCGAACGTCTCATCGGTGGCGGGGACGTGCCCAGCTTCACACGCTGCCACCGGTAGAAAGGAGCTGTCCAGTGTTTACTGACGGCCGTAACCGAACGCGGTGGAGCCGCCTTTCGTCGGTGCCTGTGGTGCTTGTGCTGGCGTTTTCCGCTGGCCCCGGGTGCAGTGAAAGTGACAGTGACGGCACTGGCCCCGGCGGACCCTTTCAGCTGCTGTTCCGGCTGGATGCGAGCTTTCAGGGTGCCCACGGAGGTCAACCGATCGCCATCGCCATCGTCCGTACATCGGACGGGTCGGTAGTTCTCCAGGCGAACGGCGCCGTCTCGGCCACCCAAGACCCGTCCTTTACTTGGAGCACCGGTCCCGTAATGCAAGCCGGGATCGATTACGAGGTTCACTACTGGATCGACTCAAACTTCGGCGGGGGGACCTCGGGAGTCTGCGATCCCAAAGCCATCGATCACCAGTGGAGCGTGGAATTCATGTCGGTGTCCAACGACATAACGTGGACAACCTCGCACGAGCCGGCGCTGACCGAGGACGTCTGCAGCACGTTCCCCTAGAAGTGCAGCTTCGCCTTCGAGGCGCCGCTACCGTACGACCGGCTGGGCGATGAGGGGCGCGGCCCGAAAATTTATTCGCGGTCCCAAACGCACCTTCGAGAGCGCGAGTTGCCTTCATTATAGATAGCGAGGCCTGAATTCAGGGATTTTGCACGAGCGAACGGTGAGTCGGCCTCGGCCCACCCAACGAGGCACCCCGTCCTGGAAGATCTGCCAGCTCACAGCTCGCCGCCATGTGCTATACCCACCCCAAGTCGGTGCTGGACGGCGGCGGGATGCCGCGTACGGTCTTCTAGTCCCCTTTTGCGATTTCCTACCGTGAAGGACGCCAAGGCTCCTCGCTGCGTCGCGTTTCGGGAGCCGATGCGCCTGCCGACGTAGGTGACTCCGAGACCATCCCCGCTTCCAAGCGCTCCTCGCCGAGTACGAGAACTGACTGGTCAGCCCGGCATGGTCGCAGTGTGGTTCTCAGGATTCTGACCCGATCATCTGAGCGGGCTATTGGGTACGCCGCGGTCACGGATTTCTCCCCGTCCCTCCGGACCGTGTGTTTGGTCGAGGCAGAGCGGGGGACCACCGTCCTCGCTGGCCCTCGCCCTCCAATCGCGTCATCTTTTGTATGCTCCCGTCAGAAGCGCCGTGCCCGTGCCAGACCAAGCTGAGCAGCCGGTGCTCGTCCGGGGAGGGGGGATGCATTCTGATCTGGTGGTGGTGCAGGGAGCGTTCTCACCGCTCACGAGCAGATGACCGTCAGCGAGTGATCCATCAAGCACGTTAAGTCGTGGAATACGTCTTTTGACCAGGAGGCCGTCACGATGAACGTCCGTACTATAGTCACAGTTATATCCTTGAGCGCCCTCGTCAACCCGTGGCCACTCGTTGCCCAGAGTATGCGCTCCGGGACCACAATCGATGTCGAAGCCATTCGTGCCATCTTGCTCAACGGACTCGAGCAACACAAACAGATGGACATCGAGTTCACCCAGGCCATCCCGGACTCGGCGCTCCGCTGGAAACCTGGACAATGCCAACTTCGTCGTATGGGGCGGCATTCGCGATATGCTTCCCACCTTCGGCGACACCGCCGTCTATCTCAATGACAAGACCGAGTTGGAGCGGGTGGTCGTTGCCAGCTACGAGTGGGTCGTCGAGACGCTCCGATCCCTCCCGCCGGAGGAGTTAGTGGTCGAGACCGAGCTCTTTGGACGACGGCTCCAGAAGTGGCACGTCTATCTCCAAGCGCTGGCCCACGCGGATTGGACCCGCGGCCAAGTGGTGCCGTATTTTCGGTTGAACGGCATGGGTCCGCCGGGATGGAAGAGCTACTGAGGTGGGTTCGGCCTGGGGGCAACGCGTGACTGATGCCCTCGAGCGTTTGACCGCCGCCCTCGCCGACCGGGCGCTCGCTCGGTTCCTCTGGAGAGCAAGAATCACATTCCTCTGGAGGGCGCGTCGGCGTGGTCGGGATTCGTCGAATCGGTTCGCGACTTCTTAGGTAGCGCGGGACCCGTTTGAGCGCACATCAGATCCACGCTTGGAGGCAATCTTAAGTCGCTTTCCGCTTGCGTAGGCAGTGCACGGCCGAGCAGTTTCGCGGCGAGCTCTGCTGGCTGGGCATTTGCCCCAGCCCGAGCTACGTGGGCGAGCCGGAGTGCAACGGGATCATGGAGCGCTGGATTCGGACGCTGAAGGAGGAGTGCTTGCACCCGCACGACTTTCCGACCCTGGAGGCGGCGCGCCACATGATTGGCCAGTTCGTCGAGACCTACAACCGTGAGTGGCTCATCGAACCCCGGCTGCTGTCCGTCGCGCGCTCACCAGCAAGGTGGCCTGATTACGCCGCCCCCTGGTCCCAGAAACCGGGACCGCTACACAATAGTCGCGGAGTCAGCGCCAGCGCGACACGGTCACCCAGGTCTTCGAGCTGCCCGGCCGGGACGATCTCCCTCTGCTCCTGACGCCCGAGTGCGCGTGATTTTTTCGGCCTTGAGCTGAAAACACTGCCGTCCGGACCCGTGCGCCCAGAGGTTGCTCGCCGCCTCCGCCGGGTCCCGGGAGGTCGCCTCCGTCTCCCGCTCGAAACTCGCGCACACTTCATAGCGGATGCTGTCCAGCGGTTGGTAGCCGTAGGACTCCGAGCCGGCGGGGTCGCCGGTGCTGATCCTCACCCCGGGCTCGGCGTTCAACTCGTCCAGCGACGCCGGCAACCGAGAATGCCGCGTCCAGTAGAGATCGGTGGCGGCCGCGATCCCCTGCAGGTCCGCCACCCGCCGCCGGTCGACCCGACGCGCGCGCTCCTCGCTCGGGGACCCGAGGATGAAGAGTCCGGCCACCACCGCAGTGACGACCGCCGCCACCGACGCGCCCAACAGCACCGATCCAGGCGGGAGTTTCATTCCGGGACCTCCTCCTTACGGAGGTCCCGGCGGAAGTATCCGAATACCGACCCGGCGATGGCGCCGACCGTGAGGACCTTCAGCAGGAAACGCGTCGTCACTTCGCCGCCCAGGAGGTTGTACACAATGCTCGTCACGTCGCCGATCAGGATGCCGGCGGCCACGAACAGGGTCAGGTACGTCAGCCACCGTCGCACCTTCGAGAGCCGTCGGATCGGATCGCGCCGGACCGCCCGTTCGTTCGTCCATGAGACGAAGGCGAAGACGGGAAACGCCGCGACGAGCAGGGAGATCGACCACCGGATCGCCTCTCGGCTCGCCTCCAAAGCAAGCACCGGATCGACGGCGGGGTCCGGGAAGGCTCGATCGATGAACTGAAATATGAGGCCGCCCAGGTTGAACGCGCTGATGTACAACGTGCTGAAGAGCACGAGGTAGATGAACGCCTCGCGGGCGAAGAGGTAGGGTTTGGGGCGCGGGACCGCGATCGGAAAGGTGACGTCGGCGAACCTCCCCAGGGCGACCCGAACCTGGTCGGGTGGCCAACCGGCCTTCAGGAGGATCTCCTCGAGCTGCTCGCGCGGCAGGCCCCGATCGAGGCCTTCTTTCAGAAACCCGGAAAGCTCTTGGTTGATGGCCATCGGTTCCTCTCCGAGCGTGTTGACGATGTCAACATACACCCAGATGTTGACGAAGTCAACATCTTCGGCCATGTTGACGTATGACCGACCCGGCCGGCGCGTACCATCATGGAGACCTTCGGGCGGCCCTGCTCGACGAAGCCGCCGCCATGATTGCCGAAGGAGGGGCGGCAAGCGTGACGATGCGGGCGATCGGCGAGCGCCTCGGCGTTTCGCGCGCTGCAGCCTATCGCCACTTCGCGGACAAAACCGCGCTCCTGGTTGCGGTTGCCGCCGCTGGGTTCGACCGTCTCGCCGCCCGCCTGCGAGCCGTTGACGCCAGCGCCCCGCGATCCAGCGTCGAGCGGCTCCGGCGCATGGGTGAGGAGTACGTGCGCTTCGCCCTCGAGAACCCGGCGCACTACCGCCTGATGTACGGAAAAGAAGCGCTCACTCGTAAGGACCTACCCGAGTTGCGCGAGGCCGCAAACGCCATATTCGAACAGCTGGTCGACGTGATCCAGGCCCACCAGCGCAGCGGCGCGATCAAACGGCAGGATCCCAGAGCATTGGCCTATGTGGCCTGGGGCGCCGTGCACGGGCTTGCGTCATTGTGGATCGAGGGGCAGATCATGGCCACCGATGACATTGATAGGCTTATCCAGCAGACCACGCGGACGCTGTTGGACGGGGTGCGCGTTCGCCGCCGGCGTGGAGCGTAAGCGGGTTTCAGTAGAGGCGTTCCTTGTCAAAGACATTGCGCCGAGGTGGGGTCCGTTTGTGGGCCAGTTTCTTACGGCAGAGAACGACATCCATGTCGTAGGCGTCAGGCACCGACGCCCGGACCCCCTCGAAGAACCGGCAAGTTGTCGTTAATCCCATGCCCTCAGGCGGCAATGGGGTTGACGCCCCAATCACATTCGCCCCCCCGCACGCGTCCGCTAACGCGACAGGAGGTCGCGGGCCTCTGCGTTGGGACGGTGCTTAACGAGCGGGAGGCTCGACCACCCATCCGGTGATCCAAGTATTGTAACACACGTTATAACGACACCACGGACGCCCACGCGCGTAGATCGTTGAAGACTTGACGCCACTTGCCTCTTCCGGTTTGTCTTGTCACGAGATTTGTCACAACTGGGGTCAGCAGCCAGGCGAGCGGTACGCACAAAATTGAAAGCCGGTGATTCAGGCACAGAATGACCGTTTCAGGACGATCTTCTGGTCTCTGCCGCGTCCTGCCCGCATGATAAATAAACGAGTAGTACCTGGAGGATCGCGCCGTGTCCGACCAAGCCGAGCAACTGGAGCGTCTGACGAGCGCCCTCGCCGACCGCTACCGCCTCGAGCGCGAGCTCGCCGCCGCGCTCGGCGCCGAGCGGTTTGTCCGCGTGATCGAGATCACCGCCAACCTGAATCATTCTCACATGTACGGAGCACCATTATGTTGTCACGCTTTCGGTCATCGTACCTCCTGATTCCCATGCTGCTGGTGCTGGCTGCCGGTTGTACCCCGGCGCCGAATCCGGACATCGGTCGATACGAGCCGATCGAATGCCCGGTAGATTTGCCTGATGAGGCTGGATCGGCCAGGGAAGTTGCGTGTGGCCTCATCAGCGTTCCCGAGCGCCACGAACGTCCTCACGGGCCTGTGATCAAGCTTGCCGTGGCGCAATTCAAAAGCCCCAATCCGGAGGCCGCACCCGATCCGCTCGTATTGAACAACGGCGGACCCGGCGACTCCAACTTCGAGGGCTTTTTTCCGGTCCTGGCGAGCCCGCTAGGTGATGCGCTTCTGGCGCAGCGAGACGTGGTGATCATCGAATTGCGCGGCTTGTACCACTCAAAGCCAAACCTGGTATGCGAAGAGGTATTCGAGGCGCAGTTGGACATGGTCGGAAAGGATATCAAGGGTCCGGAGGCGAACGAGATTCTGCTCGATGCCATGCGGCGCTCGCAGGCACGGTTTGTCGAAGAGGGGATTGACCTGCCGGCGTACAACCATATCGAAATGGCTGCGGATATCGATCTCGTTCTCACGAAGCTGGGATACGACCGGTTCAATCTCTTCGGCACTTCAGCCGGAACAATGGTCGCCCAGGATGTCATGCATGGCTCTCCCGAAAGACTGCGGGCTGTAGTCATGAACGCCGCCGTACCGAATGGACCAGCCCTTTTCGAGCAGATGTTTCTGAATGCTGCTGCGTCGTTGGAACAGTACTTCAATATGTGCGAGGCGGACGAGGCCTGCGCAACGGCATATCCAAACATCGAAGCGCGATTCTTTGACATGCTAGCCGAACTCAACCGGTCTCCGATTGAGCTGGAGGTGGTAAACCCCGCATCGGGCGAAGAGACCACGCTAGTGCTCAATGGAGACAAGGTGTCCTCATGGGTATTCGCGTCGATGTATTGGAACACACAGATCATCCATTCGCTGGATCGTTTCACGAAGGGTGACTTTGCAGAGATCCAGAACGGCCCCAATATCTTCTTTCCAATGCCCCGATTTGCCTATGCCTTGGGGTACACCGCCGTCATCGCGGCCAATCCGGATTTCACCGCAGCCGACCACCAGATAGCAGAACGTTACAGGCCATTTGTAGATGGCCTCGCACTCTTCTTCTCGCCGCGCCTGATGGAAGCCACGCGAGAGCTATGGACGGGCGATCATCTGCCGTCGGAGAAGCCTGAACCTCTCGTATCGGACGTGCCGACGTTAATGATGAATGGCGCGCTCGATCATGTCCTCCCGAACGAGAACCTCGGTGAGCTTGCGTCAGGCCTTAGCCGTGGGCACCTCTTCGTATTTGAAGGTGTTGCGCATGCCCCGGTCGACGTTGGCGACTGCGCGCTCAACATGTTGATGGCGTTCCTGGCCGATCCGTCCGGAGCGCCGGATACTTCCTGCATGGCGGACTACAGCCACACGTTTGTATTGCCGGAATAGGCCGGTCTTTACCCCGTTTATCACGGCGACACGAACGATTCGACCGGCTGTCGTTTCCGATTGCGCCACCTCTGGTTTCGACTCAGAACGGCCGGGCAGGCCGACAATACGGAATCTGCTTACTCGACAGTCTCCATGCCGATGAAGGTGGTCACACTCCCGAACGGTGCATCGCACACAATAGTGCCATCTCTTACGTCGAACGGTCCGATCGGTCGACGGGTGCTGCGGTCGCCGTCTTCTTGGCGCTGTTCTTCCGCTTCATCGACGTCCTGCTCGTTCTCGCATGGCGGGATTGAACGGTCTGGACTCGCTGCCCACCCGTGCCCATCAGGAAGTCGTACGTGGGGGAGTTGCCCGGCAGGAGCCCGGTGTTCGACAGCAGCATCCCGATGAGGATTCCCGTCAGCGCCGCACCCAGCGAGCGAAACACGCCGACTCGCTTCTCCAACTGCAGAGCGAGGAAGACGACCGCGGCAAGCGTGAGAAAGATGGAGATGGGATCCGCGATTATGGTCTCTTGGGCAGGGACTCTCTCCGACACTCGGGCGACAGCGCAAACGTAGCTGTGGACGAACCGAGAAACAAACGTTGCTCGGTGGCCGGGCGCACCACCGGACCCCATCTTATGCACTGTGAGGCTCCTTGGGAGCCAGCGCCGAATGCGGCCCGGCGCGGGCGACCTGATCGCCGTGGAGATCGCTTCCGGCTCGATGTTCCGGGGCCGTCTCACGGCGTGTGCTTGTCAGGGGCCTGACTACCCACCGGGCCGTACCTACGCGCGGTACTCGGTCGCCACCTGGCACGCCTCCCTATCGGCGATATAGTCCATGGCGATGCTTGTCGCGACCCTTTTTCTGCTCTCGGCCGTAACGGCGCAAACTCGTCAGGCACCTGATTCCGGCTTCACGATTCGGGCCATCCAGACCGAAGCGCCGCCGGAGATCGATGGCGTTATCGGCGGCGGTGAATGGCTGAACGCCGCGCACGCCACCGACTTCATCCGATTCGAGCCACAGCGTGGAACGCAGTCGCCCTGGCGCACCGACGCCATGGTAGTCTACGACTCGAGCCAGATCTATGTTGCGTTTGTCGTCTGGGATCCGGATGCGCCGGCCGCACAGCTCACTCGGCGCGATGCGCAACTGCTAAACGACGACGCGGTCGTCCTCCTCCTCGATACGCATAACGATAAGCAGTCCGCGTACTACTTCATGACAAACCTGCTGGGTACCCAGGCCGACGGACGCGTGGCCAACGATGGGCGGACGGTGGACGACACGTGGGACGCTGCCTGGCAAACCGCCGCCGCACGCACCGATTCGGGGTGGACCGTCGAGATGGCGATCCCGTTCCGATCGATGAGCTTCGCGTCAGGTGAGGACCGCACGTGGGGCATCAACTTTGGCCGGAGCCGGCGACGCACGCTCGACGTGAGCTATTGGGCAGGACCACTCGAAAACCAGTGGAGAGTATCACAAGCCGGCGCCATTCGGGGACTGCAGATCGCACCGCCACCACAGAGACATCAGATCATCACCTATGGTCTGTCGCGCGCGCAACAAGACACAACGGTCGATTTCGACGGGGGCGTCGACGCGCGCTACGCCATCACACCGCAGCTCAATGCGTTCGCTACGGTCAACCCGGACTTCGCGACGATCGAGGCTGATCAGGAGCGTGTGAACCTGACGCGCTTTGAACTTGCGCTACCAGAAAAACGCCCGTTCTTCTTAGAAAGCGCGGAGCTGTACCGGCAGCGCATCCGTACTTTCTACTCCCGGCGCATTGCCGACATCCACGTCGGTGGGCAGGCGTTGGGCCGAGGCGAAACCTGGAACGGGCACGCGCTGACCACACGGTCCCCCATTGAAGGAGACTCGAACACTGCCACGTACACGGTGGGCCGAGTGCAGCGCAACCTTGGATCGTCCAACGTCGGCTTGGTGCTGGCAAACCAAACACTGAACGGCAACCGTGGTTCCATCAGCGCCGATGCGACCTTGTTCTTCACCCGAACACTCGGCATGACCGCACAACTCGTGCAAAGCTGGGGTGATTTCGATAGCGGAACGTTGGGATACTTTATTCGCCCGTCGTGGGATACGCCCACATCCCATTTCCACGTACGGTTCACGCATCTCGGGGACAACTTTGCCGACAACGTGAATGCTGTCGGGTTCATTCGGGACGACAACCGCCGCGAGTTCGACTCGGCACTCGAGCATACCTTCTGGATGGCCGGTACGATCCTCGAACGGCTGCGGTACGATTCGAACTACAACATCTACTACAGCCAACAGAACGTGCTGCGAAGCTGGCAGATCGATCAGTCACTCAACTTCGAATTTCGAAATCGGCTGAGCTTCGGCGCGGCGTTGCAAGAGGAGTTCAAACGGTTCGAGAGTGACTTTCGCAACCGAGCAGTCCAATTCAACCTCGGCTACAACACGCGCGAGTTCAACTCGGTGCAGGTGGGGCACCGCTTCGGACGCAACTTCGATTCGGACTTTCAACTCTGGACTGCTGCCGCCGCCTATGCCGTCACCGAGGGCCTGTCGCTCGAGTACGAACTCCAGCGCTTGCTGCTCGACCCCGATCCCGACATGGAAACCACGTGGATCCACGTCGCCCGCCTGAATCAGTTCTTCACGCGCGATCTATATCTTCGCGTGTTCTTCCAGACCAACTCAGCCATCGATCGCGACAATATCCAGGCGGTCTTCGTGTATCGTTACAAGCCACCTTTCGGCACACTCCAGCTCGCCTACCAGCGCGGCACCGCCGAATTCGGGCAGGTCTCGACGCAGGGCCATACGATGTTTTTCAAGGCGACAGCGGTCTTCTAGACGTGGTCGAGAACTTGTTCGAGGAGTTGAAGGCGATGGTGGGGAGTTGACAGGTCTCCCTCGGCCTTCGCGATTGTAACGATAGATGTAACGACGCCCACGCGCGTATACCGCTGTCTCATAATCCGGAGATCGAAGGTTCACGCCCGCGCCACCCTGCCACCCCACTCGGGATCAGACTTCCCGCTCGTCTGGACCAGACCTCCGCGATCCCGACGTGCGCAGGCGCGTACAGCGAATCGATCGCCAGCGCTGACTCGAAATATTGCACGGCAATCGTGAAGTCCTCGGGCGTGGAGCGTCGGTAATGGAACTGACCTTTCAAGACGGCCTCGTAGGCTTGCGGATCGACAGTGGGCCGCTCGGTGAGCCGCGCGTCGGCTTGAGCCGACAGCACGGCACCGATCTCATCCGCAATCGTTCGGGAGATTTCCCGGTAAAGGCCGACGGCAATCGTTCCCAAAGAGTCGGCCGCCGAGAGGTAGTTGGCCGGTGCGCTTGTCGCGGCGCGCACGGTGTCGCTCGAGGACAAGCCGGCATCCACCAGCAGGGCGAGCTCGTCATGTATGGAAAACCCGGCCAGGACTCGCGGGACGATCAACGCAATCGGGCGCAAGATCGCCGACTAGGTCCAAGCGGAGATCTCTCCAGCACTGGAGGCCAGACTTGGCGCTTGCTGTGGGCGGTCTAAACCTCCACCCGTGGTAGCAGCG
Organism: Gemmatimonadota bacterium; assembly: GCA_039591615.1. GTDB lineage: Bacteria > Gemmatimonadota > Gemmatimonadetes > Gemmatimonadales > GWC2-71-9 > JBDHDH01. The sequence goes on along the minus strand of JBDHDH010000081.1, from coordinate 7,555 downwards.
GATTCAGGTGCATGAAGATGTCGTAGATTGAAACGCCGGTCTGCGCCGACAGCCAGTTCGGGTCGACCTCCGGGGCATCGGGACCCAGTAGGGTGGCCACGTCGCCCACTGCCACGGTCGGTTCTGGTCCCAACTCCACGATGGTGTGACTCGCCGACACCGCGCCGATGACCGGGTAGGTCTCCGGACCAATCAAGACCCGCCCCCCCTCCACGGCCTTCCGCGGATAGCCGTCCGCGTGCCCCACCGGAAGCGTCGCCACCCAAGTAGGCTCCTGGGCTACGTAGTTTCGACCGTAGGAAACGCTGTCACCGGTCCGCAGTCTCTCCACCCGCACGACCCTGGCCTTCAGGCGGAGCGCGCTCCGCAGAGACGCCCTTTCCCGCTGGAGTGCTGGGTCGTTGGGATAGCCCCCGTAGAGAGCCATGCCCGGCCGCACCATGTCCAAATGGGACTCGGGAAGCTCGAACACGGCGGACGAGGACGCGGCGTGCAGGGTGCCAAGAGGGAACCCTGCGTCGGATGCCTGCCTTGCAACCGACATGAATCGGCGGAGCTGTTCCTTATCGTACTCAGGGTCTTCCGTGAAGCCCATGAACACACCTCCTACCCGGACCTTACCACTGTCCACCACGGACTCGATCCAGGACAGGGCCTTGTGATAGGGGATCCCCATCCGGCTCATGCCCGTATCCAGGTAGACCTCGGCTTCGATGGGCCCTCCTACGGTCCGCACCATGGGCTCGACCAGCCGGAGTGCATCGTCGGAATAAAGGCAGGGCCGCACGCCGAGGCGGGCCAAGTCCGGGGCGAGGGACTCGGGGAACAGGGCCATCAAGTACACCGGCTTTCGGACGCCGGCCTGCTTCAGGGTCAAAGCCGCCTCGGCTTTCACGACGGCCAAGCCAGCGACCTCGGGCATGGGCTCGAGAAGCGCCGCAGCAGTGGTCAGGTCGAGGCCGTAGGCGTTGTTCTTGATCACGGCGAGGATGGGGCGGTTCGCCGTGAGGCGCCGTACCTCGGCCACGTTGTTGGCCAGCGCGTTGGCCTCGACCTCGATCCACGGGTCGAAACGATCTCCCAGCTCCTGGGGAGGGACTGCGCGTCGGGTAGAAGGAACGTCCGCCAGTGCTGGCTTGCTCGTGATGGCCGCGCCGACGGCTCCCAAGGCGGCCGTTTCTAGAAACTTGCGACGGGTGGAAATCATGGTGTCTCCCAGCGTCGGGAAAGGAACAAAACATCCGCACTCGGGGCAGATAACCCCGAAAGGACTGGGGCTTGCGAACTCAGAGACCGGACGACTTCCAGCTCAGTGTCGGGCTAGGTGGAAACTCGGACCTCGAGCTCCATCGTGACTGTCTGTCCGTTCTCCAGATCTCATCAAACTCCAAAACTCACTCCTTCAACTCTCCGTCAGTGCGGCCGGGGAAACGTCCCGTTCCTCATCGCCGCGTGGTACGCGAAGCTCGCCATCACGACCGAATTGATCATCAGATCCTTGGCGGTCGACGTCGAGGGAGCTGGAGAGAGAATAGCCCGTCCAAGCCACGCGTGTTGTTTGCCGATTCCTAGTATCGGAGGGAAGGCGCGTTGTGCCGTCGGGAGTACGATGTGTCGCCCGATGGACAGCGTTCTCTCGTTGTCCGCGTCAACAATATTGAGACGGAACTCCGGGTCAAGTATGACTGGCTGACGGAGGTTGCGCTCGCACCAGCCGGCGGGCGCTAGCCGGCGACGAAAGGTTCAGCGCAGGCCGAAGAACAGCCCAGACACCTGACTGCTCGGTCCTTGGGACGCCCGATGACCTATTCCGGAATTTGTAACGCTGGCCGTAACAACACTCACGGACGCCCACGAGCGCTCACGAGCGTAGAGCGTTAAAAAACGGACACCCACGCGCGTACACCGCCGTCTCATGATCCGTCGGTCGGAGGTGGACGCCCACTCAAACCCGGCCGCGCCACTCGCGTCCGCTGCGCGACGAGTCCTTCAGGGCCCATTACTCGTAAGTATCTGCCGTACAGAGTTTTCCGGTATAAGATCTTCACTCGGCGTGCTTCCCTCTGGACCGTTGTGTCACGAGATTTGTTCCACAGCCGGAGTCACCAGCCGGGAAACCGGTACGCGTCACGTGGCAAGACGGGTCCTGCGGACAGAGATCGCTTGTGTCGCTCTTCTGGTCCCTGCCGCGTCGTGCCCGCATAATGAATGAGAATCCCTGGGGGATCGCGCGGTGCCCGACCGAGCCGAGCAAATCGACCGCCTCAAGGCGGCCCTCGCCGACGGCTACCGCCTCGAGCGTGAGCTCGGCGCGGGTGGCATGGCCACTGTGTACCTCGCCCAGGATCTCAAGCACGAGCGCAAGGTCGCACTCAAGGTACTTCGGCCTGAGCTGGCCGCCGTGATCGGAGCCGAACGGTTCCTCACCGAGATCAAGACCACTGCCAACCTGCAACACCCCCACATCTTGCCGCTGTTCGACTCGGGCCAGGTCGATTCTTTCCTTTTCTATGTCATGCCCTATGTGGAGGGGGAATCGCTACGGGACCGCCTCACCAGAGAGAAGCAGCTCTCCATCGCCGACGCCGTGAAAATTGCCAGCGAGGTAGCGAGCGCGCTCGATTACGCTCACCGCCAGGGCGTCATCCATCGCGACATCAAGCCTGAGAACATCCTACTCCACGACGGCCGGGTGCTCGTTGCCGACTTCGGCATCGCGCTGGCAGTCAGCAGTGCGGGCGCGACGCGGTTGACCGAGACGGGGATGTCGCTGGGGACGCCACACTACATGTCTCCCGAGCAGGCGATGGGCGAGCGCGAGATCACCGCTCGCTCGGATATCTATGCCCTCGGCTGTGTGCTGTACGAGATGCTGCTCGGCGGGCCGCCGTTCACTGGTCCCTCGGCTCAAGCGATCGTCGCACAGGTGGTCACAGCGCAGCCGCGACCGTTGCGCGCCCAACGGCACACCGTTCCGCATCAGATCGAGGCGGCGGTCCTGACCGCCCTCGAGAAACTGCCCGCGGATCGCTTCCCTACGGCAGCCGAGTTCGCGGATGTTCTGGAAGGCCGGCGTCAGATCGCCGCCCCCACGGGCCCTATCCGTTCCACCGGGATGCGCCCCTTTCGTTCAGTGCTGCCCATCGCGGCCGCCGGCGCGGCTGCCGGCGCCCTGTTGGCGACGGTCATCGTCCTGGTCGCGAATCGAGAGGCGCCGGAGCGGGTGGAGCACTGGACGATAGCGTCCTTGCCGTACGTTGACACGATCCCGATCAATCAAGTGCTGGACATCTCGCCCGACGGCACGCAGCTGGTATCCGTTGTCGCTGATCCCGCTGGACAGCGGCTCGAGGTGCGTGCGTTGGAGCGACCCGTCGGAACACCGCTGCCCGGGACAGAAAACGCACGCTGGCCGCGGTTCTCCCCCGATGCAGCGCGCGTCGCCTTTCTGGCCCCGCCCGGGGTGGTCAAATGGGTGAGCGTTGAGGGCGGCACGCCGCAGATCCTTGCCGAGGCGGGGTCGTGGGGACTGTGTTGGGGCGAAGACGGTTACATCTACTTCCCCCGGCCTGCCACCGACAGCCTTCCGGAAGGGATCTCGCGCGTTCAAGAGCGGGGTGGGCAACCCGTAGTCCTCACGACCATCGATTCCACCCGGGGGGAATACACGCACTCCTGCGCGCAGGTGCTCCCGGCAGGCCGCGGACTCCTATATGTGAACGTCCGTGCCGGTGGCATCGAGACGGCGGAGCTCATGGCCTACTCGTTCGAGACGGGTCAGAGCGAAATGGTGCTGCACGTTCCGTTCGGCCAGGTTGCCCAGATCGGGCACCTCGTCTACGTGACGAATGACCGTGTGTTGACGGCCGCCCCGTTGGACGAGAAGACCTTGAAAGTCACCGGACCTCCGGTAAGCCTGGCCAGCAACGTCTTTATCAATGATGACGTCACAGCGTTCGCGCTCTCCGGAACCGGTACCCTGTTGTATGGCGAGATGCAGCCACGCCAAAGTCGGCTGGCGTGGGTGGATCGTGCGGGCGTGGCCACCGGTATCGACGAGAGTCTGCCCCAGGAGTTCACCGCCTTCGCTCTCTCAGCGGATGGGAGGCGGATCGCCGCTGAAATCATCCGCGACGGCGTTCCGGCGCTCTGGGTCTATGCGTTTCCGCTTGGGCCGTGGACCCGTCTGGGCAGCGCGGCCTCCAGTGTAGTCGCGCGCCGCGACCGGCCGGCCTGGGACCCCAGTGGAACGAGGATCACGTTCATTGCGCCGGGGACGAGCGGCCTGGTCACCGCGTGGAGCATTCCGGTGGACGGCCAGGGGCCCCCGCAGGAGTTGCGGCGCGTCACCTCGATCCCCATTCAGGATGGCGAGTTTTCGCCGGACGGCCAGTGGTTCGTGTACCGTCAGGGCCCCGTGGGACCCAGGCAGCGCGACATTTTCTACGCGCGGCCCGATCCCGACAGTGTGGCCTACGAGTTGGCGGTGACCGACGCGGACGAGTTTGCGCCCACGCTCTCGGCTGACGGGCGCTGGCTGGCGTACGTGTCGGACGCCTCAGGACGCGAGGAGATCGTGGTCCAGCCGTTTCCGGGACCTGGGCGGCGCACGCAGGTGTCGTTCGACGGCGGTCTCGAGCCGCGCTGGGCACATTCCGGCCGTGAGCTGTTCTATCGCGATGGCGCCGGCAACCTGGTGGTGGTAGAGGTCCGCGCCGGAGCAGACTTTTCCGTCGGTGCGCGTCGCATCCTCTTCTCTGCGACGGGCTATCTCAACGACCGCAATGCGACGCTCTACGAAGTCGCGGCTGACGATCAGCGTTTCCTGTTCATCCAGCCGGTTTCAGGGGGCGACGTTTCGTGGAAGTTGGTGCGAGGATTCTTGAGCGAGCTCGAGGCGAAGGTGGGGAAATAGAATCCTGTCGACCCCACCCGCCTCACCGCCGCCCTCGCCGACCGCTACGCCATCGAGCGCGAGCTCGGCGCAGGTGGCATGGCTACCGTCTATCTCGCCGAGGATTTGAAGCACCACCGCAAGGTTGCGCTGAGAGTCCTGCGGCCCGAGTTGGCCGCGGCCCTGGGGCATGAGCGGTTTCTCCGCGAGATCACCGCCACGGCCAACTTGCGCCACCCCCATATCCTCCCGCTGTACGACTCCGGCGTAGCGGACGATTGGTTGTTCTACGTCATGCCCTACGCGGAGGGCGAATCGCTGCGTGACCGCCTGAACCGGGAGAAACAGCTTTTCCTCGATGACGCCTTGCAGATCGCCCGTGAGGTGGCCGACGCATTGAGCTATGCGCACGCGCGCAGGGGTCATCCATCGCGACATCAAGCCCGAGAACATCCTCCTCGAGAGCGGTCACGCCGTTGTGGCTGACTTCGGGATCGCCCTGGGCAGTAAGCGCAGCGGGGGGCACCCAACTGACTGAGACGGGGCTCGCGATCGGGACGCCGGCGTACATGAGCCCAGAGCAGGCTGCTGGGGATCGGGAGCTGGACGGGCGGAGCGATCTCTACGCCTTGGGGTGTGTGTTGTACGAGATGTTGACCGGTGAGCCGCCGTTTACCGGAGTGAGTGCGCAGGCGGCCACGGCGTTCGCCGAGGGGCTGTGTCGCCCTGAGCCGGAACTCCAGGACGTGGTGCCGGCACGCTGCAGGCCGCGTCGTCGCGTGGTCGCGGCTGCCGCGATCAGGGGCGGACGGCGTAACGTCGGGGCACCGTGGAGTATCCCGGGATGGCGCGGGGGATGATTCGACGGCAGAGTGACCCGCAGATGGGCCATGCTGCATGATCCCTAATGGCACAGGAAAAAAAATGGTCCGGCCGAGCTAGCTGATCCGACGCTACCCTCTTAATACTCGCCTTTGCATTAGCCAGTAGTGTAGGCGGGGGCGGGATCTTGGACAATCCCGCAAGAGTGGAGGCAGGCGCTTGCGGCCCGATAGCTGATTAGCTGTCCATCCCTCCTGGTGCTCTCCGATGCCGCTGCCCTTGTGAGGGAGGCCCGTTCCCGGGTGTAGTGTCCCCATACGAGGACACTGCCCGTTCCCGAGCGAGCTTGACAGTTACATTCCGGTGCTGTAACGAGAGTTGAATGTGACTTCGGAATCGCGGCCCGAAGTCTGAGCTGACCATGGATTCAGTGCAGGAGAAGGGATTTCGACAGCTACTCGACGCGGCCGCCGATGCGTTGCTCGTCGTCGACCCGCGGGGGAACATAGTCGCACTGAATCTGGAAGCCCAGCGACTCTTCGGATGGACCGAGGCAGAGCTACTGGGCGAGCCGTTGAATCAAGTTATTCCCCCCCGCTTCCAGCAGCTGACCGAGTCGCAGCTCGTAGGCGATAGCGAGACGCCGGGGATCCCGCCGAAGGGTGGTCCGGTCAGCCTGTTCGCGCGGCGACAGGACGGGACCGAGTTCCCAGTAGAGTTCAACCGCAGCCCCCTTGGTCCCAGCCAGGACGCGCTCGTGTTGGTGACGATTCGCGATCTCACCAAGTGGCGGCGTGCTCAGGAGACCCTCTTCCGGGAGAAGGAGCAAGCCTGCGTCACCCTGGCATCGCTCGGCGAAGCCCTCCTTACGACCGACCTGGCGGGGAGGATCACGTATCTGAACCCCATGGGGGAGCGGCTCACCGGCTGGCGCACGACCGAAGCGCTGGGGCAGCCCCTGGGTACCGTCCTCACGCTCATCTCCGACGCGACGCGGCAGCCCATCGAAAGCATCCCAGCCCGCTGTCTCCGCGAAGGGCGCACGGTGGACCTGGCCGACGGCGTGGCGCTGCTGCGCCGCGATGGGACGGAAGTGGCGATCGGGGACTCGGCGGCCCCGCTCCGTGACCGCAACGGGGCCACGATTGGGGTGGTGCTGGTCTTTCATGACGTTACTGAAAGGCGGCGCGTGGCCCGCAGACTCTCGCACGACGCGACGCACGATTCCCTCACGGGTCTGATCGGCCGGCAGGAGTTCGACCGACGCCTGGCGCGGGTGCTGGCAGAGGTCACGGCCGGTACGGCGGAGCACGCGTTGTGCTACCTGGACCTGGACCGATTCAAGCTCGTCAACGATACCTGCGGTCACGAGGCCGGGGATGACCTCCTCAGGAGGATCGGCAGCCTGCTGGCTGGTCGTCTGCGCAGCCGCGACACGGTCGCGCGCCTCGGCGGAGACGAATTCGGCGTCCTCCTGGAACACTGTTCGTTGGCCAAGGCGGAAGAGATCGCTGGCAACCTCCAGCGGGCGATCGAGGACTTCCGCTACGTGTGGGGGGAGAGGAGCTTCTCGCTCGGCGCCAGCATCGGCGTCGTCCCGATCACGGCCGCGACGAGCGGACGAACGGCTGACGTCCTGCGTGCCGCCGACGACGCCTGCTACGCGGCCAAGGACGCAGGAGGCAACCGCGTCCATCTCGGGCTGGAGGCGGCCCCTGGGGTCCAGCAACAGGTGGAGACCCGACGGATCACGCGCCTGACCCGCGCGGTGGAGGAAAGCCGTTTTCAACTGTTCGCTCAAGCGATCGTACCCCTGGCGCTGCAGCGCCCGGACCGTCC
>JBDHDH010000080.1:0-17059 GCA_039591615.1 Gemmatimonadota bacterium | reverse complement strand
GTACCGCGTCGAGTCTGCCTGCGCCGCGAGACTTGGCGCCGCCAGGCCGAGTAGCAGGATCGAAGAAATGAGAGTTGAGTATCGCATATGCGCCTCCATCTTCGGATGAATCCGTCGGCGAGAGCGTCAAGCTCTTGCTTGTGCCGAAACACCAGTCTGTACGGCTGGATTGCCGACACCGCCTCCCCGAGAGTTGGTCATACCGTGCAGAGCTCGATCGCGGCACGCAGGCTCGCGACGGGGTCACGCGTCGGGACGAACTCGTGGGCGAACCAGCCATCGAATTCGAGATCCGCGATGGCACGGGCGATGCCAACATAGTTCAGCTCCTGCGCGTCGTCCAGCTCGTGGCGGCCGGGTACGCCGGCCGTGTGGAAGTGGTGGATGTGCGCGGCATGCGTGCGGATCGTGCGGATCACGTCGCCCTCCATGATCTGCATGTGGTAGATCGAGCCCACATTCTCCATCACCTGCACGCCGAAGGGGGTGCGGTCTCCCTGATAGTCCGGGTGGTCCACGCGGCTGTTGAGCAGCTCGACGCAGATGGTGACGCCTTCCTGTTCGGCGAGGGGTGCGATGCGCGACAGCGCGGCGACGCAGGCATCGATCCCCTCGGCATCGGTCCGACCGCCCCGGTTGCCGAACATGCCGATGACATTGGGCACACCGTGCCGGGCGGCGAGCGGGAGCGCGCGCTCAAGTTCACCGAGGAGCAGCGGGTGATTCGCGGGATCGTTCAGCCCGCGCGTAATGAAGTCGCGGCGCACGGCCGGGTACCCCATCGAGCAGATTAGGCCGTAATCGGCGGCCACCGGCCACTCTTCGGGCGCGAGCAGGTCGATGGCGCCGAGACCGAGATCGCGGACGGCGCTGCAAAAATCGACAAGCGGAATGGCGGAGAACGGCCAGCGGCAGACGGACTGGCGGAGGCGGCCGGGCGGAGCCGTCCAGTCATCGCTCGACGCAGCCAGCGCACGGGCTGGTGTGCCCGTCGCCGCGCCGGCGATCGCGCTCACGCCGAGTGCTCTCAGGAATTCACGTCTCCCGGTCATGCCGGCCCCCTTCTCACGTAATCAGTCTGAGCGTTCACGGTGACACTACCGCACACTCCATCGCAGTCTGGGGATGTTCCAGCCGGTAGAAGACCATACCGAAGCCCACTCCGTCGCTGGCGGCCACGAATTATCCTCCAGCGACTCAGGTTTTGCCACAGAGTGCACAGAGGACAAACGGAGGGTACAGGGACCTTTAATTTCACAGACCCCCTTGCGGTTCTCGGGCCCCGTGAATTCTCCAGTCAGGTGATCGCGCATCAAGACTCTGTGCCCTCAGCCTTCCTCTGTGTGCTCTGGGGCTTTCGCACGATACCGGATCGGGGCACCACCGGGACTACGTCGCTCCCGGAACAGGCTCCGCTTTTGCGTCACCCTCTGGCGTTCGTTCCACCCGGTCGTAGAAGAGCAAGCCGAAGCCAACCATGACCACGGCCGCAAACGCCGCCGGGATGAACCAAAACTGTCGCCACTGCGCGAGCGTCAGGGCAGGAGCCTCGCCCAGGAAGGCGTTGAAGAGGTTGCCGGCCACCTGCGCGCCGATCAGCATCCCGATGCCATAAGTGACCAGCACGAGCATCCCCTGTGCCTGTCCCCGAATTGCCGGTGTCGACTTTTTGTCGACATAGATCTGCCCTGTGACGAAGAAGAAGTCGTAGCAGATGCCGTGCAGCAGGATCCCCAAGATGATCATCGAGAAGATCGCGCTTGGCGCGCCCAGGGCGAAGAGCACGTAACGCAGCGCCCACGCGCCCATGCCCGCCAGGAGCATCCACTTGACGCCCAACCGCAGGAAGAACGCCGGCATCAGGAGCATGAAGATGACCTCGGACATCTGTCCGAGCGTCTGGGTGCCGGCGATGTTCTGAAAACCGGTGCCCTCGAGGAACAGCTGCGTGAAGTTGTAGTACGCAGCCAGCGGGATGGAGATGAGCAGCGAGCTCACAATGAATACGTAGAAGGGCTTGCTGCCGAGCTCCTTGAGCGCGTCCAGTCCTACGATCGTTCGGATGGAGACCCGCTGGCCGGCTGCCTGCGGCGGCGTGTGCGGCAACGAGAAGCTATAGAGCCCCAGGAGAATGCTGGCGAGGGCCGCAGTGTAGATCGGCATGGGGGTTTGCTCGGGTAGCTGGCCTTGGGAAACAAAGACTTTCAGAACGAAGCTGACAAACAGCCCGGCCACGATCCAACCAATCGTCCCAAAGACGCGGATGAGCGGAAACTGCTTTTCCTGGGTCTGGATGTTGTGGAAGGCAAGCGAGTTCGCTAGCCCAAGCGTGGGCATGTAGCAGAGGTTGTACAGCAAGAGCAGGAGAATGAACGCCACAGGCGCTCCACTCAACTGCGGGACGAGCAGCATGACCAGACCGCCCATGAGGTGCAGCGCGCCCAGAACTTTCTCCGTTGCAAAGTAGCGGTCAGCTATCAGTCCCAGGAAGAACGGCGCGGCGATGGCCGCGATCGGGTTGACCGTGTACGGCCAGTGCGTCAGGCCGCCCATGCCTTCGGCCGTCATGTACACGGCCACCGATGTGTACCACGCCCCCCAGATGAAGAACTGGAGGAACATCATCAGGCTGAGTCGGGTGCCGAGGAAGCCTTTCATGGATCGTAGCCTAGTTCAGGGTGACAGAAACCGGACCATATCGTCCACGCTGACGCGCGCCATGCTGAGACTGGCCGCTGTACCTCACGAGAAATAGATCCACACCAGCCCGACGCAGGCCACCAGCAGCAGGCTCAGCAGCAGGTCTGTGAGGCGCCAGCGACGACCAGGTTCTTCCGCGGCGGCCGGCTCCACCGTGGCGAACGTCAGGCCCGCCACCTTGTCTGCGGGCGGCGTTGGCGTCCACAGACTCACGATCACGAGCACGGCCGTACAGACCACGAAGAGGATGACGGCGAAATGCAGGAAGTTGATGTGGGCGTAGACCTCCAAGAACCCCTTTTGGAGCGGCTGGCTGATTTCCACTACGAGGCGCCCCATTCCCAACACGAACCCCGTGATCAGGGCAGCGATGGCGCCATGCGCGTTGACCCGCTGCCACAGCACGCCAATCAGGAATACCGCCGCGATGGGGGGCGAGATGTATGCCTGCACGCTCTGCAGGTACTGATAGAGCTGCCCGGAGATCAGCTTCATGAATGGGATCCACAGGAGACCGAAAACCACGAGCACTGCGGTCGTGACCTGTCCGACCAGTACGAGCCGCCGTTCCGATGCCTCCGGGCGCAGCTTCTTGTACACGTCCAGCGTGACCAGCGTAGAGGTGGAATTGAACACCGACGAAAGCGAGCTCATGAGCGCCGCCAACAGCCCGGCCACCACCAGGCCGCGCAGCCCGATGGGGAGCAGGACGGCGATGAGTGTGGGGAGCGCCTGGTCCGGCGCGTCGAGCTGCAAACGGCCCTGCTGCGACAGTGCGTAGGCGATCACGCCGGGGATCACGAAAATGAACAGCGGCAGCAGCTTCAGGTATCCGGCGAACACGGTCCCGCGACGGGCGTGACCCCGGTCGGTCGCCGCAAGCACGCGTTGCACGATGAACTGATCGGTACACCAATACCAGACGCCGAGGATCGGCGCTCCGAAGAGAATGCCGGTCCACGGAAAGTTCGGGTCCGACATCGGCTTCCACAGACTGAGGAACCCGGGCCCCACCATGTCCGTCATCGCGCCCCAACCACCCAAAGCGTTGAGCCCCAGGAGCATGACGACCAACGCGCCCCCGATGAGGACGAACATCTGCAGCAGATCCGTGTAGAGCACCGCGCGTAAACCGCCGAAGATGGTGTACACGCCGGTCACGACCACGACCACCAGTGCACCGGTCCAGAAGTCGATCCCCATGATTGCCTCGAAGACGATGCCGCCGGCGGCGATCGTCACCGAGATCTTGGTCAGCACGTAGCCGATGATGGAAATCACCGCCAGGTACCACCGGGCACCTTCGGAGTAGCGTCGCTCCAGGAACTCCGGCATCGTGAAGACGCCACTCGACAGGTAGAACGGCACGAACACCCAGCCGAGGATCAAGAGGATCAGCGAGGCGAGGATCTCGAACTGCCCCACAGCCACGCCGCTGGCTGCCCCCGTTCCCGCCAACCCCACCAGGTGCTCGGATCCGATATTGGAGGCGAACAGCGAGCCGCCCACGATGAACCAACCGGCATGGCGGCCCGCCAGGAAGTAGTCCTGCGACGTCCCACGGGCCGAGCGCTGGCGTAGGGTGGCCCAGATCGCGACGCCGAAGACCAGTACGAAGTACAGACCGATCACGACCCAGTCGATACTCGCTAGTAAGCCCACGGGCACCTCTCCGGCTCAGGGTCTGTGGCGCGACCCCACGGACTGTGGGTCGCCAGCTTCGGTGGCGAATGGAATCAGGATTCCCGTGCGGAACAGGCCCAGTATACGCCGATGTGCATGATCACGGAATGCTTGGCCCATGCCGCCATTACCGGTTGCCGCGTATGGAGCGCGGTACGTCGCCTTGCGCCCCATTACCCCGGCATCTAGCTTCCACAGACTCCTACAGGCACTTCCCAGTCTAGATTCGGTCACGCCCGTTGAGATTCGCTCTTCATCTTCCTGCCGCGCTCTTTGTCGCTCTGGGCGGTGCGGCCTGCGAGCCAGATCTGCCCGACCCCTCGTCGCCGACCTACGCGGAGGCCGTTGCCGCCTTCTACAGGGGGTTGGCCGCCGCTCAGGTGGGCGAGAGCGGACTGGCCGCGGCGGCGTTTCAGCGCGTAACCGAACTCGTCCCACGGGAGCCAGCCGGCTGGGTCGATCTCGGCCTGATCGCGCTCCAGCGGCGTGAGCTAGACCTGGCGGCCGATGGGCTGAGAGAGGCGCGCATGCTGGCGCCCGACAACAGCCATATCCAGTTCGTGTCCGCGCTCGTGGAGCGCGAGCGCGGTAGCCTGGACTCTGCAACAGAACACGTCCGCCGCGCCGTCGAGCTCGACCCCCGGAGCCTGCGTGCGCTCTATCTCCTGGCCCAATTCGCTGAGCAGGAGGACCGCCCCGGGAGCGCCGTCGAGGCGCAACAGTCAATCGACCGGATTCTCGCCGTGCAGCCCTCGAACCTGGTCGCTCTCCTCGAGCGCGCCCGCCTTGCCGCCAAACTGAGCGACATCGAGACACTGCGCCGAACGCTCGACCGCATCGGCGTCCGAGCCGAGGCCCTGTCGTTCGCCCTCTCCGAGGAGATCCAGGCGGTGCGGACCGCCGGAGAGACGGGGGAGTTCAACCGCGCCGCCACCCAGATCGCCTTTCTGCAGACGGCGTTGCAGCGCCTGCAGGCCTACCGCGACGACGAGGACGCCGTGCTCACGTCGCCAAGCCGAACGGACATCCTGCTGACGCGCTTCCTGCGATTGCCGACCCCTTCCGCTCAGTCGGCGCCGCCGGATACGGGTCTCAGGTTCGTGCCCGAGTCGCTCTTAGTAGGTGAGGGGCCCGTGGCGTGGGTGCGTGCGCTGTGGCTCAGTGATGAGGTGCCGCTTGCTCTGGTCGCCGCAAGTCGCGGGATCGCGTGGATTTCAACCGACCCCGATCAGGCTGAGGCGTTCGCCTTCCCGGGAGGCGCGTCCGCCGCACCGCTCTCGCTATCTACCGTCGCTCCCCTCGACTACAACTACGACTTCCGGATGGACCTGGTGCTGGCAGGTCCTGGCGGACTTCGCCTGCTGCGTCAGGACGGCATCGGCTCCTTCACAGACGTGACCGACGAGGCGGTCGCGCCAGCTGTGGCTCGTGGCGCCTATGCCGGCGCCTGGGCCGCCGACCTGGACATGGAAGGCGACTTGGACCTCGTGCTCGCCGGAGTCGAGGGTGCACCCGTGGTGTTGCGGAACCGGGGCGACGGGACATTCGAGCCATATCCCGCCTTTGCGGGCTTGACCCGCCTGCGCGACTTCTCGTGGGCCGATCTGGATGCGGACGGCGACCCCGACGCCGCTCTCCTCGTTGCACCGGGACGCCTGCAAGTGTTCCTCAACGGGCGCTACCGCGTCCCCCAGTTCCAACCGCACCCACTCCCGGACACGCTCGGCACCGTGCAAGCGATCGCCGTTGCTGACCTGAACCAAGACGCCACCCTCGACCTGATCCTCCTCGGGGGCGACGGCACTCTGAGCCGCCTCTCACTGGACGACGGCGGTTGGGAAGCCGAAGTACTCTCACGCTGGCCGGACTTCTCCACGGCCGGCGCTCAATCGACGCGGCTTTTCGTCGCCGACCTGGATAACAACGGCGACGTAGATCTGGTGGCCTCCACCCCCGAGGGCGCACGGGCGTGGCTGAGCACGGCGGCTGGGCTGCGACCTCTCCCGCCGATAGATGTTCAGATCACGGGTGTCGCTGACATCAGCGGTGAAGGTCGCCTCGATTTGATCGGGGTATCGTCGGACGGCCAATCGTGGTGGCTCGCCAACCGCGGCACCATGGACTACTACTCGACGAGCATCCGCCCGCGGGCAGCGCAAGCCACTGGGGATCGACGCATCAACTCGTTCGGCATTGGCGGCGAGATCGAGATCCGGGCGGGCCTGCTCTACCAGAAGCAGTTGATTCACGGTCCTGCCGTCCACTTCGGAACCGGGGAGTCCCCGCTCGTGGACGTCGCCCGCATCATCTGGCCGAACGGGACCGCCCAGGCCGAGTTCAACCTCGCCGCTACCAACGAGACCATCATGACGCGCCAGCGGCTCAAGGGCTCGTGCCCCTGGGTGTTCACGTTCGACGGCGAGGGGATGCAATTCGTCACGGATTTCCTTTGGCGGACGGCGCTCGGGCTCCGCATCAACGCGCAGGGCGACGCGGCGGTGATCCACAGCGAGGACTGGATCAAGATCCGTGGCGACCAGTTGGCTCCCCGCGACGGGTTCTACGACGTGCGCATCACAGCGGAGCTGTGGGAGACGCACTTCTTCGATCACGTCGCGCTGATGGTCGTCGACCATCCAGAGAGTACCGAGGTGTTCGTCGACGAGCGCTTCACGCTTCCGGCGCCGACACCCGCCGTTCGTGCGATGCAACCGCTTCGCCCCGTGGCTTGGGCCCGGGATCACACGGGCCGCGACGTGACCGCGCTGATCCGCGCACGCGACGAGCGGTTCTTGGACACGTTCGAATTGGGTCCTTATCAGGGTATCGGAGGCGAGCACTACGTCGAGGTCGCGCTCGGCGACGATGTTCCCACCGGGGGGTCGCTCTGGCTGGTGGCATCCGGATGGGTCTATCCCACCGACGCCTCGATCAATGTCGCCGTGAGCCAGGGAGATAATCTGTTACCGCACGGGCTCGAGCTGGAGGTCCCGGACGGCCATGGGGGATGGACGATTATCGGGCCCAATCTCGGATTCCCAGCTGGGAAAACGAAGACGATTCTCATCGATTTAGAGCACGCGTTCCAACCGGGCACACCGCGTCACGTGCGCTTGCGCACCAACATGGAGGTCTATTGGGACCGAATCGCATGGGCCGTGGGCCAACCAGAGACCCCGGTGACTATGCGCCGGCTCCTCCCCGCGACTGCGGAGCTGCGGTACCGGGGCTTCTCCGAAGCGATACAGGCCAGCCGCACCGCGCCGGAGCTTCCCGACTACAGCAGGATCGCCGCCGCGGCACCACTATGGCGGGACCTCGTGGGGTTCTACACCCGCTTTGGCGACGTGCGCCCGTTGAACGAGGAGGTCGATGACCGGTACATCATCATGAACGCCGGAGACGAATTGGTCCTCCGGTTCCCCGCGCTGCCTCCCCCCGGCGACGGCTGGAAGCGCGACTTCGTGCTCGTCGGCGACGGCTGGGTAAAAGACGGGGATTACAACACCGGTTACTCGACGACCGTCCTCCCACTCCCCTATCATGGGTTGGCTGACTACGCCCGCGCGCCGGGCCGCTTGGAAGACGATCCGGCGTACCGTCGCCACCCCAACGACTGGAAGGTCTTCCACACCCGCTATGTGACTCCGCGGGACTTTCATCGTGCACTGGCGACAAACCGCGAACACTGACGCGGCGGCGCCGCCGCGTCGCATCCTCAGCGTCCTCGCGGCACTCGTCTTCCTCGCGCTCCTCGCCACGCCGTTCGCCATTCGGCACTTCTCGCAGGACTCCCGGGAGGCCGACGCCGCGCTGACCGAGCCGGCGGCGCTCGAGCGGCATGGCTTCGTGCTCCGGGAGGTTTCGGGCGCCGCGGGCATCCGGTTCAGCCACGAGCCACCGGTGCTCGACCCCAAACTCGAGCCCATCATGCCGGCAGTGGCAGCGTACGGTGCCGCCGTCTCGGTCGTGGATTTCGACCGCGACGGTTGGCAGGACCTGTACGTAACGAGCAGCGCGCTGGGCGGCCAAAACGCGCTCTACCGCAACCGGGGCGACGGCACCTTCGAGAATCTGGCCCCTCGGCTGGGCGTGGCGGACGTGAATCACCGAGCCACCGGCGTCTCGATGGGCGCCGTCTGGGGCGACTACGACAACGACGGCTACGAAGACCTGTTCCTCTACAAATGGGGTCGCCCCGAGCTATTCCGCAACGACGGCAGCCGTGGCTTCACGCGCGTCACCGAGGGCCTCCGACTCCCTGCCTGGATCAACGCCAACACGGCCGTTTGGTTCGACTACAACCGCGACGGCTGGCTCGATCTCTTCGTGGGCTGCTTCTACCCCGCGGGGGTGGATCTGTGGAATCTGGCCCACACCCGCATCATGCCGGAGAGCTTTGAATACGCGCAGAACGGCGGGCGCAACTATCTCTTCCGCAATGGTGGCGATGGCACCTTCGAGGAGGTCGCCGAGACGGCGGGTCTGACCACGAGGCGCTGGACGCTCGCCGCCGCGACGGCAGATGTCGACGGCGATGGCAATCCGGATCTCTTCGTGGCCAACGATTACGGGATCAACGAGCTCTACCTCAACGACGGAGGCCGGCGCTTCCGTGAGATCGGCCGCTCGGCAAACATAGCCCGCACCCCCAAGAGCGGCATGAACGCCTCGTTCGGGGACGCGTTCAATCGGGGCGAGTGGACCCTGTACGTGAGCAACATCTCTGAGCCTGGGGTACTCATCCACGGGAACGATCTGTGGGTCCCTACGCATGAGCCGGGCCAGGAACCCAGCTATCGAAACCTGGCCGGTGCCATGGGTGTCGAACTGGCCGGTTTTGCCTTCGGCGCCCAGTTCGGCGACTTGAACAACGACGGTTGGCTCGATCTCTTCGTGACGAACGGTTTCGTGTCCGGCGAGACGCGCGACAGCTACTGGTACGATTACTCGATGGTGGCCGGTGGCCATCGTAACATCATCGCCGACGCGAGCAATTGGCCGGCCATGCGCGGGCGCAGCCTCTCCGGTTACCAGGAGAACCGGGTGTGGCTGAACGACGGCGCTGGCCGTTTCCACGACGTCACCCGGGCGGTCGGGGCCAGCAACCCATACGACGGGCGTGCCGTGGCGTTCGCCGATCTCCGGAACCGCGGCGTGCTGGACGCGGTCGTGGCAAACCAGCGCGGACCGCTCCTGGTCTACGAGAATACGGTCACCGCGGAGCACCGCTGGATCGCGTTCGCGTTGGAGGGCACGCAGAGCAACCGCAGCGCGATCGGCGCGGAGATCAGCCTGTATTGGGCCGGCATGGAGCAGGTTCAGCAGATCGAAGGCGGTAGCGGTTTCGCCGCCCAGAACCAGCGCCGTGCCCACTTCGGGCTCGGTCCGGCGTCACAGGTCGACTCGGTCGTGATCCGCTGGCCCTCCGGCATCGTGCAGACGATTCCGACGCCCACCGTCAACACTCTGCACGACATCAGGGAGCCTGAGTGAAGTACGACCGGAGCCTGACAGCTCCCCTCCTCATCACGCTCATCCTGATCGGCGCCCACTGGTCATTCGGGGTACTGCGTGGGTACGAGGCGATCGCCCTCGCCGTCTTCTCGAGCATTGCGACGGAAGTCTCGCTGCGGCGCCTCTTCACGGGTCGGTGGCCTCAGCTCGCCAGCGCCTACATCTCCGGCATCAGCATATCCATCCTCGTGCGCTCGCCCCTGCTGTGGCCCTACGCGCTCGGCGGCGTGGTCTCCATCATGTCGAAGTACGTGCTGCGCATGAGGCGGCGGCACCTCTGGAACCCAAGCAATTTCGGCATCTGCGCTCTCCTCTTCCTGGCACCCTTCGCGGTGGCGCCGTTGAGCGTGCAGTGGGGGAACGACCTCTGGCCCATGCTCGTGATTTGGGTGGTAGGTCTGTTCACGATCTGGCGTGCCAAGCGCGCGCACATCACGGTGGCGTACGTGATGTCCTTCTTCCTGTTCGCCTTTGTCCGGAGCCTGATCACCGGAAGCCCGTACGTAACCGAGGTCGCGCCGATTACCGGTCCCATGTATCAGCTCTTCGCGCTGTTCATGATCACGGACCCGAAGACCACCGTGTCGTCCACATGGGGCGCCGTGGTAGTCGCGTGCCTTGTCGCGTTCGTGGAGATGCTTCTACGGCTGGGGGAAGTGATCTATGCGCCGTTCTACGCGCTCTTCATCGTGGGACCGGCCGCGCTACTTGTCGAGATGTGGTGGAAGTCCCGTGAGAAGGCGGCGCAGCCCGATGCGGGCGCCGCTCCGTCGCTCACGCCGCAGTAGCGGTGTCTAACGCCAGAAGTGCAACAACCAACCGCAGAGATCGCGGAGGGCGCGGAGATCCTTGTGAGCCATGGTGCTAACAGATTGTAGCGGTCATCGAAGCCTAGTTTGTTGACAGATTCTCAAGACCTTTGCGGTCTCTGCGTTCTCTGCGGTGAATGCATCAGTTCCATTCCAGGCGCAAAGGGCGCAGAATCTGGAGGCGGTCGTCGTTCCGCGCCACGACCATCAGACGGCCGCCGTTCGCATGCTGTAGTAGTTCCAGGTCTCGCACCTGGCCGACGATCACCAGCTTGCTTGCCTCCAGATCCACCGCTTCCAAGCCGCCAGCGCCGTCACCGCGAAGCAACAGGCCATAGCTAGCATCATACCGCCCGAGTATGGGCGGGACCCCCAAAAAGTTGCCTGCAACGACGAGATCCGTGTGCCCGTCACCATCGAAGTCTCCCGGCAACACGGCGTGGATCGGGGCGAACTGGGCCTCGGTAGGTAGCGGCTGGAGATCGAAGGACCCGTCTCCGTTGTTCAGCGCCACGGAGCTGGCAAAGAGATGCGCTTCGTGGACCTGCGCCAGGCGCAATTCCGACGCTGGGAAAATATCCTGGATCCGGCTGGCGCCGAATTCGGCATAAGACGCATACCGGCTGTGCAGCTGGGGAATCGCTCGGACCAGCTCATCCCGACCCGCCAGCGGGTAGCTCACGCCGTTCTTATAGAAGGTCAGAATCTGCTCCACCGCACCGTTCTGAGAGAAATCATCGATGTACAACCGCGCGGGTTCCTCGGATGATGCCCGGATGTAGGAGTTCAGACCCAGGTTGCCCAGAATGAGGTCCGGATGCCCGCTTCCCTGCAGATCGGCCACCGTCACGCTATTCCACCAGCCGTTCGTGGCCGAGAACCCGGCCTCGGCGGTGCGGTCCACGAAACGGCCATTCTCTTGCCGAAAAACACGTATCGGCATCCATTCCCCGACCACGATCAGGTCGAGCCGGCCATCGTCGTCGTAATCCACCCATGCGGCCGAGGACACCATCCCGGCCTCGGCCAGCGCCTCTGCGTGCTCTTCAGTCACGTCGCGGAACCGCCCCGTGCCGTCGTTCCGCAGTAGGTAGCTTCGCGGGACGAGACCGTAGCGGCGGGAGACGACTCGGCTGCCCACGAAGAGGTCGAGGTAGCCATCGCCGTCGAAGTCGCCCGGCACTACGCAGGATCCGTTCTCAGAGAATGGCGGAAGGGCATCCTCTTCGCGGTGGAAAAGTCCCTGCCCGTCGTTGATGTACAGACGGTCCCGCAGCGCCTCGTGATCTCCCCAGAACTCGTTTCCGCCGCTCACGACGTAGAGATCCTGATGTCCGTCGCCGTTTGCATCGAAGAAGATCGCGTCCACGTCTTCCTGCAGGCTGTCGGCCTGGAAGGTAGGCTCATTGGTGCGGCCGAAGGTCTCGTCGCGCCGCTGCACCAATAGCTGTCCGGGCTGCCACTTGGCGCCGCCGACGTAGAGGTCGTCCAGGCCATCGCCATTCACGTCACCGACAGCGAGGGCAGGCCCTTCCGTGGAGAGCTGGTGCGGGATGAGCGGTTCGCGGGTGTAGTCGAAGAAGGTGTTCTCTTCGTGTTTGTAGTCGATGTTCAGTCCGGTCGTGAGATCCGCGAACAGCGGCTCGCCCGCCAGTTCCTCCTGATATGCATATCGGCCGGCGGCATCCTCCTGGGAGAGCGTGACCGTCTGGTCGACCGCCACGCCTCTCAATACCTGAAAGCGATGATCGGGCCAGATGACCACGAGGGAGTCTATCCGCGGGGAATCCCCCAACCCGAAATGCAGACGATGATCGACGGACGACTGGAAGCCGCGGGTTGGCGCCTGTTCCAGCAGCTGCATGATGCCGTCATGTTCGATGATGACCTTCGTACCGATGCCGCCCGTATTCGCCCCGGATCCCTGCAGGCGTACCGTCAGATAACGGTGGCCGTTGGTCCAGCGCGCACGGTTCCGGTAGATGCCGGCAGGTGCGTTGATGTTGTTCATCACCAGATCGAGCGCGCCGTCGTTGTTCAGGTCCACGTAGACGGCACCGGTCGAGAACTCCGGCTCTGCCAGGCCCCACGCTTCGGCCATGTTCGTGAAAGTCAGATCCCCGTTGTTCCGATACGCGTAGTTGGGGATGCGGATCTGGGGCATTCGCTCCAGAAGCGCCCTCAGGTTCTCTTCGGTGATTCCCTGCTCCAGGGACGCCTGGACGGTTCGGTCGGCCACGTAGCTGATGTAATCCAGGTCGTTCGGCCGCCGGTAGATGCCGTTCGTGACGAAGAGATCCTTATGGCCATCGTTGTCTAGGTCCGCGAAGAGCGGAGCCCAACTCCAGTCGGTGGCATATACGCCGGCCAGATAGCCAATTTCGCTGAATCGGCCCTGGCCGCGATTCACCTGCAGCGTGTTCCGCACGAACTGCGGATGAAGGCCCATGCGGAGCTTCATCTGATGGACCCTCATGTCTTCGGCACCGGCAGAGCTCTTGAGGATCTCCTCCCGTTCCGGAAGCATATCGAGGACCAGCACATCCGGTCTGCCGTCGTTGGTGAAGTCCGCGGCATCGACGCCCATCGAGGAAAGGCTGGTGTGCCCGGTCGACGTGGCGATGGACTCGGTGAACGTGCCGTCGCAGTTGTTTAAGTAGAGAAAATCACTCTCGTGAAAGTCGTTGGCCACGAAGAGGTCTGGGCAGCCATCGAGATTCAGATCGCTCACGACCAAACCCAGGCCGTACCCTTCGACGCCGCCGTAGATGCCGGACGCTTGGCTGACGTCCACGAAGCGGTTGCCGTCGTTCCTGAAGAGGCGATCGCCTGCCGTCGGGTGCCGCGTCTCGCGCTGCGGGTTCCAGGTTCTCCCGCGCTGCTCGTGGGTGGAGTGGTTCAAGAGATACATGTCCAGGTCGCCGTCTCCGTCATAGTCGAAGAAGGCGGCCTGGGTCGAATAGCCGACGTGCTCGAGCCCGAATTCTGCGGTCCGGTCCGTGAAGGTGCCGTCGCCGTCGTTGACGTAGAGCACATTACCGCCGCGCAGTGTGAGGTGGGTGACGGTCGAGACGTAGATGTCGAGGTGCCCGTCGCCGTTGACGTCGGCCATCGTGGCGCCGGTCGTCCAGCCCTGGGCTCCCCCCACACCGGCCCGCTCCGTGATGTCCTCGAACCGGTAATCACCCCGGTTCCGATAGAGCCGGTCGGGACCGAGGTTGGACGTGAAGAACAGGTCCGGCAGGCCGTCGCCATCGACGTCGCCTGCAGCCACACCTCCGCCGTTGTAGTAGTTCAGATAGTTGACGATGTTGATCTCGGGCGTTTCCGGTAGCTCGTTAACGAACGTGACTCCGATTTGGTCCGGGGGGAGAAGCTCGAACAGCTGGGGCGAACGCTCCGGT
Organism: Gemmatimonadota bacterium; assembly: GCA_039591615.1. Lineage (GTDB taxonomy): Bacteria > Gemmatimonadota > Gemmatimonadetes > Gemmatimonadales > GWC2-71-9 > JBDHDH01. The sequence goes on along the minus strand of JBDHDH010000080.1, from coordinate 2,946 downwards.
CTGTCGCACGCGGATACCGCCAGCATGCTCGCGGCGAGAAGTCGACGAGCATTTACCGCAGAGCACGCGGAGATCGCGGAGGACGCAAAGGTCATTCGGGAAGCTCGTTGACAAAGCGCCGGAGGCCTCTCGTCAGCTGTTTGACGTTGAAGTTGAGGAGTAGACCGACGCGACACCCGGACAGCTTCAGGTAGGAGAGTAGCTGGGCCTCGTGAATGGGTTCGATGCGGCTCACCACCTTGAGTTCTACGATCACCTCGCGTTCCACCAGCAGGTCGATGCGATAACCGCAATCGACTCTGATGCCCTTGTACCTCACCGGCAGTGCCATCTGGCGTTCCGCGTGCAGCTTTCGCTGAGCCAACTCGTGCGACAAGCATGCTTCATATGCGGACTCCAGGAGACCAGGCCCCAGCGCACGGTGCACTTCGATCGCGGCCCCGATGGTCTGCGCAGTGATCTCATTCATATTCATCTCCGCGTCCTCCGCGATCTCTGCGGTGAACAGCTCACCGCAATTCCGCCCAGGACATTGCGCATGGAATTCGGGGCACGGAATTCTACTACGCCGCTTCATCAGTACCGTGTCAGTGTTTACCGCAGAGAACGCAGAGATCGCCGAAGTTATTGAAGAACCTCTCTTATCGACCTTCATCTCAGCGTTCTCCGCGAGCTCCGCGGTGAATAGACCACCGCAACTCCGAAGCGGGGCACTCGCGAAGGATGGAATCCAGGACATGAGGTTCACCAACCACTACGTCGCCGGCCGGATCCGAATCGCCTGCCCTCCCCCAGGAGCCAACGAGAGCGTGAGGCGCGACGCCGCATCGACGGGACGCTGAGAGATCTCGACACGGAGCGGGTTGTGCAGCCAATGCGCCCCAGGCCCGTCCGCATAGATCTCGGCCACATAGCTCCGGCCGGGGGCGAGGAACGAGAGCGGGATCTCCAGCGTGCGGGCTTCCTCGTCGGTGATGGCGCCCACATACCAACTCTCGCCGTCACGCTCCTGGCGCGCGACCACCACGTAGTCGCCGATCTTCCCATCGAGCACCTGGGTGTCCTCCCAGTCGACCGCGACGTCCCGAATGAATTGGAACGCGGGCTGGTCCACGTAGTTTTCGGGAAGGTCCGCGGCCATCTGTAGCGGCGAGTAGAGCACCACATAGAGCGCGAGCTGCTTGGCGAGCGTCGTGCGAACACGCGGCTGCTCGGGACGTCGGGGTCCGCCTACCCCGCTCTCGATCAGGATGTCGAACACGCCGGGCGTGAAGTCCATCGGCCCGGCCAAGAGCCGTGTGAAGAAGAGGATGGTCTCGTGCTCCGGGGGATTGCCCCCTTCTTCGGACCAGGCGTTAAACTCCTGCCCACGCGCCCCCTCGCGAGTCATCATGTTCGGGTACGTTCGACGCTCACCCGTGTCCTTGATGGGCTCATGAGCGTTGATCATGATCCCATGCCGCGCCGCCGTTTCGATCACCTTCCTCCAGTGCCGCACCATGTACTGCCCGTGGTGGGCGTGGCCTTCCTGGGTTTCATCCCCAACGTAGCCGGTCTTCACGGCGCTCATGCCGAGCAACTCGTAGAGCGCGAACGCGTCCTCCAACTGCCGCTCATAGTTCTTGACACCCATCGACGTCTCGTTGTGGCCGATGAGATCCACGCCATTCTCTCGCGCGTAGCCAGCTAGTGCCTGCAGGTCGTAATCGGGATACGGCTCCGTGAATGAGAACTGGTCCGCGTTCCGTTGCCAGTTCCCGTCCCACCCGCGGTTCCACCCTTCCACCAGAACGCCTCCGACTCCGTTCGCGGCCGCGAAATCGATGTACCGCTTCGCGTTCTCCGTGGTCGCGCCGTGCTTTGGCCCGGAGCCCCAGGTCATCGCACCGATGTGCATGCCCCACCAGATGCCCACGTATTTCATGGGCCGGATCCAATCTGTGTCTTCCAGAACGTTTGGCGGATTCAGATTCAGTCCCAGGACCGATGGCGCCAGATCCGCCGCGCGGTCGCCCAGCTGGATGGTGCGCCAGGGCGTCACGAACGGCGTGCGACCCCGCACCTTCACCCCGTCGGCGTACGGCGCGAGGTACGCCCGCAACGTCCGGTTTTGCTCCCGGCCTCCGACCAGCGTCATGCCGGCGTAGTCGACCAGGTGGGCCTCGTGGATCACGACGTGCAACCCGTCCCGGAATTCCATGGTGAGAGGCGTGTGGACCGTATCCAGCGTACTCATCGGCGAGGAACGGTACAGGTACTCGTACCGGTTCCGCTGGAACGCGGGAATCCACCACGCTCGGGCGTCGTCCGCCAGGGCGAACTCGGTCAGCTCATCGGTGATCTCGAACGCTCCGAGACCAGACTGCTCAGGAAGCTCGTACCGGAAGCCGATGCCGTCGTCGAACGCACGGAACACCACGGCGAACCGCCGGCCGGGGGCTGCCGCCTCCACAACGGAAACCCTCAGCTCGTTATGGTGATCCCGCACGCGTGCGACCTCACCCCACGGCTGCGTCCACGTTTGATCGACCGTCTGCTCAGCCGTATCGACCACCCGCAGGCTGTCGCGCAGCGGCTGAGCTCCCCGGAGCTCAAAACCGAGCTGCGACGGCAAGAGTACCGCTTGGCCATCGCGTTGCAGGCTGTAATAGAGCTTACCCTCGCGGACCTCGACGGTGACTTCGTTCCGGCCGTCTGGCGAGGCGACGCGGAGCTGGTCCTGGGCAGAGACGGTCGCCGCCATCAGCGTCGCGCAGGTGACACCGAGTGCGAGACGGCGAACCGTACAGCGCATCCGCATGGGTTTCTCCATTGAGGTTTGTGAGGTCAGAAGCCCGTTCCGCGTCAAGGCGCTGACACGAGTACGGAGGTATATTACGTCATGTGCTCATCTCGCGCCCTGCTGCTCATCGGGCTCCTGGCGGGATGCGCCCATGCCACCAGCAC
>JBDHDH010000079.1:0-17057 GCA_039591615.1 Gemmatimonadota bacterium | reverse complement strand
TTGTTCTTTTCGACACCGATCATGGTACGGTTGACGCCGAGACACTTCATCATAATGCGGATGCCGAGGTGGACGCGTTCCGGGTATTCTGCCATACTGCGATGATCCGTGGTGAGGTACGGCTCGCATTCGCAGCCGTTGATCATCAGCACGTCGATCGTCTGCTGCTTTGGCGGCGAGAGTTTGACGTGCGTTGGGAAGGCAGCACCCCCGAGACCGACCACCCCGGCATCCTGAACGGCCTGCACCATCTGCTCGGGCGACAGATCCTCCCAGCTCGGGATGATCCGAGGCCTGAGCGCTTGCGCTGAGTACGGCTCCACGGCGATTCTCACTGCGTCGGCAAAGGTGCCGTCAGGATGAGGCCAGAGCCCAACCGATTGCACGCTTCCCGCCGCCGACGCGTGAACCGGCGAGGACATCCACCCATCGGCCTCTCCGACCTTGTCACCGCGCTCCACTCGGTCCCCGGCCCGAACCAAGAGCTTGGCGGGCTTGCCCGTATGCTGACGGAGCGGCAGCACCACCTCGTCCGGGAAGGGCATGCGGCGGATCGGCTCCTTCGCCGTGAGTTCTTTGAGCTCCGGCGGATGGACGCCGTGTTGAAAGCTGAGTCGTCCGAGCATGCTGTTCAGCTGAAGCGCTCGGCGCGCTTCACCCATTTCGCCAGATCCTTCTCCTTCGGGTTGAGCGGCGTGCCCGGGTGGATGATCTCCACCGGGCACTTCTCCGCGGCGAGCACCAGCTCGCGGAACGTCCCGGCTCGCGGATCCTTGATGTATGCCTGTTTCTTGTCGTTATACATGAACATCTTCTTGTTGAGGTTGGTGCACTCGTCGCACGTCGTGCAGAGGGCCGAGTCGATGTACGGCTCCATGACGAGGGCTTCTTCTTCCTCCTCAACTGCCACTCCCGGCTCCGCTACCGTGGTCGCTGGGGCGGGAGTGACAGGGGCGGCGGGAACGGCCGTGACCGTTGCGACGGCATGCTCTCCATTACCGTCCTCCAACCGCAACGGCTTGAGTCCCGGCGTGCTCTCCGCGCGCTGCAACAGCTCCGCCACCGTCTGCTGACCGTTCTCGGACGCACGCAGGAGACCTTCCGCGAGCCGACGCGCCACCCGGTGCGGATACCGGGCCTTGAGATCGGCGATCTTGGCTTCGTAGTCGCGGCGCAGAGCCTCGAGCTTTTGCTCTAATTCCGCTTCCAGGTCGCTCTCGACCGTATCGCGCACATCCTCAGCCACCTCAACGCCCGCCATCTGTCGCAACTGCGACCAGAAGTGGAGCCGTTCCTCGGCGAGCGCCACCATCTCCGGCGCTACGGCGAGTCGCCCGAGCCGCTTGGTGACGTCGATGACGTAGATGAACGGCGTCTTCCCTTCACGCTCGTCCGTCGGCAGGTCGAGGAACTCGGTAAAGAGCATCAAACCGTCCTCGTCGTCCGCCGTCCCGATGGGCTTGAAGTGCTTCTTGAAACGCGCCTCCGTCGCCGCCCAGTCCGCGATGGTCACGGCCAGCGAGATCGATTGGTCCTTCCCTTCGTCGTCGAGATACTTGAGGTCATACGTTGGCCAGCGATCATCCAGGGACGGATTGCCGTCGAGGGAAAGGCGCACCGACATATCTGGACCGGCGTCCGGATCGTAGACGAGGAGCGGGAACGCCCGACTTTCGAGGGCGAGGCGCGCGGCGCCAGCCGCAGCGGCGTCTCCCAGCCCGTGCTCCGGTGGACACGGACAGTGGAGAGCAAACACCGCAGGAAGACGGGACTGGAGACCTCGCAGCACCCCGCTCAACAGATGACTCGGAGCGGCCTGCGATCCCTGCACCACGAAGACGTCCCGATGGGCCATCGCGATGAGGGCGAGCTCCTTCCGGACCTCCTCCTTGCCGTGCTGCCGTCCGCCGTACGCCGCCATGTCCGAGACCTGACCGGTGAAGCCGCTGGTACACGCCTGCCCTCCCGTGTTCGAGTAGACCTGCGTGTCCAGCACGATGACGCGGATCGGTTTCCCCGATGCCATGAGGCGCGACAGATTCTGGAACCCGATGTCCAGCATCGCCCCGTCACCGCCGACGGCGAAGATGGGCGGGCACATCTGGAACTCTTCATCGGTGAACTGACGCCAGTCGAATCTGGTGAAGAACGGCTCGTGGACGGCCGCGTCGTACTCGCCGGCGAGCTCGAGCTCGGCACGACGTACCGCGATGAATCCGTCCCCCATCTTCCGCATGTGCCCTTCGAAGATGCCGATGGCCAGCGACGGAGCGTCCTGGAACAGGTGGTTCACCCATGGGAAGGGATAGGGATTGTAGGGATAGGTGCTTCCCCACACCGACGAGCACCCCGTGGCGTTGGTGATGCCCAGGGTCGACCGTCCCTTTCCACTCGGCCCCTCCGTGTAGCGCCACCGCAGGTCTTTGAGATCCCGGATGAGCTGCGCGATGCGGTCGACTTCAGCGCGCTTCACCTCTTCGAGCGGGATCTCCACTTCGCCGGCCTCCACCGCTTCAACCGCATCGAGGTTCGCGTCCGAAGCAAGCAGTCCCCGGGCCATTGCATCGAGGCCGGCAATGAGCTCGTCGAGGTGTTCGACGTACTTCTCCACACGTGGCAGCATGAGGGCGTTGACCGCCGAAAAGACGAGATGGATGGCCGTCTTCTCACCGCATCCCATGCAGGCCCCGTCGCCTCCGACCATCGAGCGGTAGTTCGCCTTGCGCAGCAGGAGCGACGGCAGGACTCCGATGCCCTCCTCCATGCTCGCGACATTGATGTACCGTGGATGCGTTTCGGGGAGGTGCTCCCAGAGCTCCCAGTTGCGCCGGAGCTTGTCCACCATCGGCTCGTCTTGCTTGACCGTGACCAGCGCCTCGTCGGGACAGACCTCCACACAGAGGTTGCAGCCCTTACAGGCTTCCGGGCTGATGGCGATAGCCAGGAGTGCGCCGGTACCCTTCTCCTTCCGCTCGGGGAGATCGAAAAACGGCGCGGTCTTCGCCAGCGGAAAGTCGGCGACTGCGGAAAAGACCCTGCCGAACTCCGCATCCAGCGCTTTGCGGCGTTCCGGGTCCAGGCTGAGCTTTTGAACGACGGTGGAGTAGGCCTGCGAGACGACGTCGGCGAACGTGGTGAACGGGACGCCTTTCATGATGCGCCGGACCTCCCGGGAGAGGTGCGGGACAATCTGTCGCACCCGACTCAGTGAGTCACCATTCGACGCCGTGGCGATGGCGGCGGTGAGGACGTCATCGATCTCGGTCACCAGCGCCGGGATCGCCGCGTCCGGACACTGCACCCAGCACTGCGAGCACCCGGTGCAATTCTCGGCGATGAAGTCCGGAACCTCGAATCGCACATCGGTCATGTCGCGAATCGTACTCGTGGCCGCCGGAATGGCGCTGATACCCGCAAAGGGGTCCGCGATGCCATCCTCACCGGTCCGGTACAGGTGGCACACCTGCTCCCAGAAGCGACCGGGGTTTCCGATGCCCGGTGCGACGTGACTTCCGTCGAGGATGGCCGGCATCAGCGGATTCGCACCCACCGTCGCTTCAGACTCAGGGTACGCAGCCGTGTCCAGCTCCTGGACTTCGTCGAAACCGCGGCGGATGACTCGAAGGTTGTCCTCTACCACCCGCTCGCCAAGATGACCGAACTTCTTCGTGAGCTGTGCGCGAATGCCTTCAAAGAGCGTTTCCTCGGTGAGCTTCCCCCGCTCCGGGAGCGGCGCCATCCGGAAGAATGCGCCCATGAACGCTGCTCCCTGCATGCGATAGCGCAGCTCCGGGTCCGATGCCTCGTCCGAGGCGATCTTGAACGCGTCCAGGAAATAGACGCGAATCCCTGCTTCGCGGATCCGCCGTTGTGCGTTTGCGGGAAGCGATTTCCAAAGCTCCTCCGGATCCTGATCGTTCTGGATAATGAAGACACCGCCGTCGGCCAGTCCCGCCAACGGATCGGAGTGCCGGAACACGTTGGGATCCGGAGAGAGCACGACCTCAACATGGCGAAGCTCGCAGTTCAGCCGGACGGGCTCCGGGCTGAGGGAGGCGTAGAAGGTGGTGGGCTGACCCTTCTTCTCGGAACCGTACTTGGGGTTCGCCTTGATGGAGAGCCCCAGGAGCTCCGCGGCGGTCATCGCCACGTTCTTCCCCATCGTGATGGCACCCCAGCCACCCACCGAATGAATCCGGATCGACACGGACCCCTTGGGCATGAGGTTCACATCTCCTGCCGATGGGAGGGCCAGCTCTGCGAGGTGGGGGTAGCTCTCGATGAGCTGTTGCTGCCAGATCTCGAGCTTCGGCAGACGCGTGTCTGATCGGACGAAATCGATCCCTAAGTAGAAGTGCCGCCGTCGTTTTCCCCCGTCGGCAGCCATATTGTCCACCGCCGCGATGATGTGCCCAGGTTGGAGATCACGGCTGCCCATGCCGAAACAGCCACTGAAGAACTCCGGTACCTGGTCGGCCGCGCACGCGACCAACTCGGGAAAGGGCAAGTCCTCCCCTGCGCGACCGTTCTCGAGAGCCTGACTCATAGCGGCCCGGATCTCCCGCAACAGCGGCGGGTCGACGGCCAACGGCTGATCGAGCCGCTCGAGAACCACAACCCCGACCCTTCCCTTCAGTAGACGGGTGACGAGGTCAGCCGGGAATGGTCGGAACATGGTGACGTTCAAGACGCCAACCTTCAGCTGGCGCGTGGAGCGAAGGTAGTCAACGACCGCTTCCGCGTTCGCTACCACCGATCCTTGCCCGACGATCACCCACTCGGCGTCCTCCAGTCGATATCCCGACGCGCGAGCGTATTGCCGCCCAGTGAGCGCGGCGAACTCAGCGAAGGCTCGGTCCGTCAGCTCTTTAATGTGATCGAAATAGAATGGACGCTGGGCCGCGACACCCTGGGCGTAGCTGTCCTGGTTTTGTACCACGCCGAGCATCGCGGGATAGTCGAGATCGAACATCTCGGGAATCCGGCGTCGTTTCTCACCGAAGACCATCCGCTGTGCCGGTGTCGGGCAGTCGATGACGTCCGATGGGCTTCCCAAGTACTCCTTCACCAATTCGCGTTCCGGAAGAAGTACGGATTCGATGACGTGACTCGTGAGAAAACCGTCCTGGGCACAGACCCCGGGGTTGAGGGACAGCTCGGCGACCCGGTGTGCGATGAGATTGAGATCGGCAGACTCCTGAGCGTCCTTCGCAAACAACTGGAAGAACCCAGTGTCGTCGATGGCGTGATAGTCGTCGTGCCCCGCATGCACGTTGAGTGCGTGTTTGGTCATCGCCCGGCAGGCGACATTCAATACGTACGTGAGCCGCTTTCCCACCGCGGCGTAGAGGGACTCGTGCATGTACGCGATCCCCTGGCCGCTGGAGAAGTTGGTGGCCCGGAGACCCACCATGCTCATTCCCGCCGTGACTGCGGCCGCAGCATGCTCGCCTTCCGGCTCGAAGAAGATCAGCTGGCGACCGTTGACGTTGGGCTTGCCGGCCGCCGCCGCGACGGCCCATCCTTCGCCCATCTGGGTAGACGGCGTGATTGGATAGGCACCAGCCGCCTCGCCACCCGCCGTCTCCATCTCCACGACGGCCGTGCTCCCATCAACTGCGGTGGGAATCCCCGGATACTTCGGGGTTCCGGCTGCTGGTTGGCTCTTATGGAGTTTCATGCTGCCCGACTCCCTACCGGGTCACCGTGCGTGGCGAATTGCGCACCTTCGACCCAGACGATTGCCCCCGTCGGACACCTCGTGGTGGCCGCCGGATTCGCCAGGTTGTTCTTGCTGTAGTCGATAACGGCTAGCCCGTCCACGATGGAAATCAGTCCGGGCGCCGCGTCTTGGACACATTTCCCGCACGCCGTGCAGGCCGCGTCGCAGAGCTGCTCGATCTCGTCCCCCTCCAGCCGGCTCCTGCATTGCACAATGAGGTTGTGCTCCACGGGCATCAGTGCGAAGAGGTCGTTGGGACAAGTCTCAACGCAATCACCGCATGCCGTACACCGCTCGGGAATCACCACCGGGAGGAGATCGGCGTTCATGTAGATGGCGTCGAAATCACACACCACATCGCAGTCGCCGAATCCCAGGCACCCCCATGGACACCCCTTGCCACCCGCCGCGACGGCAGCGGCCGCCTTGCAGGTTTCGAGTCCCTGATACTCCGCTCGCTGCGGTGCCGCGCTGCAACCACCGGCACACAACAGCCTCGCCACGCGCCGGTTGGCTTCCCCCGCTTCGACACCGAGGTAGTCCGCCACCAGGTCGACATCGGGGGGACCCATCACCGTGCAGCCGGCGGGCTGCGCCTCTTGCGACACCAACCCTTCGGCGAATGCTCGACATCCAGCGAAACCACAGGCCCCGCAGTTTGTGCCCGGCAGGAGATCGGTCACTGCATCGATGCGGGGATCCTCCCAGACCCAGAGCTTGCGATGCGCAAGCGCGATCAAGATCCCGAACGTGAGCCCCACTCCGCCGAGAATGAGCGCCGACGTCAAGATCGAGGCCCCTTCCACTGTCCTAGCCCTCCTCGACGTTCGTCATGTCGGCCTGGCTCAACAGCCACGCGGCCAGTTTGTCCACGGGTTCGGCCGGCTCGGGCGCGGACGTGGCCGCGGCGACGGCTTCCGGAGCGCCGCTCGCTACGGCAGCGGCAGGGACGGATGCGGGAGGTCTCCGCGCCAACGCCCGGAGCTGTCGGAGTTCCTCGGCCTGTTGGGCCGCGCTCAGACTTCCGATCGCTCTGCGGGGTTCCCCCTCGGGGACATGGGAGACACTCAGTCGGTCCCAGAGCTCGGGACCCGCGGAAGGATCGTGAACGAAGCGGGCAGCCGAATCGGGCACCACCGCGGCGATGCCGGCTCCATCCCAGGCGATGAGGCGACGCACCTCGCTGGTCTCGGCGGTCTGCATCACGTAGGTCTGCGGCGTGATCAGGCGGACGAGGGGGGCCGGAGCGGATTCGCCTTGCACGACGACGATCAACTTCAGCGCCCCGTCCAGGAACTCTGCGACCTCGATGGCGTGGAGGTCGCGTCCATCGACAACAACCACCAGTGGTGGGGCCATCCGTCGCTCTGCGCGGGTCCATTCGCGGAACGGGAAGCACCCGAGCGCCCGTACGTGCTCCGAATAGCGGTAGCGGCGCGTGCGGACTCGCTCAACGATTCGCGCGGCGCCGAACACGCGTCCGATCTCCCCAAGCGCCTTGTCGACCGCGTGGCGCAGGCCTTCCCCGGGCGGAACGTCGGCCACAAACAGGTCTTCTTCTCGTCGTGCGAGGTCCGCGAGTGTATTCAGCGCCTTCTCGACCGTTTCCGCGGTCATGGCGTCGAGTGTCTCGGGTTCCGCAAACAGCGTAGCCAATCGCTCGACGGTGAACCGCTGCGAGCCAAACGGCCCGAGTTCGGCTGCCATGCGTTCCGTCCGACCATCCCGCGCGGAACTCGAAGACACGAGATAGCTACGCACGTCGGTGACGGTGGCTTCCACCACGTCCCGGAATGCTGCCCGGTGTTCGCCGAGCGCCTCGAGAATCTGACTGACGCGCTCGTCAGACGGCATAGCGATCCAATTCCTCGTCCAGCAGGTGGATCTTGTCTTCCGGCGAGTGCTTCGGCACGTCTCGGACTTGTTCGTACCGTGGCAACCTCTCGTTGCGGTAGAACAGTCCGAGACGGATCCTGTCGCCCACCTCCGCGAGGTGGCGCGCCGTATCCAGGTCCGCCGGATCGTGGCGCAGTTTGTTCTTGTAGATCCTGTCAATCTCGGGAGCGACGATGCCGTTCTCGTGTATCATCAGCTCCGTGAGATTCGGGTTGCGTGCCGCCTCCTGGAAGATCGACTCCGTGTACTGCGGACACCGCTGCAGAATCCGCACGAACGAGAACCCCTGGTGGCGATAGGCCGCTTGGAGCGTGGCGTAGAGGTGCGGCGGCACCCAATCGGCGGTCTGCGCCACGAAGGAGGCGTTGGTGACTCCCAGCGTGGCCGAGATCGGATTCAGTGCCGCGAGATATGACCCGTAGGGTTGGGTGTTGCTGGGGTATCCCATCGGCGTCGTCGGTGACGTCTGGTTCTTCGTGAGACCGTAAATCTCGTTGTCGAGCATGAGCGCGACCATGCTCACGTTGTAGCGGGTAGCGTGAATCCAGTGCCCCGCTCCAATGGAGCAGCAATCGCCATCGCCCATGACCACGAAGACGTGAAGGTCAGGGCGGCGCAGCTTGATGCCGGTGGCGACTGGAAGCGCACGCCCGTGAATCCCGTGGAAGCCGTAGGTCTGCAGGTAGTGGGGAAAACGACTGGAGCATCCAATTCCCGACACGAACACCGTCCTCTCGGGAGGCAGTTGCTCCGCTTCGAGGAGGCGCTCCACGGCCGTCAACACGGCGTGATCGCCGCACCCGGGACACCAGCGTGCGATTGCCCCGGCGTAGTCCTGCATGGAAAACTCCCGGTCCTCGTCGTCGAGGCCGCAGGAGAGCAGTGAGCATCTGTTCTCAATCATCTTTTTTCGACCCCATACGGAGTTTCTCACGAATCGCCGACTCGATCCGGCCCGGCCGCAGCGGCTGGCCCGGGACACGCGTCCAACAGTCCACGTCCACCAGCGTGGCAGCCCGAAGGAGCCAGGCTAGTTGACCCCGACGCCGGTTGAGGCTCGTCACGAACGGCGCATCATGAGGATCGCTATAGTTGATCTCGACCGTCATCACCCCCTTGAAACGACTGAATATCTCCTCGAGACCCGGTTCCAATGGCGAAATGAAACGGAGATGCAGTGACGACACCGCGTGCCCGTCGACCCGGACCCGGTCAACGGCTTCTTCGATTGCCCCCTTTGTGCTGCCCCATCCGACGATCAAGAGATCGCCCTCGTCGGGGCCGTAGACCACGGGGGGTCGCAGGGTCTGCTGCAGCACCGCCATCTTCCGGCTGCGCATCTCGCAGCCGCGCTCGTGCGCGTCCGGATGATAGGCGACCTTGCTGGCTTCGTCGTGCGCCAGCCCCGTCGCCGTGTGCATGCCATCCTGCTGCCCGGGGACGAATCGCCGGGACAGCCCGGTGTGGGGATCCCAATCGTACGGCCGAAGACCCTCGGGGACTGGGGAGAGATCAGGTGCCGCGGCCTGCCACCGGGGATCGAGCTGCGGTCGCGGGAACGGCTGGACGCCGGTGGCCAGGTTCGCGTCCGAGAGGACGATCACCACGCACCGAAACGCCTCCGCAATCCGCCGCGCGGTGGTCATGACGTGGAAGCACTCCTCGATGGTCGCGGGTGCCACGACGACGTGCGGCGCGTCACCCGGCTGTCCGAAGATCGCTGCAAGCAGATCGGACTGCTCCACTTTGGTCGGCAATCCGGTGCTGGGACCACCTCGCTGCACGTCCAGGATCACTAACGGAGTCTCGGTCATGACGGCCAGGCCGATGAACTCGGTCTTGAGGGCGAGGCCCGGCCCTGAGGTCACCGTGAAGGCCACTTTCCCGGCGTATGAACCGCCGATGGAGACGCCCGCAGCCGCAATCTCGTCTTCGGCCTGGTGCACGATGCCACCGAAGCGCTCGAAGATCTCTCCCAGGTAGTGTGACACCGACGTGGCCGGCGTGATGGGGTACATCGCGCAGAGCTCCATTCCGGCCGCGACGGCCCCCACGGCTGAAGCCTGATTGCCGTTCATCACCACCATCGGTTGCACGGAGGGCGTAGCCGGAACCTCGATGCGAAAATCCAAATGGTCGGCGGCCCAGCGATATCCGAGTTGGAAGAGCTCGACGTTCGCTGCAACAACCTCTTCAGCCTTCTTTCGGAACTGCCGCTTGATGATATCGTGAGCCGTCTCCGCGTCGCGGTCGTAGAGGGCCGCCAGGGTACCGAGGGCGAACATGTTCTTCCCCAAGCGCGGATTCTCGACCACCGTGAGGCATTGCTCTTCCATCGGCACCCCGATGATCCGGTAATCGCGGGTGCCGAGCTCCTCCATCGCTTGCTCCCACGCCCGACGGATATCCGGATCGGAGTGCGTCGCCCACACATCCTCGAGGAGGATGATGGCGTCTTCAGCGAGCGCGTCCAGGCGATGACGCGCCAGCAGCACCTGCTCATTAAACGCCACAACGATGTTCGCGGCATCTCCCCAATTCGTGACGGGGCCCGAGCCGATGCGAATGCGGTTGCCGCTGGCGCTTGCGGGTGTCCGCGCGGGCGGTTGGATCTCCGCGGGGATGATCTCGACGGTCCACACACCATTCCCCATCTTCGCGGACAGGGTGCCGAAGATCTGGCCGCACTTCTGTGCGCCTTCGCCAGAGTCGGATACCACCTCGACTGTGTGCTCGGGAACGCGGATGATACGAGGCGTCACGGGACCCTCGGTCGTCGCCGCGTCGGGCGTCGTTGGAGGAAATGCTGCCGTGGCCATGCGCGGCCTTTCACCTGGCGAGGCGTTCTCGACGCCTCGGCTCAAACGTCAGTGCGAGCGGCGAGCCAATCGTCCGCCATCGCGGCGGTCGCCGACCTGGTTCCGAGCGTCCCGCTGCCCCCGCGGGGGCATGACACGTTCGGTCGATCTGTTTCCAAAGGAGCCCGCCGCCAAACGAGCAACTCAGGGTAAACCCCGAGCATGTTAAGGTAATGATCGGCAGGGGTTCCGGGGAACTCAAATTTTTCTGAAGAAATCTTCACGGACTGACCCCCTCTCCCGCCTCGCTGCGCCCGGACTGCCTGCCCATGCGACCGCAGCCGTTCCCCCTTATGTTCAGGCGTCCCCGTAAGCCAGTTCCGAACCCAGGAGGACACAATGCGTGGCAGCGTGCAACTCTCCCTCGCTGCGTCGGTCATCTTGGTCACCCTCGGCGCTGCCATCCCGCCGCCGGTTGCAGCCCAACGCACCGTCAAGCCGGTCTTGCACGGCCGGCACTGGGTGGCGATCACCGGCAAGCCACTCGGCGCAACGGCCGGCGCCATGATGTTCCAGCAAGGGGGCAACGCCGTGGACGCGGCAACCGCGATGCTCGCTGCGACCGCAACGATGTGGGATGTGCTGAGTTGGGGAGGCGAGACCCAGGCTCTGATCTACAATCCGGAAACGCAGAAGGTCATCGGAATCAACGCCCTGGGTGTGGCGCCGACCGGCGCGACGCCCGATTTCTACCGAGAGAAAGGGCTGAAGTACCCGCCCCAATACGGCCCCCTCGCAGCCGTGACCCCCGGCACACCCGGGGGGCTCCTGGTCATGTTAGCGGAATACGGCACGTTGAGTCTGGCCGATGTGCTCGCCCCCGCTATCCAAATGGCCGACGGCTATCCGATCGAAGCCCAAGCAGCCAACTCGATCGAGCAACACAAGGAGCGCATCAAGCAGTGGAAGTACTCGCGTGAGGCGTATCTCACCCACCGCGGGGAACAACGGGAAGCACCCAACGCCGGAGAGATCTTCCCTCAGCCCGATCTGGCCAACACGCTCCGGAAGCTGGTGGAGGCCGAGCAGCAGGCCCTCACCCAAGGGGAGAGTCGCAGAGACGCGATCCTCGCCGCGTACGATCGGTTCTACAGGGGAGATATCGCCGAGGAGTTGGTTCGGGGCGCCCGGGAAGAAGGAGCGCTCATCACGATGGAGGACTTGGGCAGTTGGCAGGTCTACATCGAGGAGCCGGTGACGACGAGCTACAAAGGTATCGACGTGTACAAGCTCACCACCTGGGTGCAAGGACCCGTGATGCTCCAGGCCCTCAACATCCTGGAGAATTTCGACCTCCCCTCCATGGGCTACAATACTGCCAGGTACATCCACACGCTGTATCAGGCCATGAACCTGGCGTTTGCCGATCGGGACTTCTATTACGGCGACCCCTACTTCCCACCCGACGAGCCCATCGACGGCCTGCTCTCGAAGGACTACGCGAAGCAGCGGGCCGAACAGATCAATTGGGAGCGCAACGATCCAGACGTAAAGCCGGGCGACCCATACCCATTCATGGGGGAGTCGAATCCCTATCGACACCTCCTCGATGAGTGGCCGCGAGGGGTTCAGGCGACGACCAGCGCCGCGGCCGATCGCGACGACCGTGCGTTTGAAGAGGCGTTCTATTCCGGAACGACCTCGATTCAAGCCGCCGACGAGGAGGGCTGGGTCGTCTCCGTAACGCCCAGTGGCGGTTGGATCCCAGCCGTGATCGCGGGTCGCACGGGCGTAGGGTTGAGCCAGCGAGCGCAGAGTTTCGTGGTCGACGAGGTGGAGAATCCGTTCAACGTCGTCCAACCCGGCAAGCGCCCGCGCGCGACGCTGACGCCGGGGCTAGCGCTCAAGGACGGGCGGCCGTTTCTCTCGTTCGCCGTGCAGGGCGGCGACACCCAGGACCAGAACCTGCTGCAATTCTTCCTGAACGTCGTGGAGTTCGGGATGAACGTCCAAGAAGCCGCCGAGGCGGCCAACATCGCCAGCTATCAGCTCCGCAATTCGTTCCGGGATCACGAGTCGCGACCCGGTCGGCTCACGCTCAACCAGGCCGTTCCCCCGTGGGTGCGAAGCCAACTGGAGGAGATGGGATACGACACCGACCTTCGTCGGCTGACCTCCGGCCCGATCAATGCCATCTTCTTCGACCGGGAGCATGGCAGCATGTGGGGCGGCTCGAGCAATCATGGCGAGGACTATGGGGTCGCCTGGTAAGGTGTGAGACAGCGCGTCGAGACCGGCCAAGGAGGACCCACAGAAGCGCGGGCAGACGCCGGAATGGACGCGTGAGATGACTGGGGGGACGTCGGCCCCCCGTCTTCGTAACGCGCCGCTGGCGCGGCGATGCGGGACCGGGTATCTTGCCGCACCTTGTCGCCATGCACCTCACTACCCCGGACATTCACCGGGAACCCGAAACGCCGATCCGGCCGATTACCGACGTGACGGTGACGGCACGTCCTTCCCTTTTGCGACGCACCGTCGCCTGGCTCACCCGCCCCGTCGCGCCCGCCTCGTGGGATCGTCTGCTTTGGGCGAGCGGCGTGGTATCACTGCTCGGCGCCCTGACGATTTCTTTCGCTCCCGGCATCAGCGACCTCGCAGTTTTCTTTTCCCTGTCCCTCTTGATCAACGGGCCCTATGGGAGCCTGCTGCCGACGGCGTACGAGCCCATCGTGATAGTGTTCGCGCGGCTGCACAATCCCCTTCTCATCGGCGTCCTGGGCGCTACCGCTGCGACCCTCGTGGAGTACATCAACTATCGCGTGTTCCACGTCGCTCTCCATTCTCGAGTCGCGCGCGGTCTTCGGAACTCCCGAATGGCAGCACGGGTGCTTCGCTGGTTCCGAGCCCAGCCGTTCCTCACCATCGTGGCCTGTGCCATCGCACCGATTCCCTTCTGGATCGCGCGTAGCGCGTCCGCGCTCGCCTCCTATCCCATCGCTCGGCACGTGACGGCCTCGGGGATCGGTCGCTTCATCCGCCTGACGTTCTACGGCTATGTTGGCACCGTGCTCAAGCTGTCGAACGGCACGATCTTGCTGCTGGGTGCCGTGGTCACGCTCGTGCTCCTGGCCTTGATCCTCCACCGCGCGCGGCAGGCCCCACGACTCCAGGCGGAGGCGATCGAGACGGCTTAACCCCATTTGGGGTTCCCCCGACCTACTTCCCCCCGGACGGTCCCGCTCATGAGGATCGCCGTCGTCGTCATCTATCTCGCTCAGGTCGTGGCCATCGGCCGGTGGGCCAACTGCCGATTCATCACCGGCATGACCGACTTCCCGCTGGCCGGCAGGAGGCTCGGGGTGTGATTCTGCGCCGGCGCGCGAGGTTTCCGCACCTTGCCCGGCTCTCCGGCAATATCTTCAGCCGTACCGCCAGCGTGACATCCCTCACATCTGCGCAACATCATCTCTCGCAAGAGGTTACCGTCCGCTTGACCCTCCCGTCATCCGGCATCCGTCTTGCAGCGCCATGCGTGAGACAGGGACATGCGAACGCCCACGCCAAGGAGGGGGCATGCGAGGAGTGGCAATCCTGATCGCCGTCGGGCTGATCCCCAGTGGCGCGCTTGCCGCCGCGCAGCTAGCCGCGACCCCGCAGGACACCATGACGCTCGAGCGGCTTCGGGGGGTGTTCCAGGAGGCTTACATCAATGCGGAGATCGACGAGGACGGCGATCTGCAGATCTCGGAGCGCGGAGGGATCACCCTGTGGGTCCAGCTCGACGACACGCGTCGCCTGCTGAACTTCTTTACGGTGGGATCGTTGCGCCCCGACGCCACCCATGAAGAGAAGCTCGTCTTCCTCAATGAGCTCAATCGCAGCATCATCGGAGCTACCTTCTACCTCGCCCGTAGCGACCTTATGATCGCCGACAGCTACGTCTCATTCGAGAGCGGCGTGTCGAACGAACGCGTGATGAACTCGTACCGCTGGTTCCGTGACGCCGTGCTCGCGGCGATCCGGCGGGACGAAACGGGGCTCTTGGGTCACAAGACCCGCATCCTTGCCCCGGGAGCATGCCCACCGCAGCAGCCCGGTTGCGCGAGAACGAAAACCTAGCGGTGGGGACTGACTAGTCTCCCGTCCCGACGTCCGTGTAGACGGAGTCGGTGAGGAGATCCGTCTCCCTCGCTTCGTGTTGATGCAGGCGCTCGGTCAGCGTCTGCACATCGCGTAGGATCTCCGCCTTGGGCCCCATCAGGAGTGCCTGGCAGCGCTCGATCATCCCACCGACCACCTCCAGAAACTCCCGGTGTTCATCGAAGAGGGCCTCCAAGGCTCGCAGGTGTCGCGGCGCCGACTCTCCAATCGCCTGTTCCAACCCTTCTTCGCCCTCCTCGTCGGCAAAATGCTCCCGGAGCTGTTCGCGGAGTTTCTCCAAGAGGGAGACCAGCCGTTCGAGACTGGTGGTCTCGGCGACCTGTTTCAGCGTGTCCCGAAGCTCTTGGTGTTGCTGGGCAATCTTGGACAGCTCTTCGGGCTCGGTTCGCTCGGCGCTCACGGAACCTCCTCGCAAGAATGGGATGATCGCTGCAGGTCTTTGCCAACTACCACGAGCGTAATGAAGATTCGATGAGGTGGCGGTGAAGTGCCCGCACCGAAGCATCGACCAGAGAGCGGCTCCCTGTGCGGGGCGGACAGTGGTGACAGCGCAACATCGCAACCAGGGCTGCCCCTAATGCTGCCGTCATTCCTCACTATTCACCCTGCCTCCCGCCAACGCGTACAGAAGGTCCACATACGCTTTTTCGATCTCGGCGAGTCCGGCTATCGTGGACCCGCGCTTGGGTCGGATGACCATGTATTCGTTGGGTGCGTGCGCCCCGGATCCGTGCACGAGCCCGGCAAAGACCAAGGGAAGTCTCAGGCGCTCGGTGAACTGATAGAATGGCGCGCTCCCGGCCAGCCGAGGCGAGACCGACGGTGAGTGACCGTATTTGGTGAATACGCTGATGGCAGCTCGCACCAGGTCTTCGTCGATGGACGTCTGCGCCGCCGGGTCCCCGGAGAGCCGGCGGACGGCTATGTCGCCGAACCCCGCCGCGACGAGGTGGCGACGGATCATGGCGAGGGCCGTATCGGGAGTAAGACCGTAGGGCAGCCGTGAGTCCACCTTGGCGGTCGCCCTGTGGGGAAGGATGGTCTTGACCCCCTCGTCCGTGTAACCACCCCAGATGCCATCGATGTTGAGGGTGGGATGATACAGATATCGCAGGATCGCCTCCCGTCCGGTGACGCCGTCGATCCATCGCTCGACACCGAGTTCAGTCTGCAGTTGCGCATCGTTCCATTGCTCGGCGAGTCCGTTGATCAAGCGCTGTTCTTCCAGAGTCGGGGGCCGTACCGGATCGTAGTAGCCCGGGACGAGAATCGTATTGCCACCTTCCGAGGTGAGGGTGGCAAGACCCTGTACCAGACGCCAGACGGGGAAGTCGACGATCGCCTTGTAGGACCCGTGGATCTCCGCCCGCGTTGGCCCGCCCCGCGGTCCGCCCGTTGCCTCCATCTCGGTGTACAGGATCCCCTTCACACCGAGGAACATCGCCATCCGACCGGACGGCAGCTGGGAGTTGAAGGGAAACAGCGCACCGTCCGCGGTGCGAAGCCGCTCTTCGTACTTGTCGACGATCTCCAGCATCGTAGTAACCCCACACGCCGGGATGGCCTGACGTGGGCACCAGCTCCGCCTCTCGGAACCCCAGCGCAGCGAGATCGCTGCGAAGGATCTCGGCCATCTCCTGGATCCCGATGTTCCGCGCACTGACCGAGGGCTGTCTCAGCCAGCGCTGAATGCTCGCGAGGTGCTCATCGAGATGCTCGTCGATGTAGCGATAGACCGCCACGTGATTCCCGGAATACGACGCAATTGTGGACGCATCGAACTTCTCGTCGGTCTGAAACTGGAACGTCTCGGGAGAGACTTGCGCCACCGCACCAGACGGAACGAGGAAGGCAACGAGAACCGCGGCGGCTGCAATGGGAGCTCGGAAGGCTCGCGCGAACATGACCGAATGACCTCCTCGATGAGTCAACGGGAACACAAGGGAAGCTCGTGCCTGGCAGCGCCTTCAACCCCGGCGGAGAGCGCGGGACCCATCCTCGCTCATACCCAGCTCCAGCCGGGATCCTTCGCCGATCTCTGGCTGCACGCCGCGGGGCAGCGGCGGTGGCAGTGTTCAAGATGCAGCGAGTAGAGTAGCAGCAGTGACCAGTAGCGGAACACGTACCGAGTAGGCGGCGGCAGAGCACCGACCGCCGAAGCGGCGGTGGCAGTGTTCAAGATGCAGCGAGTAGAGTAGCAGCAGTGACCAGTAGCGGAACACGTACCGAGTAGGCGGCGGCAGAGCACCGACCGCCGAAGCCACTCTCCTCTACCCTCTGCCCTCTGCCCTCTGCCTTCTGCCCTCTGCCTTCTGCCTTCTGCCCTCTGCCTTCTGCCCTCTGCCCTCTGCCCTCTGCCCTCCGCCCTACTCCTCACTCCGCGCGCGAACCCTACTCTCCGATGCCTACCCCTCAGTGTCCCCAGCCCTCTCGTTCCGACTCGCCTGCTATCACCCGCCACTTTGCCCAAACGTATC
>JBDHDH010000078.1:0-21622 GCA_039591615.1 Gemmatimonadota bacterium | reverse complement strand
GACGCCAAACGCGTCGGTCAGATTCACGATGTGGAAGTCCCAGTTGTCATAGCGCGTATGATAGCGGATCCACTCCACTGTCACCCCGGCTCTTCCGGTGGACGTAGTCAAGTAGTAATCGCACTCTGCTCGTTTGGTGACCACACCGTCATCGACTAGGCAGCCGTCGTCGTTGCACATCGCCGAATACTTGAGCTTGCGGGTGGGCACCTTGGCCATGTTTCCGGCGTACACTCGCTGGAGCGCCTTCTCCGCGTCGGGCCCGAAGATCCTAAACTTTCCCAGCGTTGAGATGTCGATGAGACCGACGTTCTTGCGCACGTTCTCGATCTCCTCTCGGCAGAGCAGGTCCGGCGAGAAGTAACGCGCCCGTTTCCAGACCCCGATCCGGCGCATGATGCCGCCCGCCTGCGATTGCGAATCGTGCAGCGGCGTGCGCTTGTGCATGTCGTGATTCGTGCCGGCAAAGGTGGCGATCGAAGCGGGCACCATGGGGGCTCGCGCCGTCGTGGGTACCACCCCCCCGAGAGGCTCTGCCCGATATTCGGAAAGGAGGAACGGGAAGTTGTGCGCGGCAACGCCTCCCTGGCTTGGCCCAGTGCCCACCGCAGCAAAGCGCTTGGAGAGCTCCGGCACATCGAAGCCGATGTCGAAGGCCTGCTTCACGTTCTTCACCGTCGTGTCTTCGTCGAAGCACACGAATGCTTTCCGACCGGATCGCGGCGCCCGGACGATCATGGATCCCGCCGTCCCTGGTGCGGCCTTCACCGCGTTCCGTGCTTCCTCGAGGGCGCTCCCCGCCGCCCCGCCGCAATCGGCGGCCGCCTCAAGTCCCGCGTACCTGCCCGACGCTTCGATTGCCTCCGGGTAACCATGCCCAAGCATGCTTCCCGCCGCGTGCATCTTGTCGGGCATACCGTTCGGAAGAAAGAACCCGGTGTGCGAGTCGAAGGCCGGCTTTGCCCCGGCCATGGTCAATGGAGCGGTGAGAGGAGTAAGGCCAGCCGACGCAACCAGCAGATCGCAGGAGAAATCACGCCGCGCACCCCCGTGGATGGCGGTCAAGGTCACGCGCGTGAGCTCGCGCCGTCCATGTGCTTTTTCTGCCACCCAGCCGGAGAGATACGAGATGCCTTTCGCCTGTAAGGCCTCGACCAGTGCCTCGTCTCGGCCCTGATCACGGGAGTCGGCGACGGCCAGCACTGGGAGACCGAGTTCAGCGAGATCGAGCGCCGCCTCGAGGCCCAGGTCATGGCCCACGCTGAACACGCTCCTGGAACCGGGGAGGACACCATAGGTTCTCGCCATTCGGTGCGCGCACCCCGCTTGCATCACGCCCGGCCGCTCGTTGTTCTCGAAGAGCAGCGGACGCTCGATACATCCCGTCGCCACAACCACGCTGCGGGCCCGAAGCTCCACATACCGCTCGTCGAAAGCATCGTCGGCGTCTCCCGCCTGAAACCCGGTGACGAGGTTGTTGTTATAGATGCCTATCAATGAGGTGTGGCGGAGAACTCGGATGCGGGGTGTTGCTTCGACTCTCGACGCCAGCTCCATGCCTCGATCGTGGAGCGTGCGACCCTCCGCGTCCAGGACGACGCGATGGTCGTACATGCCACCTAGATGAGGCCGAGCCTCGAGCAGGATGACCCGGAGGTCGTACGCGGCTGCCGCCAGCGCTGCACACATTCCTGCGGGCCCGCCCCCGATCACACACACGTCGGTCGTGGGATAGACCTCGTCAAAGACACCCTTCATTCGGAAGGAGGGTTCGATCCGGCCCACGCCGGCGAGTTGCTGAATCCGCCTCATGGCAATGGGCCAGAACCACGCAGGCCTGTGAAGCGTCTGGTAGTAGAACCCCGCCGGCATTGCCCAATCGAGATGGGCGATGAATCCCAGGAGGTCGGTTTCCGGGCTGCCGACCACGTTCTGGGGGAGTACGCTCATCCCACTCTGGAGCAAGGTCTTTTCGGTCTGGACGTTCGGAACACCGTCGATCTCCATCGCGCAGTTGCTGGACTCGCCGTCCAGGCTGTACAGCCCGCGGGGCCGATGGTATTTCACACTCCGGGAGAAGACGCGAACCCCATTGTCAAAGAGAGCGACGGCCACGGTGTCACCCGATTGCCCATGGAATTCCCTCCCACGGTACAGGAACGCGATTGCCTGGTGGGGATCCACGCGCAGAGTCGGTAACCCGGTCAATCGCCCGTTCACGGTTCTTCTTCCTCGACTTCGAGATTCGTGACGGTATTCCGATGAATGGTGAACCACACCGCGCAGCCGTCCCGGTGGTACCACCACTCCTTCTGCACGCCTGCGACATTCCTGCGGTCATGCACATAGGCACACCAGGCCTCCGGTGTGAGCTCGTCCTCTGCGGGCCGCGGTCCCCGCTCCTCCCCGCCATAGCGGAACTCGTATCCGGTTCGTGGGCCGCAGATGGGGCAGGTGATGGTCAAGGCCACGGCTAGCTCCCTCCCACTAGTTCCATGGGCCGTAGTTCACCGGCGAAGCGATCTCGCCCATGAGCCGATGTTCTTGGAATCGCCGGGCCGTGAAAGGCTGCAAGATCGTCGGGCACTCGCCGTTGGCCATGAACTGAGCCATGTATTTCCCAGTAACCGCCGAGGACTTCAAACCGAAGTAGCCCCACCCACAATCCACGTAATAGCCCTCGATGGGGCGGTTGCCATCAATGATCGGCGCCATGTCTGGTGTCATGTCGGCGAGGCCACCCCAGTGTCGCATGAACTTCACGCCCCGCAGGCAGGGCAACAGCTCGGCAAGCGCCTCGGCCTGATGCTTGATGTAGCGTGCGGTGGTCTGATTCGTGTAATTGGGCCAAGGATCCATATGGGCACCGGTGGCCACCTCGCCCTTGATCGTCTGATTCCCGTACACGTGGTAGGCTCCGGATGAGAACACGTGTGGCAGTATCGGTTTCACCGGTTCGGTAACCATCGCTTGGATGGTGAGGACCTCGATGGGAAGACGGATGCCCAGGAGTCCTGACGAGATGCCGGCGGAGTAGCCTCCCGCGGCGTTCAGCACCCGAGGGGTTTGGATAATGCCACGGTCGGTCTCCACTGACGTGATCCTTCCCCTTTCTACTCCAATGCCGGTGACCTCAGTCTGTTGATGAATGTGGACGCCGTGGTGCGTCGCACCTCGCGCCAGTCCCCAAACCACTGCATCGTGGCGCACCACGCCTCCCGGCGGGTGGTACATGGCGCCGAAGATGGGAAAGGTGATGTCCTCCGAGAGGTTGAGGGCCGGCAGCAGATCATGACATTGCTTCTCATCGAGCATCTCGATGTGCACACCGTGAAACTGGGCGTTGGCTACCTGGAGGCGGGCGCTGGCGATGGCGGCCTCGCTGTGCAGCAGGTTCAGATTGCCGCAGTTGTTGAACATGAGATTGAAGTCCAGCTCGGCGGTCAGCTCGGCCCACAGCTTCAACCCCTCAGCGTACAGCCGGAGGTTCTCCTTCGTCCGTTGGTTTGCTCGGACGATCCCCGTATTCCGCCCCGCGCCGCCGAACCCGATGAAGCGTCGCTCGATGACCGCGATGTCGGTCATCCGATGGCGGCTGGCCAGATAGTAGGCGGTGGCGAGCCCGTGGAGGCCGCCGCCGATGATCACGGCGTCGTAGCTCGATCTGAGCGGCGGCTTACCCCAGAAGGGCCTGCGTTTCCTGAGAATCACAAGGAGTCCTGGGCCGAGGGTCGGAATGGCGCCCGCTGCCGTCGCGGTCCTTATCCTTGACCGAATCGGTAATAATAACTTACCTTAGTCTGTCAATTTTACTGACCAGCAAAGGTAAATCGCCGGACCGTTTTGGTCCAGCGTACACAGCGCCACTCCCGCCTGGAACGGGTCGCGGGTCACGCGGCGTGAAGCCGGGAGGTGTTTGCACGTACGAGGAACCCATGGGTAGCGAAAAGCCAGATATCATCATCATCGGATCGGGGATCATTGGGGCGGCGATCGCGTTCGAGGCGTCGAAGCGGGGGTGGAAAACCCTCAACATCGACAAACTGGCCGTCGCCGGCTACGGCTCGACCGGCAACACCTGCGCGATCATTCGAACCCACTATTCCACCTGGGAAGGCACCGCGATCGCCTACGAGAGCTTCTTCTATTGGAAGAACTGGCGGGAGTATCTCGAGGTCGACGACGAGATGGGCCTGGCCGAGCTCAGGCACACCGGGATGCTCGTCATTCGGACCAAGGGTCAGGATCTGAGTAAGCACCTCGAGATCCACGACAGATTGGGCATCCCGTACGAAAAGTGGGACCTGGAAACCCTGAAGCAGAAGGCTCCGTTGCTCGACGATCACTCGTATTGGCCTCCACGACGTCCGGACGACCCGAGATTCGACCAAACCCCTGCCGAACACGTCATCGGAGGGCTTTTTATCCCGACTGCCGGCTACATAAACGACGCCAAGCTTTCTGTACACAACCTGCAGCGGGCCGCGGAAGCGAAGGGGGCGAGATTCCGGTTCAACGAAGAGGTGGTGGACATTCGCAAGGCCGACGGACGCGTGGCTGGGGTGACGCTCGAGGGAGGTGAGCAGATCGATAGCGCGGTGGTGGTCAACGCCGCGGGACCCCATTCGTTCCTGATCAACCGGATGGCGGGGGTGGAGGAGGATATGAAAATCAAGACCCGCGCCCTCCGGCACGAGGTCCATTTCGTCCCCGCGCCCAAGGAGTATGACACGAAGCGCGACGGATACGTGATGTCTGACGATGACATCGGCGGCTACAGTCGCCCGGAGGCAGGGAATCTGATTCTGCTCGGCAGCCAGGACCCCTCATGTGATCCCCAGGAATGGATCGAAGACCCGGATGAGTTCAATCGACAGGTGACCACAGAGCAGTGGCAAGCCCAAGTCTATCGTCTCGCCAAGCGGGTGCCGAGCCTGCCGATCCCGAATCAACCAAAAGGCATCGTCGATTTGTACGACGTGACCGATGACTGGATACCGATCTACGACAAGTCCAGTCTGAAAGGCTTCTACATGGCGGTGGGCACGAGCGGGAATCAGTATAAGAATGCGCCGGTGGTTGGCCAGCTCATGACCGCGCTCATCGATGCGTGCGAGCAGGGACAGGATCACGACAAGGACCCCGTGACGATGAAGACCCACCACACCGGCGTGACGCTGAATGTCGGGTTCTTCTCGCGCCTTCGAGAGATCAACCGCGGGAGCAGCTTTTCGGTGCTCGGGTAGCGCTCACCTCCAGGCCCCCTCTCCCATCAGGGACGGGGAGTGTTGGGTGGAGTGCTCGTTCGTTACGGATCTGTGAAGGAGACGAAGCCGTGTTTTCGCCAGTGAGAACCCGCCACACGTTTGAGGAGGCTGTGGCCCAGGTGGCTCGGGCAGTTCAAGCTGGTGACCTGCATGTCGGTGATCGACTCCCGTCCGAGCGGGAGCTGGCCGGGCAAATGGAGATCAGCCGTCCCACCGTGCGGGAGGCGGTTCGACTGCTCGCCGATTCCGGCGTGATCGAAGTACGGCCCGGCCCCGGCGGTGGCATGTTCATCAAATCGGAGGTCGTTCCGCTGGGTCTCGTGGATGCACGCTCACAGATACGAGTCAGCGAGGTCACCGGAGTTTTGGAAGCTCGAAGGTTGCTCGAGCCGCGGGTCGCCCAGCTAGCCGCGCTGTACGGCACCGATGACGATTTCGAGATACTGCAGCGGACGATCGACCTACAGCGGGAAGCGGCGGGAGACCACAACCGGGCCTTGAGCCTCGATTTCCAATTCCATCTGCAGATCGCACGCGCGACGAAGAACGCCACGGTCGTCAGCATGATGCGCACGCTCCTCACCCAGCTCGAGATCGCGCGGGACATGACACTCCGCATGACATCCGACGAACCCAAACTCGCCATCGCGATTCATGAGCGCACTTTGGCGGCCATCATGAGTGGAGACCCGGAGCAAATCGAAGTGGCGATGGATGAGCACTTGAACTTCCTCGAGCGGATCTGGGAGGAAGAGAGCGGACGCTCCCGACTTCGAAAGATCCCTGACTTCCTGCTGCCGCACGCCGAGCGCACACTACGTTCAAGATGAACGCAGTCTCTACCGCGAGGTGGCTTGCTGGCGAAGGAACTGGGACGGCCCGACGGGCACAGGCAAGTGTGAGAACATGTGCTTGTGAGGCGGAACCGTCCGGTCCGCCGGCTCAGGCCGCGAGCACATCGTCTGTCGACTGCCGGAGGAGACGCTGGAACAACGGATGCTGACGGACAGAGCCCGGGATTTCCTCGACACGGAGGTAGGACACGGAAAACGGGCTGGGGGTCGCGAGAAGCTCGTCGACGTGGGCGATTGCCGCTTCGTCCTCACCAATCATTGCGTAGATCCACACCAGCGCCCCCCGCATCCCCGCAGCCCGGAGCGCGTCCTCCGATTTGGCTACCAGCCCCTCGACTGCGTCCGCATGTCGCATCGCGCTCGCCCGCTGCCCCAGGCCGGCATACGCGCGTCCTAGCAACATGTTGACGACATCAGAACCCGCCCGTTCGACGGGTACGTCCTCGACGGCCGCCCGCAGGGAGTCATAGTACGCACGTGATCGGCGATCCTGGCCCCTCAGGCGATAGAACTCGGCCTTGATACGGAGATAGTCGAACGGAAACCGCCCGGCGATGGAGGCAGGGGTAAGCTGTTCGAAAATGGCGTCGTAGCTCCCGGAGACGACGAGCACTCTCCCGGACTCGATGAGCGCCTGCGCTACCTCTCCAGGGGTCACCCGCGACTGCATCTCCTCCACCACCTCACGAGACTTCTCCAAATCACCAGCCCAGCGAAGATACAGCGCAATCTTGGCCTGATACGCGCCGGCGAGATCTGGGGCCAGCGCGAGTGCGCGGTCGAGGAAGCGCTCGGCCTCCTCGTAGCGCCGGGCGTAGAGATGGAACCGGCCGGCACTCTCGAGCCAGTCTGGCTCGCGGGGATCGAGCTCCACCGCCAGAGCCGCATTCTCCAGTGCCTGCTCCCAATCGCCTCGGGCCGCCTGCAGCGTCGCAATCAGCATCCGCGCCCGCGCATTGTTGGGTTCGCGCTCGGCGACGTGCTGAAACTCCTCGAGGGCTCTGGACGCATCGGGCGACGGCCGCCAATAGAAGTAATGTCCGAGCGCGAGATGTGCGGCGGGAAGATCGGGTTCCAAGGCGAGCGCCCGATCCACAGCCGACTTGGCCGTCACGAGCCGCTCGTCGCTGGCATCCACGAAGTAATGGAACAGCCACATATGGGCGAGCGACAGCTCGGCGTAGGCGAGGGCGAACGTGCTGTCCAGCGCGAGCGCCCGCTGGAACAGCTCCACAGCGATGCGCCTCGCGTTGGCGTTCCCCGCGCCGACGTTGCCGACCAGGTAATCGTGGCCCCGAAGGTAGAGCTCATAGGCATCGAGGTTGGCGGTCGGCGCCGTCTCGAACAATCGCCGCTCGCCTTCGAGGAGCGTGACATTCATGGCTCGTGCAACCCGCTCCGCGATCTCCGATTGCACCTGAAACACGTCGGATACGTCGCCATCGTAGACGTTCGCCCAGAGCTGTGTGTCGTCGGATGCTCGTACTAGCTGCGGGATGATACGCAGCCTGCTGCCGGTGTCGGATGGGCGCTCGCGCTGGATGGTCCCCTCGAGAACGTAGCCGACGCCGAGTTCTCGAGCGATTTCCTGCGTCGTGAGACTTGAGCCCTTGTACTGCATGGCACTCGATCGGGAGATCACGCCCAGGCCACCGACACGCGCGAGTCGAGCCGTGATCGCGTCCGTGATCCCGTTGGCAAAGTATTCGTCCTCCGTGGGCCCCAGATTCTCGAACGGCAAGACAGCGACGACGGGACGATCGGCTGCCGCGGGCGCGGTCGACGCTCCGAAGAACCAACCGAGCGCGATGAGAAGCACCACGGCCGCAGCGGCGAGACTTGCTGCAAGGCCCCGGCGCCGAACGCGGACGAAGGGACTCGTGACCGCTGTGGTGGCGAGCGTGCCGCTCGCTCGGGTGGGAGTGATCTCCGCATCGAGCTGGTGGAGCGCTTCCTCGGCCGTCTGGAAGCGGTCCCCAGGCTTCTTGGCTAGACAGCGCATGGTGAGGTCGGCGAGCCCCGCCGGAAGATCCTGCCGGTGAGCCGTGACCTCCACCGGATGCTGGGTGACCTGGGCCGCGAGCACCGCCTGGGGCGAGTCGCCCCGGAAGGGAGGGTGCCCTGTGAGCATCTCATAGGCGAGAATGCCCACCGAGTAGAGGTCCGCGCGATGGTCGATTTCCGGGTCCGCCGCCGCCTGTTCAGGAGCCATGTACGCCGGAGTCCCGAGCGCCATTCCCTTGGTGTCCGACTCCCGCACGGCGGCTGCGGCGCTGAGGGCCTTCGCCACGCCGAAATCCATGACCAGCGCGTGACGGCCGGAAAGCAGTACGTTCTCGGGTTTCACGTCCCTGTGCACGACCTTCAGAACGTGCGCGTGGTGCAGCGCGTCGAGGACATCGTGCAAGACATGCATGGTCTCCTCGACGGTGAGCATCCCGCGTTTCGCGATGCGCGCCCGGAGCGTTTCCCCCTCGACGAAGGGCATGGCATAGAACAGAAAATCCCTCGCGCGTCCCGAATCGAGCACCGGCAGGATATGGGGATGAGAGAGATTGGCGGCGATCTGGATTTCGCGAAGGAACCGGTCTGCACCGACCGTCGGTGCCAGGTCGGGGCGCATCACCTTGACCGCTACCCGTCGATTGTGCTTCAAGTCTCGAGCCAGGTAGACGACGGCGGCACCGCCCCTGCCGATTTCGCGTTCGAGCCCATAGCGGCTCTCGAACGCGCCCTGCAGGAGCTGCATGAACTCAGTCATGGGCTGTGCCGCCCCCGCCCCCCACGGGGTTCCGCGGATCCGGGGAACCATGGAGGATCAGAGAACGAGTACGCGGATCGAATCATTCATCTCCAGTACGGTTTCAATGGCCCGGAGGTTCCCACTGGCTGGTACGGTCCTTACCATTTCCTTACAAGCGCGACAGAATGGTGGTTGAGAATGGAAACCTTGCTGGCCCTCATTGGTTACAAGAGAGTGAACGTCTCGTCCGGAGGTCATGACGTGGTTCGAGCTGTTCTCACGCTGTCCGTCGCCGTTGCATTGAATGGGGCCGTCGGCTCACCACTTCGATCCCAGGTAGTCATCCCCGACACGGCGTGCATCGTCATGGGAATGCCTACCTATGGGCGTCTGAGCCCCCTGGACTCTCTCACGTTCGAAGTCCGTGGCGAGCTGGTCAAGATCTGCTACGGTCGGCCCTCGGCGCGGAGCAGGACCATGATCGGCGGGAGAGCGGTTCCCTACGGACGGTTATGGCGAACGGGAGCGAACGAACCCACGATGATTCATACCACGACCCCCCTCGACGTGGCAGGTATCCGCATCGAGCCCGGAAGCTACTCGTTCTACACGGTTCCGGCGGAGGACGAGTGGACCGTGATCGTGAATCGATCGATAACGCAATGGGGGCACATTGCACGGTACACATCGCGAGTGAAGGCTCAGGAGGTGGGCCGAGCCCGCGTGCCGAGGGAGAGGCTTGCCGACCACGTGGAGACACTCACATTTCGCGCCGAGCGAGGAGTCGAGACGCGAACGGTCCTCCTGCTCGAATGGGAGCACACCCGCGTACGTATTCCCATGGCCGCGGCAACCGTCGCCCCATGACCAGCGGACCGACCTCCTAGCTGTTCTTGCCGTCCCGCTGCGCGTACACGCGGGCCTGTTGCATCCACTCACTCTTGATGCGCTTGGGCGACGCCCGCAGAGCACGCGCCACGCGCTCGATTTCGGCACCTTCCCATCCGACGATGTCGTCGAACGTATAACAGCCTAGGTCGTTCAGCTTCCGCTCGAGCGCCGGCCCAATGCCGCGGATGCGTTTGAGGTTGTCCTTCCGAGGGGATGGCTGACGGGTTCGTGCAGTGCCGCGTCCCGCACCACGCCGCGGACGTCGAGCCTGGGGTTGGAGCTGCGCGATCCGTTTCCGGAGGCGCTCGAGCTCCCGCTCTTTGTTCTGCAGCGTCGCCGAGTGCTCTGCGCGAAGCGTGTCGATATCCTGCTCACCGATATCGATCGGCACCTGGCGAGCCTCCAGCTGCTTGCGCAGGTCTTCTCGCTCCACCCGCTCCGCTTCGAGCGCTTGCTCCAGTGCTGCGACACGTTCCTGGCGCCGGTCGAGCCGCTCTGCGAGCGGAGCCAGCTCGCCGATGCGCTCTCGCAGACGAGCGATCTCCCGATCTTTGTCGTCTGCGGTCAGGCTATGCTGCCGCTCCAACTCATTGAGCCGAACCTCCCGCTCCCGGAGCCGCCCCTCCAGCTCCTCCAGATCGGAGAGCTGACTCTCCAAGAACTGGAGCTCTTCGAGACGGGTTTCGCGGGCCGCCAGGCGTTCCCGGAGAGTGGGGATCTCGCTCACCTCGTCTCGGAGACTCTCGATCCGTGCCTCCTGCGTTTCAGTATGCAGGCGGTGCTCCTGTTCGAGACGGCGCTGCTCTTCTTTGAGCTCGCGGACTGTCGCCTCCAGTTCCTCGACTTGTGTACCGCGCTCCGCAATGCGAGCAAGTTGCGGTTCGAGAGTGGCGATTCGCTTCCGCAACCCTTCGACCTTCTGGTCTTTCCGTTCCATCGCCCGCTGCTGCTCATCCTGCAAGCGTCGAATCCGATCTTCCCGAGTCTCCACCTCGGCTTTGAGGCGTGCCACTTCCTCGAGCATATCGTCGCGTTGGGGCAATTGTTCAGCCAGAGGCTCCAGCTCGACAACCCGCCGGCGCAAGTCTTCGACCTCACTCTCTCTCGCGGCGACCTCTTCCCGGTGCTCCTCTCGGACGGCCTGCAGCTTTGCCTTCCATTCCTCCAACTCTCCCGCCAGCCCTTCGAGCTCACGGATTCGCCGATCACGGGTCGCCAGCTGCACCTTCAGCGGCTCCAACTCGGCCACACGCTCGCGCAACCGCTCGGTCGCCCAGTCTCCGTTCTGTTGCCCGACCCGTGCTGACGCCTCGGCGACTTCCCGCTCCAGGTCGCTCAGCCGGTCACGGAGCTGAGCCATCCCGATCTTCAAACCCTCATTGAGGAGATCCTTGGCGCTGAGATCGGACTCGAGGTGCTTGATCTCCGAATCCCGCTCGCGAACGCGATTTTCGAGGAAGGAAATACGATTGGCCTGGCGCTCGATCTCGCCCCGCGTCACCATCGCTTCGATCTGACGCTGCCGAGCTTCTCTGGTCCAGGCGGGCCACGCCGTGAGGAGACCCAGAAACGCTCCGGCCACGAGGGCGAGAATCACCACCCCCAACGTTGTCAGCACGGGCGCATTCCCCGGCCGAGGGCGCACCGAAGCTCGGCGACGGAACCGTCTCTCATGCGGATTGCGTGGTGAGGAGAGCGGTCACTATCCGTTGGCGCCATGATGCCATCATCCCAGAGAGTACGGCGGCGCGGCAACCAACGGATGACGAGGCCGCCGGGCTCCTCGAGGACCAACAGAGGAGCCTATCAGCGCAGTCGAACCGACTACTTCGTCAAAAAAACTGCCACACCCCGTAAGAAGACGCAAGGCGTGTTGCTACGATTCAACACTCGCGAGGCTCAGAGTGATCGTGCCGATCTCCTCCCGCAGGTGTCTGATGAGAAACCCGACGAAGGAGCTGAGTAGCTGCCATTCCTCGCTGGGCGTTCCGGACCTCAGCTCCGCCACGACGATTCCGCCAAGACACTTCTGGAGCCTGATGGACCCCTTGTAGCGGACATGGACCCAACGATCCTGGCCGCGCTTCCTGGGCCCCCGGCGATGCAGCGTTCCTTGATTCTCCTGCCGTAGCGCACGCTCTTTCTCGACAAGCAGAGCGTACAGGTCCTCATGCTCCACAGGGACGGCAGTTACGGTAATCATGAAGAACCACCTCGAGGCGCGGGTTGGAGCTAGTGTAGCCAGGGAAGCATGCGTATGCCAGTGCGGAAGGACTGAACACCCGCAGATAGTAAATGTCGACGCACGCAGTCAATGGCCAAGCGGAGCAGAGATCGTCGCGGCGAGCGCGTTATCCGACTAGCACCACTTCACCCGCACCCGATAGCGCACCGCCGTCTCGCCGCGTGTCTCGACGGGCACCGTGAAGACGAATGTATGCGCATCGGTCTTCCGGGCAGTGTGGCTCGAGGAGAGAATCTCCCAGTCGCCCCCCACCGGCTCCACCACCTCCACGTCGACGTCTTCGTCCTTGTGGTTCCGCAAGGTGAGCTCCCAGGAACTCTCCGAGACACACCGGCTGATCACCGTGTAATCCATCTGCCGCCGGTCACCGACGACGTCGAACGCTTCACCCATCTTGATCCGCACCCGCTCGTCTCGAGGGGTGTGGTCGATCTGGTCCTCGCCGATGAACTGCTGGGCACCCGAGGGATCCGCCTTGTACACCCGGACGATACCCTTGGGGAGCGGAACGCCAAGCCGGTTGCCGCTGGAGTTCTCGAAGTCGAGATAGACACCCACTTTCTGGTTTGATATCACTTGCCCGTAAGAGCCACGGTAATACTGCGCCGCCCCGTAGAAGATGAGACGCTTGTCGATGGCGATTCCCGCCCCCTCCAACAGCGTCACCTGCTTCTGCTCGTTCTGCCGGAGCGTGGTGGGCCGCTCCAGTGTATAGAGGTGATACTCGAAGAATCCCTGCTCCGTGAACTGCGGCGCTCGTGCCTCGGCCCGCCTCACTGCATCGGCCTCCATCAAGCCCCGGACCTCCGGCGTGACGCGCTGGACGTCTCCCGCCACGAGGTTGAGGGTGGCGTTTTCGTAAGTCGCTCCACTTTGATTGGTGAGTGTGACCCACCCGGTGAGATCGCCCCGTGAGTCGTCTTCATTGACCACGAAGACGTAGTCGGCTTTCCAGTTGAGGCTCCGGGTCAAATACGAGACCTCCAGTTGCTCCTGCTCGCGATCACTATCGACCAGCCACACGAGCGTGGGCTTCGCAATGAGATTGTCGGGGATCTCGGGGAAGGCCAATCGTCCCGGGAAGTTGAACGTGATCTCGTTACCGATTCGGAGGATCGTCCCCTGGTTCACCGACAGCACTTCAGCCTCGTGCTCCTCGTCGCGTCCGGTCTTCTCGTTGTATCGATAGACTCTGATGGTGCGCCCCACATACTTCTCGAGCAGCTTCTGAGGGTTGAGGAGATCGTACTGGTAGTTCTGCTCGAGGACCACCAGACCGCTCCCGCCCTCGAGCGATCTGATATGGACAGTCTCGGGTTGTATCTGCGCCGCCACATCTCGAAACTCCAGTGCCACACGCCCCGTACCGAGCGACAGAGCTCGAACTTCGCGCACCAGTCCGAAGTTCTGGTTGTACACGGTAATAGATACGGCCTGACGTTCCTCCGCGGTGGACGGGAACGCGCGAATTGGGGCCTGGGCCTCGGCCCCCGCAACGGGGAAGAGCCCGATCGCGGCGGCAGCGACCGACACGGCCGGCGCGAGGAGCCTACCTTTCAGTCCAGTCGACGTCATCGTTCCACTCCTTACATCTGAAACCGCGGGCAAGTACACTACATCCGGCCTCTCGCCTATGAAGACGATAGATCGTCCTGGAGTTGCACACGGGGTCGATGGTGGGAATACGATCAGAGCTGCTCGCCGTATTCTCGTCGATGGAGCCGTTTGGCCTGCTGGACCCATCGGTCTCGTCGGATTCGCCCGGCAAAGGCGCCAATTGCGCCGGAGACGCGATCGATCTCCTCCTCGTTCCACTGCGCGATGTCACGGAATGTCCGATAGCCGAGGCGATTGAGGAGACGCTCGATGGCCGGGCCGATTCCGCTGATCTCTTTGAGATCGTCCTTCGCTGAGCCGCGTGACGGCCGTACCATCGACTTCTTTTTCTTCTTCTTTGGACGTGGGGGTGGAGCGTCCTTCGGCCGAGCATCCGCCTCCTCACGCAGGCGTGCGACCTCCCTATCACGCTGTTCGAGTCGCTCTGTCAGGGGTTCCAGCTCCCCGACCCGGGCCTCGAGCGCCGCAACCTGCCCCACCAGTGGCTCCAGCTCGGCGACGCGTCGCCGGTGTCGATCGAGCTCTTCAGCCCTCTCGCCTGCCATCGACCGCCCGCGTTCCCGCTCCTGGGCAAGCTCCTCCTGGAGCTCCCTCACCCGCACTTCCAGGGGTTCCAGCTCGCGGACCCGCGCCTCCCGCTCCGCCACCCGTTCGGTGACCATCTCCAGCTGCCGCCCCTCGGACCGACGTTCTGACAGCTCTCGCTCTCGCGCGGCCAGATCCTCCCGCAGCTGCTTGGCATATCGCTCGAGTTTGGCAGCTCCTTCCCGCTCCAGCTCCAACTCCCGATCGCGCGCCGCCAGGTCCTCCTTCAAGGACTCCCTGGCGGTTTCCAGTCCCTTCACGGCCACACTCGTGGCTGCGACCTGCTGCTCGAGCTCTTCGATCCGCTCCTGGCGGTACGTGATCGAACTCTCGACATCGCGAATGCGGTCTTGCAGCTCGGTCACGGTACCCCGCGCAGCGCGTAATTCCTCCTCCTGGCGCTCCAGGGCATCCAAGAGATGCTCTTTCTCGGCTGCGACCGTCCGAGCGGCGCGTACCCTCCATATGAGCCATCCCGTCATGGTCCCAAGCAGGAGGGCCGCCAGCATCCACAGAACGATCTCGGTGGCGACGTACCACACGGCTAGCGCTCGTTTCCGGAGGACGACGGAGATGCAACGGTGATCGTCCGGATGCCACGCACCTCGCGAAGGACGGCGAGGGCCCGCTCGACATGCTCCGGCGACGCCAGCGAACGCGTGACGGTCGCATCCCTCCCACGGAATACCACTTCGTCGAGGGGGAGTCGTGCGGCGAGCAGAGCGGTGGCGGAACGGCTCTCAAGATCGGACTGAATCCGCGGCGCCGTATGGACGATGCACCACGCGCAGAGGATCAGGAAGAGGACGACCCCGATCGGGCCAATCATTCGGCTGCTCACGCGTTCTGAACTCCTGGCCGCGGTTCCATCGGCTGGACGGGGCCCCCCATTCTCGTTGGGACGCCGGAACCACGCAAGGGCGGGGGTCCCCGAAATGAATGGCGTCGAGGTGCAGAGCTCCACACCTCGACGCCTACCCCCGAGAGGCGGGGGTTCACTCCGCGGGGCCGCTCATGTGCGCTCCAGCATACCCCGCGGTGGTCACCCGGCTACTCGACAGAGCTCCCCGCCAGCGAGCACCTGCAGCCTCAAGCCGGGTGTGGCCGGGAGGAGCGACCGGTGACTCGGTCCATCTCCCCAGGCCGAAAGGCCCGAACCACTGTACCACGATTCCTTTATGAAAAGCGTGAATTCGCTGTGAAGCCGCCACGGGAAACGAGCAGGCGCGCGTACACCACCACGAAGCGGGGCGAATGCGCGCACCCTTCAGCGTGCCACGACAGGTGCTGCCCACCCCTCGCTGGGCGGGGATCCGACTCGAGACATGCTGGCGGCATGCTCTCCCAAAGAATATATTCTTCAGGAGAGTACTATCGGAGACCTCTGTGACAGGCCACGACCCGGATCCGCGCCGATTCCTGCCCCTCACGCCCGTCTCCTTCGAGATCCTTCTCGCCCTCGCCGAGGACGCCCGGCACGGATACGGGGTGATGCTGGAGGTCGAGCAACGTAGCCACGGAACCACGACGCTCCGGCCAGGAACGCTGTATCGTGCGATCGGCCGGCTTTTGGAGCAAGGACTGATCGAGGAATCGGAGGTTTTGGAGCCTGACGCGAGCGACGACCACCGCAGGCGCTACTATCGGCTCACCGACCTCGGCCGGCACGTCGCTTCTGCCGAGGCACACCGCATGGCCCGCGCGGTCGACGCCGCACACGCCAAGAACCTGCTACGCCCCGAGAACGCCGGGTGATCAGGCCTTCTTCTTCAAGAGGCTCACGATCAGAGGCAGTAGCGCACCCACCACGGCCGAGCTGCCGATGTTGCCACCCATACCGCCTCCCAACAACCCACCCAGCAGTTGGCCACCGCCAACGCCCCCTATAGCGCCGAGGATGCTGTTGAGTGCCGGGCCCAGGCTTCGGGCCTTGGCGAGCATTCCCGCAACGTTCCCACCGACGGCGCCGGAAACCAACTGGATGATGAGGCCTGTAAAGTCCATGGTCGTTCCCCTGTTTGCGAAGGTAAGAAGGCCCCGGGACGGGGTACCATTAGACCATCAGGACCCGCTGCCCGCAAGGGGGGCGATAGACGCTCCAGCGGCGATACGCGACCCTCCGTGGCGGATCGAGTATCGATCGCCGCGCATGTCCCAACCTGCAGTATCTGGAGCTTGACGTAGGATTCAGCGATATCGGCCATCTGAGGCTGCGTTCCCAAACGGGCGGTGACGACGACGGCGAGGATCACTGTCACAAAGCTGCGGGGGCGGCGATTGCACAATGCGGTCCCGCACTCCCACAATCGTCCTCCGGCCCCAGGTTGCCCCCGGCGCGACGCGTCTTCATCTTCTTCCGGGGTACCATCCCCGACATGGTCCCCGGTCCCAGATTCTCAGCAAGAGGGGGGAAATGAGCAAAGGTCACGAGTTCTTGCACAGACTGCATGAGGTCATTGCCGAATTCGAGGCGGCCATTGTGCGCCGGGAGCACAAGAAGGCCCTCCTGGACAACCCTGTCGTGCTCCAGCAGGATGTGGATGCTGCCCGCCAGAAGCTCGTGAAGACGATGATTGGACTCGCGCGGGAAGCCTCGCCCGAGCACGAGAGCGGGGAGGGCCTGGCAGGTTCTCCCCGTCGTTATGGCACGCCCGGGGTGCACTCTACTATGCCAGGTGCCAGGCGACGAAGCGGTTGGTCGCGCTCAGGGCCGCTTTGGCAGCAGCTTCCACCGGGTTTCCACGAACCTCGCAGAACCCCACGAAGCGGTACGTCTCCTCGTCGTGCTGGGTCTGGATTGCGACGACGACGGCAGGACAGTCGAAGGACTCCACGGTCTTGATACCCTCGACCGCGAAGGTGCCTCTCCTGACTCCAAACGTCCGCTCCAGGGCCTGCAAGGACGCCGTGGCGGCGCACCGCAGCTCACCCAGCGGGGACCATTCGCCCTCGGCATTCCCGACGAAGCGCTGTCGGAGATGGGCACCGAGGTGGCGGGCCAGCGTCACGCGCACGCAGCACCGTTCGTCGGCGAGATGCTCGATCTCGACTCCCTCCAGCGCTGCGCGGACAGATCCGGCGGTCGTCATCATCTTGCAACTCTTTGCACCCAAAGGCGATAGGCAGCCCGCACCGGTTTCACGTCGAGTTCAGGGTGTCTTTAGAAAAGGTGGTATACTAATATTTCGAACCCCGCCACGAGGAAGTGTGCCCGTGTCCATCCCGCCGCCAAGATCCACCAAGGAGCTCGAGGGGGTAGCCGAGGCGTTCTGCGCGCAGTACTGCCGACAGCCGGATGATACCTGCCCATTCGGTTGGACTCGTGGCCGATGCCCGCTCTGGCAGTTCGTCGAGGCCGATCTTCCCACCGACACGAGGCTTCAATCGATGATCGTCGACGAGGAGCCCGCGCTGCACCCCCACGTCTGCCAGGCTCCGCTTCGAATGCAGGTACGGTGCTCTGGCTCCCCGCAGACGATCGACGGCGATTTCGACCCCGACGAAGGCTACGAGTGGCCCGACACCGATCAGCCGGCCCGGCGATCCTCCACCTGACAGGCGCCACACCCTTCGTCCCGACGACACCCACATCCCCCGCGGTCCGCCTTGTGCCGCCGGCCGAATGCCAGGCCGAAGACGACGAATAGCGCCGCCACGCCGAGTACGCCCAGGACCTCGGTCACGACGAGCTCAACAGACCCGCGAAACCCATGAAGGCCATGGAGAGGCTCCCGGCAATGATCAGGACCAGTGCCATGCCCTTCGCCACGTCCGGCAGATCGGCCAGCTCGGTGTTCTCCCGGATCGACGCCATGAGCACGAGGGCGAGTGTAAGACCGAGACCCGCGCCGAGGGCAAAGAACAACCCTTCCAGGAAATCGTACCCTCGGTTCGTCTGGAAGATGGCGAGCCCCAGGATGGCGCAGTTGGTGGTGATCAGGGGCAGATAGATCCCGAGTTGTCGAAACAAGACCGGGCTGATCTTCTTGACCACCATTTCGACGATCTGCACGAGGGAGGCAATGACCACGATGAACGAAATCAGACGGAGGTACGGCGCCCGGCTCAAGACGTAAGTGTTCAGGAACCACGCGGCGATCGCGGTGAGCACCATGACAAAGATATTCGCCGCCCCCATCCGCAGCGCCGTGGCGACCCGTGCCGAGACGCCCATGAAGGGGCACAGCCCGAGAAAGAGGGCCAGGGTGAAATTGTTCACCACCATGGCGGAGACGAGGATCCACATGAGGTTCTCCATCACGCAGCCCTCTCCGACGCCACGCCCTCGGGCCACTCCCGGACCATGGACTTCGGCGCCCGGCGGCTCCGAACCCAGCTCAACGTCAGGAGAATGAAGCCCAGCGTGAGGAATCCGCCCGGCGGCAGGATCATGATGACCCAGGGCTCGTAGCTCGGACCCAACACGCTGAGTCCGAGGAACGTGCCGTTCCCGAGTACCTCTCGCACGCTTCCCATCAACACTAGCGCAATGATGAACCCGAACCCGGTCCCCGAGGCATCGAGCAGCGACCGCCCGATCGACTGCTTCGATGCAAAGGCCTCCTGTCGGCTCAGGATCATGCAGTTCACCACGATCAGAGCGATGAAAGCCCCCAGCGCCTTGTGAATGTCCGGCACGATGGCCTCGAGGGACATGTCGGCGACCGTCACGAACGTCGCGATGATCATGATGTACGTCGAGATGCGAACCTGATGCGGGATGAACCGCTTGAAGGTGGAAACGAGCAGACTCGACCCCACTAGGACGAAGAACGTCGCGAGTCCCATTGCGAGGCTGTTGGCGACGGTGTTGGTCACCGCCAAGGCCGGGCACAGCCCGAGCATCTGGATCAAGACGGGGTTCTCCCGCCAAACGCCCCGAATGAGGGCTTCCTGCGGCGTGGTCTGCTTCACGGGCCCCCTTCCCGAGCGTAGGCGTCCAACGCCGGTCGCCAGCGGTCCACGGCATTGTTGATGATCCGAATCACCGTCCGGGATGAGATCGTGGCTCCGGTGATCATGTCGATCTCATGCGGATCGGTGGTGGGGGTGCCGCGTGACTTGACGCCCTCCAACGGCGGCTCCGCGCCTTCGAACTGCGTCACGAACCGCAGGTCTTTCTCGATCTTGTCACCCAATCCAGGGGTCTCCTTGCTCTCCAGCACCTTCATGCCCAGCACTTCCCCGCGGGCCGGGTCGTACCCAAAGATCAGCCGTATGACATCCTGGAATCCCGGCTCACCCGCCGTGATCGCGTACCCCACCGGTCGCCCGGGCTCATCGAACCCGAGGTACACCTTGTCGAAGCGTCGCGGGTCGGCACCCTCCGGCAGCCGCAGGGTGAGCGCTCCGTCGTACAGGTAGAGAGTGTCGAATCGTTCCGGTGCCTTGAGCACGTCCTGGATGGCGAGCTGGAGCATTCGTGCCTTGTGGGCCTCGATCGCCGGCAGCGTGGTCCGATAGACGAAGACGATCAACAGTCCCGCAATGACGCCAGCCATCGCCAGGGTGCTCACCAGTCGCCACGACGGCGCAACATGCCTCGGCTCGAGGGATGCGACGGATGGGGCTCCGTCACCGGCAGGAGGGTTGGTCTCGGCGCTCATAGCCGTGCCGTCGCCCGGGGCGTCCCGAAGAGGCGCGGTCTCGTCGCCCGATTGATGAATGGGACCAACGCGTTCATGAGGAGAATGGCGTACATCACCCCTTCAGCGAGTCCTCCCCACACCCTGATCACTACAACGAGGATTCCGATACCGATTCCAAAGATCCACGCGCCGACGTTGGTGACCGGCGAGGTGACCATATCGGTCGCCATATACATCGCGCCCAGCATCAGGCCACCGGAGAACACCATGAAGAGGGGACCGGCGAACCGGACGGGATCGACCAGGTGGAGGACGCCGGCGAACATGGCGACCGTCAGGAGAATACTCGCCGGAATCCGCCAATTGAGGTAGTTCCTGACGGCGAGGTAGGCGCCACAGATCAGAATCAGAAGCCCCCCTGTCTCCCCCAGCGAGCCACTGGTCTGTCCCACCATCAAGTTCAGGGCTCCGGTGCCGGTCTGCTCGAATTTCATGAGCCCGAGGGGGGTGGCTCCCGTGAGGGCGTCCGGCGTCGACGCGCTCATCAGGGGAAGCGCGAGGTTGTCACCGCGAAGCGACCACCACCTGCCGTCGATAATCGGCCAGGTGGTCATGGCGACGGGGAAGGCAGCCTGCAGGAACGCCCGTCCCAGGAGAGCAGGATTGAAGATGTTCTGCCCCAGCCCACCGAAGATGAGTTTCCCGAATCCAATCCCGAA
Organism: Gemmatimonadota bacterium; assembly: GCA_039591615.1. Classification (GTDB taxonomy): domain Bacteria; phylum Gemmatimonadota; class Gemmatimonadetes; order Gemmatimonadales; family GWC2-71-9; genus JBDHDH01. Next base: position 1,113 of record JBDHDH010000078.1, on the reverse strand, counting down.
GGCTCCCCCGACGAACGCCATCCAGAGTGGCAGCCCGGCCGGCAACGTCAGCCCCAGCAGCAATCCGGTAATGACCGCGGATCCGTCCCGGAGGGTGCCCGCGCTCCCAAACACCCACTCGGTCACCAGGGTGCCCACCGTGGCGGCGCTCACCACGAGGAACGCGCTAGGGCCAAAGATATAGGCCGCGGCACCGATGATGGGGACGAGCGTTGCCACGACCGACCACATGATCTTCGGCGTCGTATCCTTCGCAGAGAGGTGCGGCGACGCCGTGATCAGCAGCCGCGAATCGGTCACGCAGCAGCTCGTTGCTTTCGCACCGCGGCTTTGGCCAGCACAAACAATTGGGGAAGCGGGATGTTTGAGGGGCAGACGTAGGAACAGCAGCCACACAGCATACAGTCAGCCAGATGCTCCGCCACCTCCATTTCCTCGTATCGCTCCGCCAGCGCAAGGCTGCCGAGGCGCTGTGGATCGAGGAACACGGGACAGGCGTCGAGGCAATGGCCGCAGCGGATGCACGGCCAAGACTCAACCGGCTTGCACTCAGCTTCCGTGAGCACCACCACGCCTGTGGTGCCCTTGATGATCGGTGCGTCCAGGTTGGCCTGGGCAACGCCCATCATCGGGCCACCGAAGACGATTTCGCGGGCATCCTCGGCGAGTCCACCGCACGCATCCAGGAGATCGCAGATCTTGGTTCCCACCGGAACCAGGAGATTCGACGGACGCCGCACGCCGCGCCCGGTCACCGTCACGATTCGCTCGATCAGCGGCAGTCCGGTTTCGAACACCTCCCCGATCGTTGCCACCGACGCGGCATTCTGCACCACCACGCCGACGTGCAACGGAAGTTTGCCCGAGGGAACCTCCCGGCCGATGAGCGCGGAGATGAGCATCTTCTCTGCCCCTTGCGGGTACTTCACCGTCAGCGGATGCACGGTCACATTGAGATCGAGGGGCAGCGTGCGGCGCAAGGCGTCGATGGCATCAGGCTTGTTCTTTTCGACACCGATCATGGTACGGTTGACGCCGAGACACTTCATCATAATGCGGATGCCGAGGTGGACGCGTTCCGGGTATTCTGCCATACTGCGATGATCCGTGGTG
>JBDHDH010000077.1:0-16916 GCA_039591615.1 Gemmatimonadota bacterium | reverse complement strand
GTCGCGAGCTTGGGCTCACGCACACAGCGGCGGATTCACAATCCGCTGTTGCGTAACTCTTCGCTGAGGGGGTTCGCGCCACGACAACTTTTACAGAGGACTCAGGACTTGACCTTCAAGCATGACAAGGCCACAGCCCTTCGAGGGCAGGTGTTGTGAGTCTTGTTGTGAGTTTCGTACGACTTCCTGCCTAACTCGAGAATATCAGATACAGCACCGATGCCCAGAGCACCGCGCGTGAATGCTCACAAGTTGTTGTATCTGACCTAGTTCCCGTTCTGCATGGGGTTCAGGGGTTTCACTGCATTCCACCGGGCACCGCTAACTTGCTAACGCCCACCCTCACGCTCTACGGCGGCACGCCCGACCTGCTGGCCGAGCCAGGCCGGATGGCGTATCGTAGGGCAGCCCAGCCCCAACGACCCCATGGCCGACCAACTGGAACGCCTCACGGCCGCCCTCGCGGACCGCTACGCGATCGAGCACGAACTCGGTCAAGGTGGCATGGCCACGGTCTACCTCGCCGAGGACATCAGGCACGACCGTAAGGTCGCCGTCAAAGTTCTGCGCGCCGAACTCGCCGCCGTCTTGGGGGCGGAGCGGTTCGTGCAGGAGATCAAGACCACCGCGAGTCTCCAGCACCCACACATCCTCCCGCTCTTCGATTCGGGAGAGGCCGGTGGGTTCCTCTACTACGTGATGCCCTACATCGAGGGCGAGACGCTGCGGGACAAGCTGAACCGCGAGACGCAGCTCGGCATCGACGAGGCCGTGCAGATTGCGATCGAGGTGTTGGACGCGTTGGACTACGCGCATCGCCACAACGTGATCCATCGCGACATCAAGCCGGAGAACATCTTGCTGCACGACGGCCGACCAATGGTGGCGGATTTTGGGATCGCGCTGGCGGTGAGTGCGGCGGCAGGTGGGCGGATGACGGAGACGGGGCTCTCACTCGGCACGCCGCACTACATGAGTCCCGAGCAGGCAACGGCAGAGAAGGACCTCACGAACCGGTCGGACATCTACTCGGTCGGAGCGATGCTGTACGAGATGTTGACCGGTGACCCGCCCCACACGGGGAGCACGGCCCAGCAGGTCATCATGAAGATCGTGACGGAGGAGGCCGCGCCTGTCACGAGCGCGCGGAAGTCGGTCCCGGCCAACATTGCGGCGGCGGTGGCGACGGCGCTGGAGAAGTTGCCGGCGGATCGGTTTGCCACGGCCGAGGCGATGGCAGGCGCGTTGCGCGATCCAACGTTCGTACTTGCGAGTGCGGCGCGAGTGGCGGCGGCGGCCCTTGCGGTGCCGATACCCTTCCACAGGCGGCCCGCTGCAGCATGGATCGTCGCAATGATCGCTGTGCTGGTAGGTGGATTGGCGCTTTGGGGACCGTGGCGAGGAGACGCCAGTTCGGCACGCGTCCATCGCTTTGTCCTCCACCTCCCGGAGGGCGACACGCTGGTCGGATCCTCACCGATCGCGTTGTCGCGTGACGGCAGTGAGCTGGTGTACGCCGCCCGGCGGGCGGGAACGGGCCGCCTCTATCGTTGGAGACTCGATCAGTTTGAACCAGAGCCCATTGACGGGACAGAGGGAGCTCGGCAGCCCTTCTACTCGGCGGACGGGCGGTGGATCGGGTTTACTGCCGATGGCTGGCTGAACAAGGTTGCGCTTATCGGCGGCTCGACGGCGCCAATACTCGAGCTGCAGAACTTCTTCGGCGCTACGTGGGAACCGAATGACACGATCATCTTCGGAGGGCGCATAGATGGCATTTCGGGGATCTGGGAAGTCCCTGCGGCGGGGGGCACGCCCGAGCAAATCAAGCGCGCGGGGAGGTTTGGCGATGTGCCAGACCAGGTGAATTGGTCACCACAGGTCCTGCCGGGCGGGGACGCGCTCCTTTTTGGTGTGAGGCACGCAGCACAGAGTCAGCGCATCGATGTTTATCAACTCGGCTCTGGTGAGCGACGCACCATACTCGAACCGGGCAATCGAGCATGGTATGCCCCGACGGGCGACCTCGTCTATTGGTGGAACGGCGATCTCCTGGCTGCCGACTTTGACGTTCGCGGGCTTCGTACGACGGCGTCGGGGGCACCGGTCGTAGCGGGTGTCTATGTTGACGCGTACGCTCTCTCTGAGGCGGGGGTTCTCGCGTACGCTTCGGGCGCGCGACAGGTTCCCTTGCTCGTGTGGGTTGATGCGCGTGGAGCTGTCGAACCAGCCCAGGTTCGCGCCGGGGAAACGACACTTCGAATATCGCCAGATGGCGCTCGCGTCATTCTCATGCGGTCCGTGAACCGTTCGGTGATCTGGATCTACGACCTGCAACGGGGCGAAGGTCGTCCTTTGACGGACCCGGAGAGTGACGCATTCTGGGCCATATGGAGCAGCGACGGCCATCAGGTCTTCTACAACTCGAGCCAAGATGGCCCCCACCTCAATCTCTACGCCGCGTCCGTCGACGGCTCAAGTGACGTGCAGCGGATCACCACGGAGCCGCACCACCAGCAGCCGTACTCCACGTCTGCAGACGGAACGGTTCTCGGCTTGCAGCGCTCCGATCATCCGGCCACCGGATCGGACATCTTCACTTTGGCACTCGATACCGACAGCACACCACGCGCGTTTCTCGCGACCCGCGCTATGGAGGTGCACCCGGCACTGTCGCGCGACGGTCAGTGGATGGCCTACGCATCAGACGAGCCGGGTCGATACGCGGTGTATGTGCGTTCACTCGCCGGCGGCGGCGAGACAATCGTGGTGTCGAGCGGTGGTCGCTGGGAACCTCTCTGGGCGCCGGACGGCGAGACCCTCTACTACCGCGACCTCAGTGGAGATAGCCTCTTCATGGTTCCATTCGAGTCGCAGCCCTTGCGGATCGGGGAACAGCGCGTTGTCGTGACCGGCGACTTCTTACCTGGAACACCGTGGGGACGGACGTATGATATCCACCCGTCCGGCGACCGGTTCTTGCTGCGGCGTGCGGGAGAGCCCTCTGGTGCGCTCACGCGAATTCACGTTGTTCTCAACTGGTTCAACGAGCTGGGTGCGAAGCGGGGTGACGGAGAATGACGGGTTAGCAGAACTCATCGGTCACCGCTATTCGCTTGCGCAGGCCTTTCACCGTACCGCACTGGACGGTGGCAGGACGCTTATGAGTGAGTACGACAAGGCCATCGAGGTATTAGATACGCTGTGGCCGTTCCGTCTCCCCAGGCTTCCGTAGGCCGACCATGGGGTTCAGGGGGTCACCGCATTGCGCCGGCCCACCGCTAACTTGCTAACATGCCCACTGTCACCCTGTACGGCGGCACCCCCGGCCACGACGCCGACACCGGCCAGATCGGCGGCAACAAGATCCTGCTCGAGTGGGATGATCGGGCGTACTTCCTGGACTTCGGGACCAACTTCGCCGTCACGGGCCGGTTCTACGAGGAGTTTCTTAGGCCCCGAGGCTCGACCGTGGGGCTGCGGGATTTCCTGCGGATGGGACTCATCCCGCCGCTCGAGGGGATCTACCGCGACGATCTCTGGGCCCACGAGCCGGACGTCTGGGAGCGATACCGTAGCCATCCGCACTACCGGCGCGTGGAGCGCCTCGACGGGGTGCTGCTCTCCCACGCCCACGTGGATCACTCGGGCTGCCTGGGGTTCCTGAAACCCGAGATCCCCGTGTACACGGGGCTCATGACCGCCACCATTACTAAAGGAATACAGGACTGCCGCTCCGGCGGGCCGGACGCCGAGGACTGCTACATCCAGCCACGGGAAGTGAAGGATGACGTGCTGAAGGCCATCGGGCGCGCGCCGCGACGAGGGCGGCAACACTTCATCTGCCAGACCGACGAAGACATCACGGATGCCCAGGCGCAGCTGCAAGCGTTCTGGGCCGACCACCAGGGAGCGAAGACCGAGATCGAGGCACCACCCCTCGCCACCGTCGACCCCGCCAGCCTCGGGCTGCGCTTCTTCCGCGTCGATCACTCGATCCCCGGCTCGGCCGCCTTCGCCCTCGAGACGCCCATCGGCTGGATCGTCTACTCCGGCGACCTCCGCCTCCACGGCCACTCCAAATGGCGCACCGAGCTGTTCGCCAAGGAAGCGGCGAAACTGAAACCCGCGGTGTTCATCGTCGAAGGCACGCACCTCGATCGCCAGACGTCGGTGGAAGAGCCGGAGGTGCACCAGGCCGCCGCGGACGTCGTGGCCGGGGCCAGCGGCCTCGTCATCGCCGACTTCTCACCCCGGAACATCGAACGCCTCCGCACCTTCCACGATGTCGCCGCCGCCCAGGGTCGCAAGCTCGTGGTCACCACCCGCGACGCCTATCTCCTCGTGCGCATGCACGTCATCGATCCCGCCATCCCCACGCCGGACGAAGACATGGTGATGGTGCTCGAGGAGCCGGCGGGCATCCGCCAGGGCTGGGAGAAGTACGTGCTCGAGCGCTTCGCCAGCAGCGTCGTGGACGCCCGGGACATCCGCGCCGATCCCGCGGGCCACATCCTCTGCCTCTCGTTCTTCGACATCTCGAACCTCATCGACCTGGAACCCGAGGACGGGACCTACATCTACTCGAGCTCCGAGGCATACAACGAGGAGCGGCTGTTCGACCAGGTCCGCCTCGGCAACTGGCTCTCCCACTTCGGCATGACCCCCGTCGGCGGCCTCCCCGGCGCCGAGGAGGGCCCGTTCCACGCCTCGGGCCACATCGACGGGCCGGGAATGGAATGGCTCATCGAGACGATCGATCCGGAGAAGATCGTGCCGGTGCATACGCAGCAGTTGGGATGGTTCGAGGAGCGGTGGGGGGAGAAGGCGGTGGTGGGACGCTACGGTGAGCCGGTGAGGTTGGGGGAGTAATGAAAGGGGAAACGATTGGCGATTTGAGATTTGCGATTGGCTAGCGGTTCAGCAAAATTGCCAATCGCTAATCACTAATCTGCAATCGCTGTTGTCAGTCCCGTGAACGAGGGAGCAATCGATACCGGCCGCGCTCCTTTGATCCTCGGCCCGCCCAGCGTAGGTTGTATCATTGTCGGTGGCCACTCCACGACCACCACCGGTGCCCGTCACCGCCAAGCTATCAAAGCTGTTCTACGATCGCCTGGTGAGCAGATCGCGAACGAACTCGTGGACTGGTTCAATCAGGTGGACGCAACCTACGGAGCAGCGCCTAGCGGAGCTGGACGCGAAGTGGGGCCGTCAGTGGGACCGCCTCGACGGCAAACTCGAGCAGCGCCTGGCTGAACTCGACACCAAGCTGGATGGTAAGGTCGACCGCGTGGCCGCTGAGCTGAACGCCACCCTGGAGCGGCGCCTCGGCGAGCAGACCCGGTGGCTCTTTGTCGCCTGGGCGAGCCTGCTCATTCCGATTATCGGGCTCTGGATACGGGGATAGCGATCGCGATAGGAAGAGCCGCGACAAATCACCGAAAGAGGTCAAGCGACCTGTCGCTGCTCACTGCTCACTGCTCACTGCTCACTGCTTCCCCCCTGTTGGGTGTGCCTCTGTTAGCGGAAGTCAATAATCGATAACAACTTAGAGGGCGAAGAGGTCGAGAGTGACTCCTCGCTCTCGGCGTTGCTCTGCCAGGACTGGGCCGAAACTCTGGTCGGCTGGCGCTCGTATACCTGAATAGCACTGCGAACTACTACTCATACGGGGCCCTCCCATGAAGCGTCGATCCAAGATCATCCTCGGCGCCGTCGCGCTCCTGAGCGTCGCCGGCGCGCTGGCCGTGCTGCGGGCCTCGAACCGCGGCGGCGACGCGGACGTCAAAACCGTAACCGTCGAGTACGGCACCATCGTGGACCGAGCACTTGCGGTCGGGCGGATCGAGCCCGACGTGGAGATCAGCGTGAAGTCACAGCTGTCGGGCGTGGTGCGCCGGCGGTTTGCGGACGTCGGTGAGTTTGTCCGAGCCGGCGCGCCACTCCTCGAGATCAAACCCCAACCGACACCGCAAGAGCTCGTCGAGGCCAAGCGCGAAATGGAGCTGCGTGAGGTGGAGTTGGCGACCCTCGAACGGGAGATTGGACGTCAGGAGGACTTGCTCGCGCAGAATCTGGTTTCACAGCGCGAGTACGACGACACGCAACAGCGATACGCGCAGACGAAGATTCAGCTGCTGATGGCGCGAGAACAGCTGCAGCTGCTGCAAGACGGCAAGCTCTCAGTGGCGTCGGACTCGATCTCCACGGTCATCCGTTCGCCCATCGACGGCTTCATTCTCGAGAAGATGGTGGACGTGGGCGATCCGGTGGTGCCGCTCACGTCGTTTCAGGAAGGCACCGTGCTGATGTCCATGGCCGGGATGGAGCATCTGCTGTTTCGGGGCACCGTGGACGAGATCGACGTGGGGAAGCTCAAAGAGGGGATGCCCGCGGACATCAAGATCGGTGCGTTACCGCAAGCCAAGATCACCGGCGTGGTGTCGCAAATCTCGCTCAAGGCGCGGACCGAGGAAAACTCGACGGTCTTCCCCGTGGAGATCGACCTCACGAGCACCGAGGGCGCCACACTCCGGGTCGGGTATTCGGCGAACGCCGACGTAATCATCGATCGGCGCGACAGCGTGCTGGTGATCCCCGAGCGCCTGGTCGAGTTCGCGGGCGACACCGCGCGCGTGACCCTGCTCCGCGACGACGGCACACAGGACACGGTGACCGTCGAGACCGGACTCAGCGACGCGATCAGCGTCGAGGTGGTGGAAGGGCTGCGGGCGGGAGACCGCGTCGTCGAGCCGCCGCCGAGGGAAATCTCGTAGGTGCTTCGCGAATTCCTCAACGACCTCAAGAGCCAGCGCCTGAGAACCGCGCTGACGATCCTCGGCATCACATGGGGTACGGTGGCGGTGGTGGTCCTCCTTGCGTTCGGCGTGGGCCTCGAGCGCCAGACCCTGAAGCGGTTTCACGGCCTGGGTGACCGCATCGTCATTCTGTTCGGGGGCCGAACCACGAAGAGCTATCAGGGGTTCCCCGACGGGCGTTCCATTCGGCCGCGGGAAGAGGACGGCGCGATACTGCTGCGCGAGATTCCCGAGATCGTGATGCTGTCCCCGGAGTACCAGGAGCGAAGCATGCCGGTGCGGCGCGGGACGGCCAGCGCAAACCCCAACATCACCGGTATCTACCCTTCGTACGGGATCATGCGGAACATCATCCCGGACACCGGCGGTCGATTCATCAACCGCCTGGACCTGGAGGAGCGGCGCCGGGTGGCGATGCTGGGCGACGAGTTGAAAGAGCTGCTCTTCGGAGACGAAGACGCGATCGGCGGCCAAGTGTTCGTGGGCGAGGTGCCGTTCACCGTCGTGGGCGTGATGAGGCCCAAGCTGCAGAACTCGTCGTACAACGGCCGCGACAAAGACCGCATCTTCATCCCCGCCAGTACGCACGTCGCAATCTTCGGAGATCGCAACGTCAACAACTTCGTGTACCGGACTCCCGGTCCGGAGGCGAGCAAGGTGATCGAGCGGCGCGTGTACGAAGTGCTGGGGAACAAGTACCGGTTCGATCCAACGGACGAGGACGCCCTGTCGGTGTGGGATACGACCGAATTCGAGCTGATGTTCTCGTACCTGTTCCTCGGCTTCAAGATCTTCTTCGCGATCGTGGGGAGCTTCACCCTCACGGTGGGCGGGATCGGCGTCGCCAATATCATGTACATCGTCGTGAAGGAGCGCACCCGCGAGATCGGGATCAAGCGCTCCGTGGGCGCCACCAAGCGCGATATCCTGTTCCAGTTTTTGGCGGAGACGTTCGCGATCGTGGCGGTGGGGGCGGTCCTGGGGTTCCTGGCCTCGGTCGGCGTGGTGTGGGTCCTCGGCTTCGTTCCATTACAGGAGTTCGTGGGCCGGCCCACGATCTCGCCCCTGGTACTCACGGTGACGGTGTCGCTGCTGGCCGGCATTGCATTCATGGCAGGACTGTTCCCTGCGCGGAAGGCGGCGAATCTCGATCCGGTCGAGGCGCTGAGATACTGATGTGGAAGATCCTGCTCGAGGAATTCCTCGGCGACCTCCGGACGCAAAAGACCCGGACGTTGCTCACCTTGCTGGCGATGACGTGGGGCACGATTTCGGTGGTATTGCTCCTCGCCTTCGGTGACGGGCTGCGGATCGCCGTCGAAGACGGTCTCGTAAACGCCGGCGAGGACATCTTCCTCTTGTACGGCGGCGAGACGAGCAAGGTCTTCGAGGGGCTTCCCAACGGGCGCCGCATCCGGCTCACGGGCGACGATCTCGACATCCTCATGCAGTCCATTCCGGAGCTGGACCTCGGGAGCCCTTCCTACGGGCGCTGGGGGACGACGTTCGAGTACGGCGACCAGAAGACCACCACCTATATGGAAGGCATACACCCCGAGTTCTCGGAGATGCGGCGGATGTTTCCGCAACGGGGCGGGCGCTTCATCAACGCGCAGGATGTGGAGCGACGGCGGCGCGTGATCTTCTTCGGCAACGAGATCGCCGAGCGGTTGTTCGGTGGGGAAGATGCGGTGGGCAAGACGGTCCTGCTCGACGGCACCCCCTTCACCGTCGTTGGGGTGATGCAGAAGAAATTTCAGGACTCGAGCAACAACGGCCCCGACGCCGATCGGGCAATCATCCCGGCCTCGACCCTGAAAACGACCTTCGGGCGCCAGTTCGTGAATCACCTGGTGCTTCGGCCGCGGCATCCTCTCGAGTCCGAGTACGTGAAGGCGGAAATCTTTCGGGTATTGGGACGGCGCTATCAGTTCGATCCCACCGACCAGCGGGCCCTCGGTCTCTGGGATCTGATCGAAGACCGTAAGCTGGTGGTGCAGATCGGCGCCGGCATTCAGATCTTCCTTGGCCTGGTCGGCGCGTTCACGTTGATCGTGGCAGGTGTGGGCGTGGCCAACATCATGTACGTGGTGGTGCGGGAGCGGACGCGCGAGATCGGCATCAAGCTCGCCGTCGGCGCCCGGAAGCGGCACATCATGAGCCAGTTCGTGTTCGAGGCGCTGCTGATCGCATTGGTCGGGGGCGGGGTCGGGCTCCTCCTCTCCGCTCTCGTCGTGGCGGGCGTCAACGCCCTGCCGGGCGAGAATCCGGCGATGCAGTACATCGCGAACCCCAATCTGTCCTGGCCGATCGCGCTCACGGCCGTGTCGATTCTGGTCGGGATCGGACTCATCGCGGGATTCCTGCCGGCACGCAAGGCGGCGGGCGTGGACCCGGTGGAGTCGCTGCGGTACGAGTAGATTGGGGCTCCACGACCGTCGCGTCACCACGCCCTGACATCGAGAACCGCCAAGCATCACTCTCACGACCGCCCCCAATCGCGGTCACCACTCCCGGTTCTCCTCACTTTCGCGTGGGCGGAATACCACGTATTCTGGTAAGAGACCAAGGCGAGTTCCCGGGTTTTTGCCCGGCATCCGTCGGTGCAACCGGAGGTGGAGGCCGTGCGGAAGGCCCTGGCGCTTGGTGGGCGAGCGGGAGGGTAGTCAACGCGGGGCTGCGGACGTGCCGAGGCGTCTCACCTCGCTGCCGGTACCGCGAACGGATTGGATCGTTTCAGGAGAGTAGTCGTGCCACTGTACACCAAGTGCTTCAAGTGCGGGGGATGGCGGGAGGTGCCGGATAAACCCACCGGGCAGGACCAGTTTCCCACCGGACTCCTGAAAAATGTCCCGGAGCCGCCGCCCGACCTCTGTTCGTGTGGGGACGATGCGGTGAGAAAGGACGCTGACTGACGCCGCCAGGTCTCGGGCCGTGTAGCGCTCCGATGGCCGGCCCATGACTGCTTCGCATCCATTCCGACCGTTCCGACTCGAGTGAACCACCCAATCCCGTACGATTGTGGACCGCTGATCGTGGTCGAGTACTGGTTCGAGGAATTGAAGGCGATGGTGGGGAGGTGAGCGAGTTTCCTACCCGTCTCGCCGCCGACCTGTCACCTATGATATCGAGATGCGACCCTCCAAGGCCGAGATCGTGATCTACCCGAGCAAGGTTCGGCTCTTCACCCTGTTGTTGTTGGATGTTGTCTTCGGGCTCGTGGCCGCGCTACTCGTGTTCCTTTGGTGGACCGGGGAAATTCGAACCGTCCTGGCACCGGTCTTCGGGACCCTCGGCGTGCTCGGTGCGCTCTTCGCCGGACCGTATCTCGCATTTCGACTGGTGGTTCGCCGTCCAGCGCTCGTCATCGGCCCCGAGGGAATCCTGGATGATTCATCGATATTGCGCGCCGGGTTCATGCGGTGGGACGAGATCGAAGAGATCGGGGTGCACAAGTTTCGGGGCCAAACGTTCCTGAGCATCATGCCCAAGGATGTGCACGATCTTCTCGCACGTCAGTCCTCCGTCAAACGATGCTTGATGAGAGCGAACATGGGCTTGGGCGCTTCGCCAATTAACGTGCCGCAGTTGGTGCTTGGGATAAAGGTGGCGGACCTCGCAAGCCAACTGGCCAATGTTTACGGCGCTCGGTTGCCAGCTTCCCCAAGCAAAGGATGACAGCAACCGACTTTCCTTGCCAAGCTATCGCGCCTGAGCCAGTCTCGTGGTACGCATGTCGGTCGAAATCCTGACCGTCACGTTCGAGGGTAGAGAAATCTGCACGTTCGACCGCGTCCGCCCCCACGGCGCGGGCTGGCCGACTGCGAGGGTACAGACCGGTCGTCCGGTGCTCGCCTTCACGGACAGCCAGGGCAGGGAGCGAGATTTCGATCTCTCCTTCGTACGGGACGAGGGCAAGGACTGGGTTCACTTCTGTGTCCGGGTATCGCCCGAGTACCTGGTGCAGCCAGACCTGGTACTCGGAGACTCTTCCGAGGACCCCGAGCGGGCGTTTCGTGCCGGCGAGGTGCCGGGGGTCAGGCTTCAACCGTTCGTGCTACCCGAATCGAGCAAGAACTATGAGCTGTTCGAAGGGCGCGGGTTGTTCAGCCGTGGCTTCCATTTCAAGGGGATCGTGACGCCGGGCAACGTGTCGCTGATCTGCGTCTGCGGGTACTGCGACCAGAGTTTCCGCATCCAGTCGTTTCACGCCGGCATGAGCGACGTCGTGTACTTCTATTGTAGTGATTGTAGCGAAACGCTGGTCGTGAGCGCCGATCTCGCTGACGCACCAGGCCTACTGGAGACACCCGACGCGGCATCGCTCGAGCGATTCGAGCAACGGTTGCCCACATGCGCTGAGTGCGGCGGATCGTTCGCGTACTACAATCCGATGCGATGTCCGCATTGCAAGGAGCCGTACATCGACTTTAGCCGGTTCCCCGAGGAGCGGATATACGAGTACTACGGCAACACCTTGTACGGCCGGCGGCCCCAGGAGTTCAACGGTCACGAATGACGGGCATTGGGGTGACAGACCTCGTCCGGGCGAATAGCTTGCCCTGTTTACGTCCCGGGAGATGTCCTCAGTGAACGACCTGCAGACCCGCCTCCAGGCCGCCGTCGGCGAAGCCTATCGGATCGAGAAGGAGTTGGGTGGTGGGGGGATGAGCCGCGTCTTCCTGGCCGACGAGGAGCGCCTGGGACGCAAGGTCGTCATCAAGGTGCTGCCCCCCGAGATGTCCGCTGGAGTCAACGTCGAACGGTTCGAGCGAGAGATCCAGCTCGCCGCCAAGCTCCAGCACCCGCACATCGTGCCGCTCCTGACGGCGGGGGCCACGGACGATCTCCTCTATTACGTCATGCCCCACATCAAGGGCGAGTCCCTCCGGGCGAAGCTCAGCCGGGAAGGGGAGCTGCCGGTCGCCGAGGCGGTGCGGATCCTCCGTGAGGTCGTCGACGCGCTGACGCACGCCCACGCGGAGGGCGTGGTCCATCGGGACATCAAGCCGGACAACGTGCTGCTCTCGGGGAAGCACGCGCAGGTGACGGACTTCGGCGTCGCCAAGGCGGTGAGCTCGTCCACCGGCGAGTCGTCGCTCACCTCACTCGGCGTGGCCCTTGGTACGCCGGCCTACATGGCACCCGAACAGGCGGCGGCCGATCCCAACGTCGATCACCGGGCCGACATCTACGCGGTCGGCACGCTGGCCTACGAGATGTTGTGTGGCCGGCCGCCCTTCACGGGGACGAATCCCCAGACGATCCTCTCGGCACACGTGACGCAGGCGCCCGATCCCGTGACGAATCACCGGGTGACCGTTCCGCCGGCGCTCAACGATCTCGTGATGCGGTGCCTCCAGAAGAAGGCGGCCGATCGCCCGCAGCGGGCCGAGGACCTGCTCCCACTGCTGGACGCGATCTCGACCCCGACTGGTGGCCTGACGCCGACCGGCACCGCGCCCGTGTCCGCCGTTGAGGTGCAGGCGCTGCTCCGTCGCACCCACCCCGCGCGTGTGGGGGCGCTCTTCGCGTTCGCCGCCGTGGGAGTTCTGGCCGTTGTCTACCTCCTCGTGATGCAGCTCGGCCTGCCGACGTGGGTCGTTGGGGGAGCCGTGGTCCTGCTTGCCATCGGGGCCCCGATCATGCTCCTGACGGGACACCACGAGCACAAGCGCGCGATGCGGGCGACCACCGGGATGCACGTCGCCACACCGGCCGGTGTCGTGCGGCACTTCACGTGGCGCAAGGCGATACTCGGAGGGGGAATCGCGTTCGCGGGTCTCACGCTCGTGACCGTCGCCTATTGGGCGACGCGCGTCATGGGGATCGGGCCGGCGGGAACGCTGGTCGCGTCGGGTGTTCTCGAGGCGCGTGACCCCCTCGTCGTGGCTGACTTCGAGAACCGCACAGCGGACTCTACGCTCGGTCCCTCCATTACCGAGGCGCTTCGCATCGACCTCGGGCAGTCGCCCATCGTCAAGCTGGTGGAGACGTCGGCCGTCGAAGACGCGTTGCGGCTCATGGAGCGAGACCTCTCCACTCCGTTGGACCTGGATCTGGCACGGGAGATTGCGGAGCGCGAGGGCTACAAGGCCGTCGTAGCGGGCGAGATCGCACCGCTGGGAAGCGGCTTCGTGCTGTCGGCGCGGCTCGTGTCGGCGGCCGACGGCGAGACGCTCGTTCCGCTCAGGGAGACGGCGAAGAGCGACGACGGGATCATCGACGCGGTCGATCGCCTCTCGGCCAAGCTGCGGGAGCGGATCGGCGAGTCGCTCAAGTCCATCCGCTCGGGCGAACCGCTGGAGCGGGTCACCACGACCTCGCTCGAGGCGCTGCGGAAATTCTCGCAGGCCACGTTCATCAACCGGCTCGAGGGCGGTGACGAGCAGGGGGTCGCACTCCTCAGAGAGGCCGTCGCGTTGGACACCACGTTCGCGATGGCGTATCGACGGCTTGCCGCCTATCTGGGGAATGTCGGCGCTCCGTTCTCCGAGCAGATCGAGGCAGCGTCCAGAGCATACGAGTTTCGCGATCGGTTGCCGCCGCTCGAACGGCATCTGGCGACTGCGTTCTACTTCACGACGGTGGACTACGATCGCTCCAAGACGATCGCCGCTTATCGCGCGGCGCTCGAGATCGATCCCGACGAGATGGCGGCACTCAACAACCTGTCGATCGAGCTGCGGGGCGTCGATCAGAATCGCGAAGCGGAGGAGCTGGCCATTCGGGCGACGACGATCGCCCCCGAGTGGCAGTTCTTCGGGAACGCGGCGGCCGCGCAGGTGGCGCAGGGCAAGCTCGAAGAGGCGCGGGCGACGCTCGATCGTTTCGCGGAGCAGGTGCCGGAGAGTCCACGGGTTCATTGGTTTCGTACGCGCCTGGCGGCAGCGCTGCACGAGTATGATGTTGCCGAGGCCGAGCTCGATTCGCTGGCCGCGGAGCAGCGCGAGAGCGTGGTCTGGCGCTGGGCAGTTGCCGATGACCGGGCGTCCCTCGCCGCGACTCGTGGCCGGCTCGCGGATGCCGAGCGTCACCTTGCCGAGTTCGGGCGGCTCAGCGAGCAGCGGGGGGCCCCCGGAGCCTACATCGCGAGCGTGGTCCGGAGCGCGTACCTGGATGTCCTGTTCCGGGAGGACCGTGAGGCGGCGTTGCGGAAGCTACGGGACGGGCTCGCCCGACAGCCGCTCGACTCCGTTCCCTCCGCCGACCGGCCGTACGCCTTCCTCGCCGACCTCTACGCCGATGCGGGCGACCTGGCGGCGGCCAAGCGTATGGTACGGGAGTACGAGGACGTCGTCGACGAAGGTACCCGGCGAGCGAACCCGTTCCGTCACACGGCGGCCGCCCGGATCGCCGCCGCCGAAGGACGCTTCGAGGATGCCGTGAGGTCCGCGCGAGCATTCCGCGAAGAGTTGAACAACGCCCGGAACGGCTGGGCCGAGCTCGCGCGGGTGTTCGAGGCAGCGGGTCAGACGGATTCGGCCATCGCCATGTACGGGCGCGCGGCGACCACGCCGGAGTTCTTCACCCTCGGACAGGATGCCTTCAACCTGGCGCGCTCGTACAAACGACTGGGGGAGCTGTACGAAGCGGAGGGTAATGGCGTGAAGGCGGTCGAGTACTACAACGAGTTCGTGGAGCTGTGGAAGGATGCCGATCCGGACTTGCAACCCGTCGTGAGTGAGGTTCGGGAGCGGATCGCGCGTCTGGTGAGGGAGAACTAGCAGGAAAGGTGCGGCACGGAGGTACGAAAAGCAAATGACGAGCGTACTCCCACTCCGACTCGCTGCTGCCCCCTCACTGTCGCCCGTACTGCCGTGCGAAACAATCCAGCAAAGCTTGCGACCGTCACAGCCCGTTTGGGATACTCTCTCCGGCAATAGTCCATTCCCCTATCACCCAGGGAGTCTACAATGCGCACAATGCTTCGATGGACGGTTCCAGCAGAGAAGGGCAACCAGGCTATCAAGGACGGCTCGATTGGGCGGACGATTGAGTCGTTGCTGCAGGAACTGAAGCCGGAGGCGGCCTATTTCCTGACCAACGACGGAAGGCGCGCCGGAATGGTGTTTTTCGATATGACCGACCCAGCCCAAATCCCACAGATCGCCGAGCAGCTTTTCCAGAACTTCGACGCGGCAGTCGAGTTCGTGCCCGTCATGAACTCGGATGATTTGCGAAGAGCTCTGGAGCGAGTGTCGTCCTAGACACGAGCAGCGCTGAGGACTCCGGGGGAGGGAACGAGCAACATGAAGAATCGGGTTCTGGGCACTACTGGGTACGAGGTCAGCGAGATCGGTTTTGGTGGTTGGGGGCTCGGCGCCAAGATGTGGCGCGGCGTCAGCGACAGTGACGCACGCGATGCGCTTCGCGAGGCTGTTGACCTTGGCGTGACCTTCTTCGATACCGCGTTGGCGTACGGAGACGGCCACAGCGAATCGTTGATGGGTCGAGTACTACGAGAGGAGACCCGTGACGGTCGCGCCATCGTCGCCACCAAGATTCCGCCACTCAACCTAGAGTGGCCAGGGGATGGGAAGAGAGCCGTGAGGCAGACCTTTCCCGCGCAACATCTAGCCGCGTGTACGGAACAGTCGCTTAGGAACCTCGGTGTCGACGCTCTATCGCTCCAACAATTTCACGTGTGGCACGATGCTTGGCTCGACGATTCCGAGTGGGGGGCATCCTATGAGCGGATGGTTCGCCTCAAGGAGGAAGGAAAAGTCCTGCACTGGGGGATTTCGATCAACGATCACGCGCCCGCGACCGCGCTTCGGGCGTTGGCGGATCCGATCTTTGAATCCGCTCAGGTGATCTACAATATCTACGATCGTTCGGCCCAGAAAGCCTTGTTCGAACTTGCCAAGACCAAGCCGCTTGGCGTGATCGTCCGCGTGCCGTTCGACGAGGGCGCCCTCACTGGCCGCATTCGATCAGACACGGTGTTTCCAACCGGTGACTGGCGAGAGCAGTACTTCCACGGCGACCGGCGTGCCGAGGCCGAACGGAGGGCGGAGGCGCTGGCCCACCTGCTCGATGACCGAGTCCAGACGCTGCCTGAGCTCGCTCTCCGATTCTGTCTGTCGCCACTGGAGGTGTCGACGGTAATACCCGGGATGCGGCGCGCTGAACACGTTCGCGCCAACGTTGCAGCGTCGGAGAAGGGGCCGTTGTCGCGCGCCATGCTAACCCGACTCGAACAACACGCTTGGGATAAGAACTGGTACCCGGCCTAGGGTTTTCAGCGCGGACTCTCGACGGGTTTCGGCGCGCGCCCGAGTCGTTGCGGGTCGCGGGATCCCCGTTGCTATGTAGTCGAGCTCGGAGAGGTTACGCAATGACACGTGGACGCTCCGACTTCGTCCTGGCCGCGCTGCTGCTGACGGGCTGTGCGTCGGGCGACCGAGCGTATCCGCTGGTACGTGGATGGGGTCGCGTTCCAGACGATCGACAAGACCCCTGGCGAAGACCCCGCTTATTGGCCCTTCGACGAGGGGCACCCCTTCTTCATCATTCTCAACCTCGCGGTGGGCGGCTGGTTCGATACGCCGCACTTGCCGCCTGAAGATCTGTCGCCCCAGCGCCTCTATGTCGATTACGTGCGGGTCTATCGCCGGGTGGCTCCATGAATGCCAACCGTGGCAGCCCGAGAGGAGATTCGATGATCGCGCTCTTCATTACGGGAGTAGTTGTCACCGCGCTGGTATCAACGGGCAGCGCGTTCGCCCAGCACACGAATGTTGCCCGGGAGATCGCCCGGGTGGCGCAGCAGCCGTCAATGCGCGCGGCGTTCGAGGCCATAGCGGAGCTGGAGCCCGCCACCCGCAGCGACCACCTCACGCTCACCGAGATCCTGGCACCACCGTTCGCCGAGTCCGCCCGTGCCGAGCGCTATGATCGGCGATTGGTGATTTGAGATCTGAGATTTGCGATTGATTCATCGTCGATCGCCAGGCCGCAATCGCGGTGATATGTTCCTTGGTGCACCCGGGAAAACGATACCGTCGGGCACCACGTTCTCTTCCTCTCCTGAGTCGAAAGGAATTCTCATGCAGATCCAACTGAGAAGCACATGGCTCGCGGTCGCCGCGG
>JBDHDH010000076.1:0-16997 GCA_039591615.1 Gemmatimonadota bacterium | reverse complement strand
ACCAGCACGTCCAGATTGAACCGCCGCTCGTTGTCTTGGTAGTAGCCGACGGCGTCAAACCGGTCGGCGAAGGGCAGGCCAAGCCCCCTCCCCTGGTAACCCACCGTGATCTTATCGAACCGCTGGAATGGGTAGTCGATCAGGATGTCCGGCAGATCGGGAGCGTATGCGGCCGGGTCCACGAAGCCAAACCCGGTCGTGTCGGCGCGATAACGCTCATACTTGGCATATACCTTCTGCCCGCTTGCTACATCATACGCAGCGTAGAGGTTGATGCTCTCGTCTTGCACTCCGGTACCGGCCACTGACGTTTCCTCGTTCAATTGGATCTCACCGTAACTTCCGGCCGGTGCGTCATACGGGTCAGCGTTCCGATAGGTCCCCGCGGCGCGGAACGAGAACGCCCCAAAGCGACCCAATAGACTGCCCGCAAGCTTGTTTTGTGTGTCGTGCGTGCTGTAACGGTAGCCGGCGGTGCCATGCAGCCCCGCGGTCTCTGGTGTCTGGGTGATGACGTTGACCACGCCACCGATGGCGTCGCTCCCGTAGAGCACTGAAGCCGGTCCGCGAACGACCTCCACCCGGTCCACCATGCTCACATCGACGAGCGCCGGGATTTCACCAAAATCCTGCTGACGGCGGGAGTTGTTGAGCCGGAGGCCGTCCTCCAGTAATAGGATTCTCTGACCCCGCTGGCCGCGGATTATCGGCCGCGACTGTGTGACGCCCACGCCGGCAACATCGAGTCCGGGCAAGTCACGGAAGAGGTCGGTCACATTGTTCGGCGCGCGTTCGGCGATCTTCAGGCGACCCAGAACGCTGACTGGCTTAGGCGTTTTGAACACGTCCTTCGCAACTCGGGTCGCAGTCACCGTCATGGCGCGAAGAAGCACCGTATCCTGTGGCTCGCGCTCGTCTTGGCTTTGCGCCGTTACCGTAGAGTGCGGCACGAAGAGCGCCCCTAAGAGGACGACGGCGCACTGCGCCACCCAACCAAGTCCACGCGACCTGGTGATTGACATAGAGGATCTCATGGGCAGAGAACTCCTGATGGAAGTGAGAGCGCCACCGGCCGGGGCGACGGGGTAGGGGGGGCCACCCCGGCACTTGGTGCGCGTGCGAGGCTGACTACTCGTTAATGAAGGTAGGACCGGGCGCCAGATCCCGGTATTCGGTGCATTACGGGAGGTGAACTCCGGGAAACTACGGGGGCGGCGGGGTTACTCGGGAGCGAGCCCCGTCTCCATCGCGAAACGCGTGAGCCCGGCGATGGTGCGGATCCGGAGTTTCCGCATGAGACTCTCGCGGTGGGACTCCACGGTTCGGGGACTGATACCGAGCTCCGAGGCGATCTCCTTATTGGTGCGACCGTCGGCAATCCGGCGAAGTACGTCGCGCTCCCGAGCGGTTAGAGCCTCCAGAAGCTCCCGCTGCCCTTCCCGTTCCGCTTCCTGCCGCAAGCCCTCTCCCAGCTGGCGGGCGACCAATGGGCTAAAGAAGGGCTCGCCGCGACGAATGGATCGGATCGCCTCCCGCAGCTCGCCGGGTCGGGCGTCCTTGAGCACGTACCCGTCGGCACCGGCGCGTACCGCTTCCATGACGTATTGCGGATGGTCGTGCATGCTCAAGATGAGAACTCGGACCTCGGGGAGCGTTTCCCGCAAACGGGGGAGGATCTCAAGACCC
Source organism: Gemmatimonadota bacterium (assembly GCA_039591615.1). GTDB lineage: Bacteria > Gemmatimonadota > Gemmatimonadetes > Gemmatimonadales > GWC2-71-9 > JBDHDH01. Next base: position 15,311 of record JBDHDH010000076.1, on the reverse strand, counting down.
GAATCACCCGGCATCGTGATGTCGAGGACGATGACATCTGGTCGGTGCTCCGCGGCCAACCGCACGACTTCGGAGCCCTCCGTCGCTTCAGCCACCACATTGAACCCCGCCGCTTCCGAGAGCACGTGTCTGATGCCCTCACGCACGACGGCGTGATCGTCGGCGACGAGGACGCGCACCTGGTCGTCGCCACTCATTCCGCAGCCTGGCGGTCCGCACCTGTGGTGACTCGGAGCCGTGTCCCACCGCCGGGCCGTTCCGTCAGCGAGACGGTCCCTCCCAACGCGGTGATGCGCTCCCGCATCCAGGGAAGTCCCACATGCCCTTTTCGCTCCAAGGTGTGGAGCTCCGCATCCGCCGGCGGTCCGCGGCCGTCATCTTCGACGGTGAGTGCGATCCTGCCGTCGTCTTCGGCGAGCCGCACGTACACAGACCGCGCTCCTGCATGCCGGGCGACGTTTGCTAATGCCTCCTGCAGCGCGCGAAAGAGCGCCAGCTCCGCCTCGCCCGGCAGTGCTGGGAGCGCGTCGGGCGCTTCCAACTCCACGTCCAGACGACTCCGCTCCCGGAAATCATGGACCAGCGCCCGCATCGCCGGAAGCAGACCGAGATCATCCAGCAACGACGGCCGGAGATCGTTCAAGACATTCCGAATACCCTGGATACCCGTATCCATGAGAGCCATCGCACGATCTAATCGCCGTGCGAGGTCCGCGTTCGCCGATTCGCGCATGACGCCGAGCTGGAGCTGGACGGCCGAGAGCACCTGCGCCGTCTCGTCGTGGAGCTCACGGGACAGGCGGCTGCGCTCCGCCTCATGCTGTCGCACCATTCGGGACGCCAGCCGCTCGAGTTCGACCGTGCGCTCTTGCAGCCGGCGGTAGAGATCGGCTCCCTCGAGGGCCGCTCCAACCTGTTGCCCCAGCGTCACCAGGAAACGGGAATCCAGCGCGGTGAAGGGGTCGCGGGCATCGCCGACGATCACGAGCGCACCGCGCACATCGGGTCCGCGGAAAACGGGGAGAGCGGCGGCGTAGGCGTAAACGATGGTCTGCGGAGAACTGCTTGTTCGTCCGTCCCGCATGATCTCCGGCGAGCCGCTGACGATGGCTCGCGAGATCGCGGCCCCCGCCGTCCCTTCCGGCTCTCGCCCGGCCCACGCGGCACAAACGCCAGACCCCGCCACGAAAACCCCCGCCCCCTCTCCCATGAGATACATGGCGCTCCCGCGTACGCCGGGCAGTCTCAAGGGACGCTGGAGTAGCCGGTTCATCATGTCATCCTCGTCATCGCGCCCGCCCTGTCGAAGATCCCCGGAGAGCGCCGAGAGCGTCGCCAGCCCGCCATGTTGATCCTCGAGCACGAGCAGCAGGATGCCCAGCCCCATTGCGAGCACGAAGATGAGGTCGAGGTAGTACCCCCACGGGACCCAGGCACCTCGAGCCCGAAGGAACGGGTAGTCCAGATGGTGGAGCCCCCAGAGGAGGAGAGCCAACGCCAGCCCCGCGGCGGCCGGAGACCCCACCTGCCGGTGGTACCGGAAGAAGACCCACCCGGTCCAGATCGTCGCAGCGCTCAGGAACAGCACGGCGGGTCCCGCCGCCAGGATGAAGTTCTCCAGCCTGTAGATGGCGACGTACGACCACAGGATGGGGAACAACAAGACGAGGAGGTAGAACCGCCTGAGCCGCAGCTGCTGCGAGAATACCAGCGCGGCCCATAGCAGGGCGAGGGCAGTCCAGCCGGTGGCCACCTGGTGCCAGTACAACCAGTGTCGGCCGGCGGTTTCCAGGAAGCTGATGATGGCACCCAATCGCAGCGCGTAGAGGGTCCACGCGAGACTCCACCACGCGAAGTGCGGCTTATGGAATCGATGGTAGAGAAACGCGCAGAGGAGTGCGATGCCGAGGGTGACAGCAGCCTGGAGAAAAGCAGCAGCGAGCTCGGAGGTGGCCGCGTGCGGTATCCCTAAGTCCATACGAGTCTATTGGTTAGCGTCTCAGCATCTCCATCGGTCAAAGGAACCCTCGGCCGGCAGGTGCCTCAGCTGTCATAGTACAGGAAGAACTCATGCGGGTGCGGCCTGAGGCGAATGGGATCCACCTCGTTATCGGTCTTGTAGCCAATCCATGTCTCGATGAGGTCTTCGGTGAACACGTCACCCTCGAGGAGAAAAGCGTGGTCATCCTCGAGAGCCGCAAGCGCATCGGGGAGCGAACCGGGAGTGTGGCGGTGCGCGGCGAGTTCCTCGGAGGTCAAATCGTAGATGTCTCGGTCGAGGGGCTCTCCGGGATCGATCTCGTTCCGGATCCCATCCACCACCGCCATCAGCATCGCGGAAAACAACAAATACCCGTTGCAGCTCGGGTCTGGACACCGGAACTCGAGGCGTTTGGCCTTCGGGCTGATCTGATACATCGGGATCCGCACCGCAGCTGAGCGGTTCCGGGCGGACATCACGAGGTTGATGGGCGCTTCGAAGCCGGGCACCAGTCGGCGGTAGGAGTTGGTCGTGGGAGCAGCGAAGGCAAGCACCGCGGGTGCATGCCTGAGCAATCCCCCGATCCCATGGAGAGCAATCTCGCTCAAGCCGGCATACCCATCACCGCCAAAGAGTGGCTTGCCTTCCTTCCATAGGGACAGATGGGTGTGCATCCCGCTGCCGTTGTCCTGGAAGATCGGCTTCGGCATGAACGTCACCGTCTTCCCGTGTCTCTTGCCCACGTTCTTTATCACGTACTTATACCACATGAACTGGTCGGCCATCTTGAGGAGCGGAGCGTACTGCATGTCGATCTCACTCTGACCAGCCGTTCCAACCTCGTGATGGTGAGCCTCGACAACGATCCCGATCTTTCGAAGCTCGTAGACCATCTCGCCACGCAGGTCGTGATACGTATCGGTAGGACTCACAGGGAAATACCCACCTTTGTAACTAGGCTTGTATCCCAGGTTGGGCTCCTCGAACCGGGCGGTGTTCCACGCCCCTTCCACCGAGTCGATCTGGTAGAAGCCGCGGTGTTCGGTCTGCTCGTAGCGAACTTCGTCGAAAATGAAGAACTCCGGCTCCGGACCAATGTAGCAGACATCACCGATACCCGTCTGCTCCAGGAATTCCGTGGCCTTCCGCGCCACGTGCCTCGGATCCCGACTGTATTCCTCCCGGGTGACAGGGTCCACGATGTTGGCGATCACGCTGACGGTGGGCTGCTTGAAAAACGGATCGAGCACCGCCGTATCGGGGTCTGGCACGGCTAGCATGTCCGAGACGTGAATGCCCTGCCAGCCGCGAATCGAGGAACCGTCGAATCCGACACCGTCGGCGAACGTGCTCTCGTCCCATGTCTCGATAGGGAAGGAACAGTGCTGCCACGTTCCCAAGAGGTCGGCGAACTTGAGGTCTACCATCTCGGCGTGGTTCGCTTTGGCGAACCCGAAGAACGCTTCTGGTGTCATTGTGCTCGGTTCCTCCGCTTCAGGGGATGAGGTGTTGCACGGCGACAGCCTGGCCGGGTTGTCCCGAGGTTAGCGACTTCTGGGCCTGGCGCGCAAGAACGCCCATTGTCGCGACTCCGATGAGAATCCTCTGAAACGCGAGATCCAAGTATATCTTCGGGTGCCCTCGCGAAGCAGGCCCATCGTCTCGCGGTGAGTCGTATTCACGCGTTGTCAGCAACGGAGGATGACGTTCGACAATATGAACCAACTGCCCCCCAATCTCTCCGAGGTCGTGGCGGCTTGAGGGCTCAAGGTCCTTGGCGCAGTCGTCCTCCTGATCGTCGGTCGTGCGGTAGCCCGGTGGGCACGCCGCACCGTCAGGCGGGGCTCCTATCGGGTTCCATTCCTCGGAGCATCCGGTGAGTCGCCTCACCCGGACGCGTGGAGATCGAGCGGCGAGCATCGTCCGAACGATCGTGGCGGCCGTCTCCTGGCTCGGTATCGTCCTGGGTGCTCTGGCGGCCCGACCCTCCCCCGCTGCCGCTCAGGAGGACACCGTATCTCAGGCCGTGATGCAGGGCACCGTCTACGACACGATCTCCGGTTCGCCCGTCCCCTACGTGATCGTGAAAGTGGCAGGAGTCGGAACGACGACGCTGACCGATCGTGAGGGGCGGTTTCGGATCATGGTTCCGACGGATTCGGCGCAGCTGGAGTTCAGGCGTCTCGGTTATTACATGCGCGCAGTGACCGTAGTCGCCATTGGTCCCGCCATCGATCGAGATATCTTCCTGCGCCCCATCCCGGTAGAGCTCGAGGAGATCGTCGTGGCGGGGGAAGCCGAGGACCCGGCGGTACGAATCATGAGAGAGGCAATCGCTCGGAAGAAGGATCTCCTCTCTCGCATTCATGACTACCGCTACGATGCCTACATCAAGTTCTTGATCCGCGACCTGGCCAAGCACGAGGATTCTACCGAGGCAGTCGTGCTGATCACTGAAACGCGAACAGCGGCCTATTGGGAGCAGCCCGACCGGTATCAAGAAGCGATCGTCGCGCGCCGTCAGTCCAGTAACCTGGACGCCGAGAACAACCTCGTGACGGTGGGGCAGATCGTGAACTTCAACCGGGACCGGATCGACCTGCAGAAATACGCCGTCGTCTCGCCGACCGCCGACGATGCGCTCGACCACTACGACTATCACCTCATCGATACCCTCGAGGTGGGCAGCAGGCTCGTGTTCCGGCTCGCCGTCGAACCCAAGTCCGGAGCGAAGCCCCTCTTCGTGGGCATGATCGATGTTGCCGATTCGACGTATGACGTTCTCGGCATAGATGTCGGCGCTAACGATGCCATCCGGTTCGACTTCTTCAAGAATCTCCGGTATCGGCAGCGAATGAGAGATTTCGGCGACGACAATTGGATGCCGGACGAGATCCGCTTCACGGGGGAGCTCCACCTCGGTATCCCGATCCCCGGCTTCCCGGAACATCTCTCGTTCGAGCACGTCGCGTCGCTGTCCGATTTCCGTTTCGACGAGGGAAGCCCACCATCGACGCTGGGAGAGTTCCTCATCGTCGTTGGTGACGGAGCAGATGACCTCGACAGCGCGGCGTGGAACGAGCGCCGGACGATCCCGCTACGGGACGTGGAACAACGCGCCTGGGCCCGGATCGACTCCTTGGAGAATCAGCCGGCATCGTTCGGCGATCGGGTCCTCGGAGGGCTGTTCCAGGGAATTCTCCTCACCACCGACCGAGACTTCTTTCACTTCAATCGTGTCGAGTCGACTTATCTCGGTGCCCGGATCGCGCTGCGGGATCTGTCGCCGAACCTGAACCTCCAAGCCAAGGGGGGCTACTCGTTCGGGCGGGACGAGGCCCAGTACGCCTTGAGCGCCTTCGTCCGGCTGTCGGAGCGCCAGCGGGTCTGGGTGGGCGGCTCCTACCTCGATGAGATCGCCAACCGGCCCGAGCTCGTGTCCCGGGGTTACAACCCCACCTATCTGGCCCTCCTCGCGAAGCTGGATCCCTTCGATTACTACCACCAGCGAGGATTCAGGCTGTCCGCTAGCACCAAGCTCGTCGATTTCACGCGACTGCAGCTCTGGTACAGCGACCTGGACCAATCGTCGATCGACAAGGTGACGGACTACTCCCTCCTGAACGTCGATCGGGTGCAGCCGGAGAACCCACCCATTGCCGACGGTAGGCTCCGGTCACTCACCGTTGCTCTCTCGTTCGATTCTCGCCCGCTGCTCAAGCGGAAGGGACGAGACTACTACCTCAGTACGCTGACCTATACACAGCTCACGGGAGGAGTGGAGATCGCGGCGCCGGAATTCATCAATACCGATTTCGACTTCACTCGGTATTTCCTCCGGTTTCAACGGCGTCAACGAACGTTCAACCTCGGCCTCACCACAATGGAAGGATACGTCGGCTTCGCCACCGGCACCCTACCTCCCCAGCGGTACTACACGGTGGACTTCGGAAAGGGAGCGTTTTTCGAGGAAGGTGGTTTCAGCACCATGCGCGAGAGCAATTTCGCCGGGAACCGCGTTGCCATGTTGGTGGTGAGCCACAACTTCGATCAACTCTTGTTTCGGAAGAGCGGCCTGCCCCTCGTCAAGAGAATTCCATTCACGCTTGCCGTGCATGGCGGCGTCTTCCTGACCGATTTCATCGATCATACGCCGATCCTGCCCGAAGAACCCGTGCTGACGGCGTCCACCCCGTACATCGAGCTGGGATTCGGCTTCGGCAACCTCACGCCGTGGTTCACCCCCATCAACCTCGGCGTGTACTTCAGTTGGCAAGTTTCTTCGTACGACACAGACGTGTTCTCGTTTCGAATCGGCGTCCCGCGACCCTGATCCCCCAATGAATGCGAAGGTGCCGGCCGGGCCCTCACTCGCAGGGTTTGTGCGGCTCAGGACGCAAGCGCATTATTGACCAATACTGCGTTCGATCTCTCCCCGGGCACGTTTGGAGGCTGGGTGGTGATGTTCCCGGCGCCCGTCGCCCGGGAGCGCACCCATCGGTCCCGAGGCCGGCGGAGCTTGCTCACATCGCTGCAGACGAGGTCGGTCTATCGTGAGGCAAAGAGACTTCCTGAAGTCCACGGCCGGCGCCACGCTCGGTGGGATGATCCTCGCACCCGGATGCTCACCAGAAGAGGGGGATCCTGTCGCGTCACGCTCACCAACGCCGTGATCGAGACGGGCTACGACAGCCTCGTGAGGGCGCTCCCGTGAATCGCAAGCTGCGCTACGGCATGGTGGGCGGCGGCCCCGGGGCCTTCATCGGCGCCGTCCACCGCAAGGCTGCCGCTCTGGACGGTGAGATCGAGCTCGTCGCCGGAGCGTTCTCGTCGGATTCCGATCGGTCACGACGGCAAGGCGTGGAGCTGCTGCTCGACCCCGACCGCGTCTACGGCGGCTTCGAGGAGATGACGGACCGAGAGGCCGCCCTCCCACCCGAATCCCGCATCGACTTCGTTTCCATCGTCACCCCCAATTACCTCCACTACCCGGTCGCGAGGGCGTTCATCGAGCGGGGCTTCCACGTGGTGTGCGATAAGCCCATGACGACGACCGTGGAAGACGCGGAGGCCCTCTGCCGCCTCGTCGACGAGCACTCTGTCGTTTTCGCGCTGACGCACAATTACACGGGCTACCCAATGGTCAAGCAGGCCCGCGCGATGGTGCGCGACGGCGTGCTGGGCGAGGTCCGAAAGGTCGTGGTGGAGTACTCTCAGGGGTGGCTGTCGACGTTGCTCGAAGCGGAGGGGCAGAAGCAGGCTGAGTGGCGCACCGACCCCGAGCGGGCCGGCATTTCGTCAGCCCTGGGCGACATCGGCACCCATGCGGAGAACCTCGCACGCTATGTCACGGGTCTCGAGATCGAGGCCCTGTGCGCGGACATCTCGACCATGGTGCCGAGCCGCCGTATGGAAGATGACGCGAACCTGCTGGTTCACTACGAGGGCGGGGCCCGGGGCGTGCTCTACGCGTCACAGGTCTCTCTGGGCGAGGAGAACAACCTGCGCCTCCGCGTCTACGGCACGCAGGCCTCTATCGAGTGGGCCCAGGAGGATCCGAACTACTTGCGCGTGCGGCATCCGGATCGCCCAATGGAGGTGTTCACCCGCGGGCACGACTACCTGGCGCCGGCAGCCCGGCATGCGGCGCGGCTGCCGCCGGGGCATCCGGAGGCGTTCCTCGAGGCCTTCGCTAATGTCTACCTGAACGCGTGCCGTACGATGGCCGCGCGAATAGCGGGAACCGACCCAGGACCCTTCGACACGGATTTCCCCACGGTCCAGGACGGGGCCGTGGGGGTGTACTTCGTCCAGCGGGCCATCGAAAGCGGGCGGTCGCGCGCCTGGGTAGACGCCTCCTACTCGCCGCCTCCATGAGGACCGACGGTGGAGACCGTGGTCGAGCGGCCCCCTCGAAATGCGTGGAGCCTGAGACATGACTAGACGCGTTACACTGTTCACGGGCCAGTGGGCCGACCTTCCCCTGAAGACACTCGCGCGGAAAGCCGCTGCGTGGGGCTTCGACGGCCTCGAGCTCGCCTGCTGGGGAGATCACTTCGAGGTTCAGCGCGCCCTCGCCGATCCCGACTACTGCGACGGTCGGCGGCGGCTCCTGGATGAGCACGGCCTCGGCGTGTGGGCGATCAGCAATCACCTGGTCGGTCAGGCCGTCTGCGACCCCATCGACGACCGGCACCGGCACATCTTGCCGGCCCACGTGTGGGGCGACGGTGAACCGGAGGGGGTGCGCCAGCGTGCCGCCGACGAGATGAAGGCCACCGCCCGGGCGGCCCAGGCGCTCGGGGTCGAGGTCGTGAACGGCTTCACGGGCAGCGCTATCTGGCACATGCTCTATTCCTTTCCGCCGGTGCCCCCCGAGACCCTCGACGACGGATTCGCCGACTTCGCCCGCCGTTGGAGTCCGATCCTCGACGTCTTCGACGAAGTCGGGGTGCGCTTCGCGCTCGAGGTACACCCGACGGAGATCGCCTTTGACATCGCCACCGCCGAGCGGGCACTGGACGCCGCGGACGGGCACCGATCGTTCGGTTTCAACTACGATCCCAGCCACCTGGGCTACCAGGGGGTGGACTACGTCGCCTTCGTCGAACGCTTCGGCGACCGGATCCATCACGTGCACGTAAAGGACGTCTGGTGGTCGGAGGCCCCCACGGAGGCGGGCGTCTTCGGCGGGCACCTCCCTTTCGGAGACCGGCGCCGCTTCTGGGACTTCCGATCGCCCGGGCACGGCAATATCGACCTCGAGGAGGTCGTGCGGGCCTTGAACCGGGTCGGCTACGCTGGACCGCTTTCTATCGAGTGGGAGGACGCGGGCATGGACCGGGAGCACGGAGCGGCCGAGGCGTGTGCATTCGTGAAAGGGCTGGACTTTCCACCGTCGGACACGGCGTTCGACGCCGCGTTCTCGAGGGAGTGAGTGAACCGGCACACGAAGGAGGAGCATCCTCATGAAAGCCTCCTTTCGCCACGTCGGCGCCTTGCTGGCGCTCATTTGCGTTGCCTCGCTCTCCTGCGGGGGCGGAGCACGCAAATCTCCGGGAGGAGGATCCATGGCAGCGTCAGGTAGCAACCAGTCGACCGCTCCCAACCAACTCACGGAGGCAGAGCGCGCCGCCGGGTGGCGTCTCCTGTTCGACGGTGAAACGCTCGCGGGCTGGCGCGGCTACCGACGTGAAGACGCACCCGCTTCGTGGACGGCGGTGGAAGGAAGCCTGGCCTTCTCCCCGGCAGAGGACCGGGGTGATCTCATCACGACGGAGAACTTCGACAACTTCGAGCTCTTGCTCGAGTGGAAGATCTCACCGGGCGGAAACAGCGGGATCATGTTCCGGGTGACGGAAGAGCACAACTGGCCCTGGGAGTCGGGCGCAGAGATGCAGGTCCTGGACAATACCGGCCATGTCGACGGGACGAACCCGTTGACGTCCGCCGGCGCCAACTACGCGCTACACGGGCCCGCCAGCGACGTCACCAGACCCGCGGGAGAGTGGAACGAGGTGCGGCTCATCGTCGACCGCAGCCACGTGGAGCATTGGCTGAACGGGACGAAGGTCGTCGAGTACGAGCTGTGGAGCAACGAGTGGAAGGTGCTGGTGGCCAGCAGCAAGTTCAACGAAATGCCCGGCTACGGCCTGGCGACCAAAGGACACGTGTGTCTTCAGGATCATGGCGACCCCGTCTGGTATCGGAACATCAAGATCCGGCCGCTGTGAATTGGAAGATGCGGACCAGACGACTCCGGGAGGTGCTCGCATTTGCAGGGGAGCACACCGCTCGGCAACGTAGGGATTCGCAACGCAGCCGGTGACTCCTTTGTCAGCCCGAGGTGAGCCCATGGACATGTCTCGTCGAGAAGCACTCCACCGCTTGACACTCCTGGTTGGCGGGGCCATGTCCGCGCCAACGATAGGTGCGATCTTCGCCGGCCTCCGGGCGCAGCCACTACCCCCCGACTGGATTCCCCAGACGCTCACCGCCGAACAAGCCGACCTTCTGGGCATCCTCGTCGAGCGTATCATCCCGACCACCGACACGCCCGGCGCGAGGGATGCCGGCGTTGTGGTTTTCATCGACAGGCTCCTCGACGACTGGGTGGAATCGGACGAGCGTGAGCGCTTCCTGGCAGGCCTTGCCGCCGTCGATGATGAGACTCAGGGGGCCCACGGAGTCGCCTTCCGCGACGCCACACCGGAGCAACAGAACGCCCTCCTCACCCGCCTCGATCAAGAAGCAGTGCAAGCGCGGGAGGAGAACGCCGACCCCCTCCCCTTCTTCGCCACCCTCAAGGAGTGGACCCTGGTGGCTTACTACACGTCCGAGGTTGGAGCCACCCAGGAACTCCAATGGCTTGCCGCACCCGGTCGCTACGACGGCGACCTGCCTCTGGAGGAGGTCGGACCGACATGGGCATGAGCTTGCAGACCGCGCAGGCCGGACGCGGCAAGGTCTATGATGCGATCGTCGTGGGATCGGGCATTACGGGAGGCTGGGCCGCGAAGGAGCTGACCGAGAAGGGCATGGAGGTGCTGCTCCTGGAGCGGGGACGGCCGGTGAGGCACGTGGTGGACTACATCACCGAGCACAAGGCCCCTTGGGAGATGGAGTACCGGGGCCGGGGCGACCGCCAGCGGTTCAAGGAGGCTCAGTTCCTCCAGTCGCAAGCTGGTCCGGTAAACGAGTACAATGCCCACTTCTTCGTCAACGATCGAGAGAGCCCCTACACGTTCGACGAAGACAAGCCGTTCCTGTGGATCCGGGGCCACCAGTTGGGAGGCCGCTCGATCACCTGGGGCCGACAATCGTACCGGTGGAGCGACCTGGACTTCGAGGCGAACGCCCGGGAAGGAGCCGCAATCGACTGGCCCATCCGCTACGCCGATCTCGAACCGTGGTACGACCATGTGGAGCGCTTTATCGGCCTGAGCGGCCAGGCGGAGGGGATGCCCCAGCTCCCGGACAGCCAGTTCTTGCCCCCCATGCCCTTCACCGCCGGCGAGACGCGAGTGAAGGAGGGCATCGAGAGAGCCTTCCCCGACCGGCGCATGACGATCGGCCGCTCCGCCGTGCTGACGCAGCCGCACGAGGGCCGGGGGATCTGTCACTACTGCGGCCCATGCCCTCGCGGCTGCTCGGTGGGCGCCTACTTTTGCAGCCTGAGCAGCACGCTCCCAGCGGCGCTGGAGACCGGCAAGCTCACGATCCGCACGCACAGCATCGTGCACAGCCTGACCTACGACGAGAATCGGGACGTCGTCACCGGCGTCCGCGTCATCGACGCCGAGACCCACGAAGACCTGGAGTTTCGGGGTCGGATCGTATTCCTCTGCGCCTCCGCCCTGGCCTCGACCCAGATCCTGATGATGAGCACCTCGCCCCGTTTCCCGGACGGCCTGGGCAACTCGAGCGGCGTGTTGGGCCATTACCTGATGGACCACCACTTCAGGCTGGGTGCGGTGGGGACCGTTCCCGGCCTAGAGGACCGCTACTACTCCGGCCGCCGTCCCAACGGCATCTACCTGATGCGCTTCCGGAATCTGGACGAACGGACGCGTCACCCGGATTTCGTGAGGGGCTACGGCTATCAAGGGGGAGCAGGCCGCGAGGGGTGGGGCCGGGGAGTCGCAGAGGCGGGCCTGGGCGTGGAGTTCAAGCGCCGGCTCCGGACGCCGGGCCGATGGCGCATGGTCCTGTCGGGGTTCGGCGAGATGCTCCCCAGGTACAACAATCACGTCACGCTGGACCCGTACGTGACGGACGCCTGGGGGCTCCCTGTCCTCCGCATGCACTGCACCATGGGCGAGAACGAGCTGGCCATGCGCAGGGACATGAAGGATGCCGGCGCGGAGATGCTGGAGGCGGCCGGGTGCACCGACGTGCGGACTTGGGAGGATGCCTACCGGCCTGGCGAGGGGATTCACGAGATGGGAACGGCGCGGATGGGACGTGATCCCCGTGCCTCGGTGCTGAACTCGTGGAATCAGCTGCACGACGTGCCGAACGTGTTCGTCACCGACGGAGCATGCATGACCTCCGCGGCGTGCCAGAATCCGTCGCTCACCTACATGGCCTTGACGGCTCGAGCGGCGGACTACGCGGTCCAGGCTATGAAAAGGGGGGAGTTCCGGATGGGGTAAGAGCCGGGCGGATTCGGACCGCCGAATAGAGGTGAGACGTGGGCGCGGTTGGCCACGCGCGTGACGAGCCGCTGGATGGCTCGAGGGGCCAGAGGGAACGTGTCGTAGCAGCGGCCGTTGGACACCCGTCGGCGTGACCCCAGGGATCAGCGCATATTGAGAGACCCGCGCCCGCCACGTAGTTCCTCACGGAGCCGGTCGAAGTTCCAGGCAATCGCGTTGAGGATGACGACCGCCACCGCGCAGAGCAGGGCGAATGCCGCAGCGAGACCGGAGGCGAACCAGAGGACCGCCTTCGGCGACAGCGCGTCGAGCTGGCCCAGCAATAGGAGAAAGGCCATGACCATGAGATAGACAGCGTAGCGCTGCATCCGGCGTGCGAGCACCGCCGGCGGGATCACGGGCTTGCGGGTCACACCGGCACTGCGACGGACAGCGCTTGGCTCCGCAGATTCCGCAGGTTCCGCAGGTTCCGCAGGTTGCGCGTACATCACGGCGTGCGAAGAATAGTTGTCACTGTCGTGCTTGCCCATTTGGCGCCTCCGATGAAAGCTCAGTTGGACTATCGTAACTCTCCGTACTTGAGGAGCTTAGATCTGTGACGCCTGTCACATGTTGAGGGGCGGGATAGGCGAGATAGGCGGGATATGCGGGATAGGCGGGATGGGACCCTCACCCCTGGCCCGCTGTCCCGAATCGGGCGAGGGGAAACGACGCCTCGCTCGCTGCCATTGCCTGGCAACTCCCGCCCATCCCGCATATCCCACCCATCGTGTCGCTGCGTGTGGCCCGTCAGGCGTTGAACCGTCCGCGAGCTTCTCTAACTGCCACCCACCGCGGTGCGTTGCCGCACCGGCGACTCTGTTTGGGTGCCAAGTGACTCCCACATCGCCCGTCCTTCCGCCGCCAGGGGGTGTCCCCGCCACTCCTTACGCGGATCCACGATCATCTCGAGGACAGCGGTTCGCAGCGGAGCCTCGAATCACTGGTTCGGCCGACGTCGACGATCGCGAACCGTTGATCTCGAGCACCCGAACGGAGACTTCTCACCAAGGGCCATGCAGGTCCGGGACCCGAGTCCAGGTGTTGGTGAAGTAGACCTGGAGTTCCTCGCCGGGCGACGCTAGCTCGAAGGTCTCGTCGAAGCTGTACGCGTCGGAGATCTCCACAGTCAGGCGGGCCTGCATACCGGGGCCGCTTTCGATACTCTCGGCGGTGCAGACGAACCGCCTCGGCTCGGTCTCGCAGGTGGAGCGAAGGACGTAGCCCTCAAGCATGAACTCGCGCAGGACGATCGTGCCGCGTTCGCGGTCGTAGCTGTAGACCGCTAGCTCCCGGTGGTGGTCGCCCGCGGGGCTCTTCTCCTGCGGCAGGCGCACCGATGCGTGCCTTGAGACGAGGTAGAGGTCTTCAAACACGAAGTCGTAGCTGCGCCGTCCCACACCCTGCCCGAGCCGGCCATCGATCGCTCCTTCCCAGACGCCCTCAAGGAGTCGAAGGGGTGCCCAGGGATCGGTCTCCGCATCCTGTTGTTGCGCGCCGGGGCCGCTCTGTGCGAACAGTACTCCCCTGCTCCCGAGGACCCAGGGGCCTGTGAGCAGGAGCATCCCAAGCGCTACGGCCCGCTGTGCGGCGGCGCGCACGACCGGATTCACGCTCGCGATGCCGGCCGCGGTGGGGCAATTGTGGCCGGGGGCGTGGCGCTTGCCGCCTCCTGGATCTCGAAGCATGGCTGACCTCCCAGGCTCTCGGGACACTGTGACGCGCTCACGGCTACGATGCCGCACGGCCGACCAGTCGGATTGGAAAAACCCGCCAGCCTACTCGATCGTGAGGAATGAGAACGCGCGTGCGGCGACGAACTCACCCGGGGTCATGCCCGAGTAGGCCTTGAAGTCCCCGATGAAATGCGCCTGGTCGTAGTAGCCGCATTCGTAGCCCGCCTCGGTCAGCGAGCTCAAGCCGGGCCGCCGCAGCACGGAGCAGGCGTGGAGGAACCGGGCGAGCCGAGCGTAGCTCTTTGGCGACATCCCCACCGCAGTCCTGAAGACGCGTTGCGCCGTTCGCTCGCTGATCCCCAGCTCGCGACAAAGTCCCACCACCCGGATGTCGCCCTTGTGCCGCCAGACGGCGCGCACTGCCGTCTCGACCTGGTTCTTCCGATGCTGGCAGAGCCGGCCGAGGAGGAACTGCTCGACGAGCGCGACGCGCTCGTTCAGGGCGGCCGCACCAGAAAGCTGCTCCTCGAGTTCGCCCACGATGCCGCCCCAGACATCCTCAGCCGCGACGACCTGGTCGGCGAGCTCGGAAACCGGTGCACCAAGGAAGTGCAGCGCGCCCCACGGCCGGAAGCGAACAGAAACGAAGCCGACCGTTCCGGGCGCGAACATTTCGACGTAACGGCGCGTCTGACAGACGATCGAGCTGCGTGGCAGGGGCGCGAAGCCCTCGCCAGCGAAGCGCACTGCCATTTTGCCCCGGTAGTGGAAGACGAACTCCACGATGCCATCCGGCGCGATGCGCTCCGGCGGTCCGAACTCGGTCGCCGTGTCGAACTCGAGGCACCAGATCAGGTGGACGTACGCCCGCAGGGCCGGCAGGGGAGGAAGCTCGATGTACTTCATGAGCGCGGTTCGATCATGGTCGAGGTTACGAGATGCGTCTCCAGGATCGCAGAGGCATCGAAGGAGTCGAAGGATGCTGGACACCTGGAGCGGCGAGCGGCTCGCCTTCCTCCGCAGGGGCGACGTTTGCCGGCCATGTTCGCCTTCGGCTCGGTCCGCCGCAAGGGTAGTCGCCCGCGCCGACCGAAAACCGTTGAGACCGATGGGTTGACGGGGCACACCGCTCCCCCGGGTTGCTTGGTTCGGGGGACGGCAGCCCAGCTACCCGAGTGGAACTCGCAGAACGATGGGCAGGCCGGTAGCACTCATTCTCGATAGTCCTTCGGGTCGGCCATGGCCGAGGTCTCGCTCACCTCGCTCAGCGTCCCCGTCTTCACGTCATAGATGAAGCCTCGCACCGGGACCGAGCGAGGGGTCCAGGGGTGCGACTTCACCTTTTGGACCTGCTGTCGCACGTTCGCCTCCAGGTCCGTGAACGCGTGGAAGGAGGTAGGAGAGACGACGGCGGTTCCCGTCCGCTTCTCGAGCGTCTGTTGCAAGTCGGCGTCCGTG
>JBDHDH010000075.1:0-23340 GCA_039591615.1 Gemmatimonadota bacterium | reverse complement strand
GCTTCGTCGGCTGCCGAATCCTCCGCCGTGGGGGCCGGCACCGGCACCGCCACCGGGTGCGCCTTCGGTGGCACGGCTGCCCGAGCCGGCTCCAGGTCGATCAGTGCGGATCGGGAACCGCCACACCCCAACGTGTCGATTACCTCATGTAAACGATGTTACCGAGCAGTCTGTTCGTAGCGTTGAGTACCGCAAGCACTGCGCCACGATGCACCTCGTCCACGGTCAGACAGGACCCCACCACGCGGCTGGGCGGGCGCTCGTTATGACACGATAGAGACACTATAACGACAGTGGCATCAAAGGCTTTCACCGCTTTCACGCCCAGCAGCTCGAATTTGATTCGCGTGCCCACCGCCGCCTGGAGGGCCTTCACGGCGGCCTGGGCACAGCAGCGTAGCTCCGCCGCCTGGGATCCGAGCCCCTCAGCGCGGCCTTCGTACTGCTCCCCCGGCTGCCATTCGAGCACCACGCGCGAGCGACAGCGGCCGCTGGGAAGCCGTTCGAACTCGAACTCGAGGAACTTGAGGCGTTCGCGGTGAGTGCCCGTCATGACGAGCAGGCCGAACGGTCACCCGACATCCTCGAAGGGTACCTCCAGCTGTCCGGGAGACGACTCCCCGACGGGACGCAAGAGATCCACGTCCAGTCGCGGCTTGCCCGCATCGTCCACCAGGCTGGTGACGAGGAGGATATAGCCGTCCCCGAGGGCCACGCGAAGGGTCCGGCAGTCCGCTCGGATCTCGACGTCGTGAATCTCTTGACCATGTAGCTGGCTCACAGCCTCCGTAATACGACGCAGATCCTGGACGGAAGTAAGAGGCACGGGCGCTCCCAGGTGGATCAGGAAAGGCGTTCGGCGAGAATCTCTCTGAGAGTCTCGTCCGAGAGACGGTCCGCAGCCTCGAAGAGAGACGACTTCGAGCTGGACTCCATCGGGTACGACGCCCACAGCGTACCCGCCTCCTCCTCGGTCTCCGCCCTACGGAACGAGAGCATGAGCTGCCACAGTCGAACGTTGGGGCGACGCTCGGCCGCTGGTTGGACGAGCCAACGCTGTCCCTCGGCGTCGATCACTCTCCACGCCATCGACCCGACCTCCAAGCATACACTTCTTGTGATGAACGTCGCTGACGACAACGAACGACCGCCCGAGCGGGCGCACAAACGGACCGCGTATATTGAGAGGCCGACGTGATCGGGTCAAGGGGACTGGAATCCGAGAGCTTGCAGATCGGCCACTGTATCGACATCGCGTAGGGGGTGAAGCAACGTGACGCGGCCGCCGGCAACGCGGCATCGTTCGAGCGAGTCGATCAAGACGCTGGCGCTTCCCCACGGAATCCCCTCGAGGAGCTTCCCGAGCGGGGCATTCAGACCGATCAAGTAGTAACCGCCGTCCAGCGCGGGCCCAAACACCACGTCGACCGAGCGTAGCGCTGCCTCAGCTTCGGCGATCACCGTGGCGTCGACCCCCGGCGCATCCGCCCCGACGATAACCACCGGCCGATCTCCGCGTTCGAAATGCATCGCAAACGCGTGCCGCATCCGCACACCGAGATCTCCCCGAACTTGCGGCTGGTACTCCAGCGCTCCCAACCACTCGCGCATTTCGGCGCGCGCGTCGTCGGGCTCGTACCATACGGTGACCGGGTACCTGCTCCGAACGGCTGCCGCGACTTGCGAGCCAAGTGCGCGATACACTGCCACCGCGCGCGCGCTTCCAATCTCCCGTGCCAGTCGGGTCTTCACCCGGCCACGCCGCGGCGCTTTTGCAAACAAGAGAACACTGGTCATCGGGCGTCGGGTGGATACCAGCGCGACAATCGCTCCGGTGATACGCCGGCCAGAAACGCGGTGATCAACCCCATATTACGGAACCAGGTGAGAAACGGACCCTCGCGGCGCCAACGCCGGGGAGAGACTCGGAGAGACGCCGGCAAGCGCACCAGGCGGTGCCGTCGTCTGAGCGTCCGGAGGATCACCACGTCTTCCATGATTGGAATCTCGGGGAACCCACCGACCGCTTCAAACATCCGCCGAGGAACGAGGAGGCCCTGATCGCCGTAGGGGAGCCCTCCCAGCCGATCGCGGAGGCGAGCGCCCAATTCCACTAGACGAAACCACAGCCCAGCGCCTTCAATGCCGAATCGCCACACGGCCACTGCGTCTCCTCCCGTCCGGAGCACCCCTTCGAGCGCCGACCGCGCCGCTGCCGGCATCCGAACGTCGGCATGCAGGAAGCAGAGCCAACGGCCGGTCGACGCCCCAGCCCCGGTGTTCATCTGGGACGCTCGACCACGAGGCGCCAACAGAGTGCGCGCTCCACCGTTTGCGGCGACACGAAGCGTGTCGTCCTGCGAACCGCCGTCCACCACGATGACGTCGGGGCGAGCAGTGAGGGCCCCAAGATCGCCGAGCAACCCTGGCAAGTATGGTGCTTCGTTCAGGGTGGGAATGACGACGGCGAGATCCGACAACGCCCTCAGCCGCTTCCGAACACCGCGGTGTCGTTCAACGTCCAATCGTAATCGAAGTAATCCACACGAATGTCGGGGTGCTCGTGGAGAAACGCTGCGTCCTCTTCGGGAACGTACTCGATGAGGAACTCCACTACGCCCCGTTCCCCGCCGAAATCGTCCTTGTACCAGTCCAGGACCTTGTTCACGTGGAGCACGGCCGAGGCTGTGCGGTCCAACCTGAAGTGGCGGGAATCGCTGACGAACCGATACACGGCAGCGTCGAGTTGTTGGTCGAGGGAATCCGCCTTATATGCTTGGGGTGCGAGCACCGGGCACGAGCGGGATGCACAGTTTACCGCAAAGTGAATGCGGGGATCTCCCATCGGACGGATGATCTCGTGCTCGATCTCGTCAAGGGCACGATCCGTCCCGGCTACGGGGCAGAACTGCTCCTTCCAGGTGTTTGGGATCTGCCGAATTGAATTGTCCGGTACGCCGGCGACCGTATTCACGATGCCGGCGATGAGTCCCCGCTTCTCGATAGGATAGTGGTCGATTACCAGACGCAAGGTGCACGCGTTGTACGCGTTGATCCAGAAGGCGAGTTGTGCGTCTCGTGAGCCGGTCGAGATCGCCTCGGGGTCCGTGCGGCCCAATTCGTCGACATACGCATCCAAACCTGACCGATCGGCCTCGAGACCGGCGTAGTCCACCAGGCCGCCGTGACGGACCTGTTTGAGGACACGGTCGAACGTCGAGTGATCGGGTAGAGCCTGCCCCCGCAGGGGTGTCGCAGCGGCGCTGAGTATCACCAGAGCGATCCATCTGTGCATTACGTGACCTCGTTCGATGATGCCGTTCTGGGTTTGAATCCCAAGCGCCGAGCGATCAACGGAATGAGCGCCAACCCGACGAAGAGCGCTGCAGCGATCCAGAGGCGGGTACGGGCTTCCTGACTGGCAGACGTGGACCCCTGGACCAGTGCGTCCGCAAAGAACGTGTACACCAGGGTCCCGGGGAGGATGCCAATGACCGTGGCGATGGCATAATGACCCCAGCGCAGAACCGTGAGACCGGAGCCGAAGTTGAGGGCGTTGAACGGCACCAGGGGAACGAGCCGCAGGATCAAGAGTCCCAACAAGCCGTGCTCGGCCGTCGCTTTGTCCAGCCCGGCGATTCTGCTACCAGCAATACGCTCGATGCCGTCCCGTCCCAGGCTCCGTGCCAAGCCGAAGGCGGCGTTGGCTCCGATGTTGGCCCCCACGCTGTTGAGCAACGCACCCCACCAGAATCCGAATACGGCCCCTCCCGCTATCGTGAGGAGCGACCCCGGCAGCGCTAAGGCCGTCGCGGCGGAGTAGATCACGACAAAGGTAAGCGGCGCCCACATCGAGCCCCGCACCGCCTCCAGTGTGGCGACGATGCCGTCGCGGGTGAAGTACTCGGCCAGCGGTGTGGCTCGCACCACCAGGGCTGCTCCGAGGAGCAACCCTACCAGCAGACCCAGTTTGAGATAGGGACGGAACCGCGCTAGGTCAGCCATCGCACCACCCGTCGCACCAAGCGCCCGGTTCGCCCGTCGAGCTTTTCCCGGTAGAACGCGTCTGCCGTTCGCTTCACCGCTTCGACCATCGTGGGATAGGGATAGATCACGCGCGACAGCTTGGCCAGCGGCATCTTCTGCTTCATCGCCACGACGATGGCCATGAGGAGCTCGCCAGCGCCGGTAGCAACGATCGTGGCCCCAACGATCCTTCCCTTGCCCCGGGTGACCACTCGCACAAATCCCGTGGTGTGCCCGTCGACGATGGCGCGGTCGAGATCGGCGAACTCGTAGCCGTACACGCGCACATCACCATAACGCTCACGCGCTTCGGCTTCGGTGAGCCCGACCCGCGCCACTTCCGGATCGGTATAGGTCACGGCCGGAACGGTCGAATAATCGGCCCTCGATGATAAGGGGAAGATCGCGTTGCGCAACACGAGCTTCGCCTGGTAGTCCGCGACGTGCGTAAACTGGGGACCTCCAGCCACGTCCCCCGCCGCCCAGACCCCGCGGACGGAGCTTCGCAACGTGTCGTCGACGGCGACGGCGCCCCCGGTCGTTTCAATTCCACCTGCCTCGAGCTCCAAGGTGCCAGTGTCGGGACGCCGACCGGTTGCGACGAAGATCTCGTCCACAAGGAGTGTCTCGCGCCGACCCAAACCATTGCGAAGATGCAACACCTTCCTTCCAGTGTCGGGTGTCTCCACCAAATCCAGCTGCGCGTCCGTTCGGATCTCGATCCCCTCCCGAGTCAGGACATCCCGGAGTATCGCAGCCGCTTTTGGCTCCTCCGCTGGAAGGAGCTGGGACAGCATTTCGATCACTACGACTTCGGCACCGAGCCGGCGGTAGACCTGCGCGAACTCGAGCCCGATGGGGCCACCGCCTACCACCGCGATGCGGGCAGGAAGCGTTTTCTGGTCAAACGCGTTCATGTGCGTCAAGTATCCCGCGTCGGCGAGCCCACCAATGGGTGGCACCGAGGGTATGGCGCCGGTGGCGATCACGATGCGTGGACTCTGGAGAGTCCGGCCGTCTACGCGAATCTGGTCGCTTGCGACGAATCGCGCTTCTCCGAAGATCACGTCGACGCCCATCTTCCGGAATCGTTCGGGATCGTCGTGCTCGGCCACTCGCGCCCTCGCGGTTCGCATTCGCTGCATGACCGTTTCGAAAACGTGAGAAGGGCTTGCGTCATGAAGGCCGAGGGATGAGGCGTGGCGCATGGCATGGGCGAGGCGGGCAGAGGCAATGAGTGCCTTGCTGGGCACGCAACCGGTCCAGAGGCAGTCACCGCCAAGGGCATCTCGCTCGACGAGGGCCACACGGAGGCCCAGACTGGCACCTCCCGAGGCCGTGACGAGCCCGGCCGTTCCTCCGCCGATGGCGATCAGATCAAAGCGTTCCATGGTTCGCTGCCTACAACGTCGTTCCGCCGATCAGGGTTCCTCTTTGAAAACAGTCGAACGGGACGACGCTGGTCAACAAACGAGTCGCGCCCCGATGCCAACGGTGGCACGGAGCGCGTACTGGTCCTCTCGCTCGCGAAGCGAATGAGGTGGGCTATGGCGGTGGCGTGGACCCCGGCGGCGGTTGCGTTCCCGGAGGCGGACCGCCGAGACCGCTGCCTCCGGCCGAAGATCCCGCCCAGGGACCTCCGTGGCCCTTATGTCCGTGGTCGTTCTTGTGGCTCGTCGAGTGCCCTTGCGCGACCACCTCCAGGGGAGCGGACATCGTTCGGATCACCGGCGCCGCGTACACAGCTCCTTTGGCCAGCCTCTTGAGAAACTCTCGTCGGCGTTCCTCGGTCATCGTACCTCCTTACCGGCGGCGACCGTCGCGCGACCGAGCCGGATCCTGTTCCGCAGGACCGCCACCACGAGACGCTCCGCCTCCGCCTGGGCCAAGTCCGGGCGGACCCGTACGATCGCCTCCGCAATATCGCGCACCGACCGCGTGCCGTCTGTGAGCTGTAACACCTGCGCCTCCAGGTGCCCTGCGAGGTCGAGCTCGGGAACGAAGTCTGGGGAGGCCGCCTCGAAATCGGCCACCGATGCGGGAACGCTCGCTAATTCGTAGCCACGGCGCGTGATACCGCCGGCGGTCACGTCCCACGACAGCCAGCCTGGGCAACCGTCCGGCAGTGGGTGAGGTCTCAACGCAAGCGTGAGGATCTCCTCACTCGGCATGTCCACCGGCTCCTCCAGCGGGAGGAACAGGTGCCCCCAGGATCCAGGAGTGAGGTGCCCCCAGGATCCAGGAGTGACCCCCGGCCGGTTCGACAGCTGCTCGCCGCCACCCAATTCGAGGTCGAACCAATAGGCGATGCCGTGTACCGTGCAGCCCGTCCTGAGCGTCCACTCCGCGTGACCCACCAAGTCCTCGATCGACGGAGGTGAGTCGAACCGGACGGTCCCCAGGCACATGGGGTCGGCCGCCAGGTCCTCATGACCGAGCCGTGTGTTGATCGGGAGATTGGACTGGTAGTCCCGGCTCGGACTCCAGTCGATTCCATACGCGGTGTCGTCGGCGTCGAAGGGACCGACATCCTCCCACATCCGACGCGAGCTGACGGGCGCCGCGTAGAACCGAGCTGCGGCCGGCACCGCTCGTACCTCGGCCGATACGTATCGTTGATGCACCCAACGCAACAGACGGAAGGTGCGTGCGTCGAGGAGCCGCGGCGGGAAATCTTCGAAGATGACGACGTCCGCTCGCTCCGGCAGCTCGACGCTGGGTATCCATCCACGAATGAACTCGGCGCGGTCCGCGTATCCGTTCCACGCAGCAACTGCCTTGGCCACGTGGACGATCGGGTCTCCGTCGATGGCCCACACGCGAGCGGCACCGGCGTCGGCCGCGAAGAAGGCAAATGTCCCGAGTCCCGCTCCGATCTCGAGCACTCGGTCACCAGGTGTCACGACCGCAGCGATCGCTCGCTGAAATGCCTCGATGCGGGGTCGCTGCTTCAGCAGGTCGCGGTAGTACTTAATGTCGCTCAAGGAGGAGCCCCTCGTCGCGGAAGGCTTCGATGGCGCCGCGGACGTCGTCGAGCACGCGATCGCGCGGCAGCGGCGGGTCGAACGCACTGGCGACCTCGTCGGCAATCGCCGCCACGTCACGCTCCCCATCGCACTCGGCCCACACCAGCGCTGCCGTCAGATTAAGGGCGTGGAGACGGTCCGTAACCGGATCGAAGATGACCCACTCGTCGTCGAGGTAGCGGAACAGGACGTCGTCCCGTGCTCGGGGGCGGACCGACAACGATGCGTCAGCCATCGTGCTTGCAAGATTGCTCAGAGGTCACGGCCAGTGCAAGCAGGTCGGTCAGCGGGGAAGCGCCTTTCGCGCAGCACTCCGCAGGTGGCGTCCCCAAGCGGCAACGTCCGATTCGGCGTCGGGCCAACGCCACCGCAGGTGGGCTCGGGGAGGAGCCAACACATCCCCGAGGACCAGCGCCGCCCGCCAAGCCGCATCGAGCAGCAGCAGCCGTCGGCCGACACGACGCGGAGTGATTTCGCCGGGCTCACGCTCGCCGGCGGCTCCGGCCCACGCCAGCCAGCGATGAAGGACGAGGAGCCGCGTCAGTCGTCGTCCCCGCCAATCGCTCGCTGGTGGACCGATGCTCTCCGGCCGTGGCAAGCCCAAGTCTCGTGCTAACACCAGGGCAAGTGCTCGAAGGGCGCGCTCGACGCCGAGCGCACGGGCGAGTTCGGACAATGCCGAGAGATCCTCCGGCTCCAGGTCTCGCCAGAGAAGCGCCAGGTCCAGCAGGCCCCGGACGTGCAGCAGGTCATGATGTACGAGATGATAGACCACGAGTGCAGCGTGATGGCCCGATGTGGGAACAGGCAAGTCAGCGCCGCACACCAGTCGGTCCCAAACCGCATCGGGGATAGGTGTGTTCGCGCGTGGCAGGAGCCGGTCCACGGGTTCGATCCCCCAGTGTACGTCGAGGGTCACCCCCTGAGCTTCCGAGTAGCCTTCTCGAGCGAGCACCACCCCTGGACGGAGGGCAGCGGGTCCGCTCTGCAGCGCCAGCGGTATCGCTCGGAATCCGAGCTCTTCGAGCGTCTGCACTGCGAGTCGAGCAGCCGACCGGTGTACGTACAGGTCGATATCAGCGAGCTCGCGATCACCCAACCTATAGACGCGGTGGAGGAGAGCGACTCCCTTTGCGAAGAAATGGGGGATGGTGAGCGCACCGAGCCCCTGCGATACCTCGGCCGCAGCGTCCAAGAGCAAACGGTCCTGCAGTCGCCGCATGAGCTCAGCGGCCCCGCTCTCGACAGTCGCAGGATCACCTCGCTGCTGGCGACGTACGTAGCCCCCGATCCCGAAGTCGTCGGCAAGCCGAAGCATGGCATCCGGCTCCGCCCGGCCCAGCAGCTGGGCCGCCTTGACAAGCTCGCGAGTGAGGCGAACAGCAAGCGGGTCGGTCATCGGGCAAGCTCGGCGAGGACACGGGCCGCGTCGGTCGCCGAGCCATAGGTCACGTCGTATGCGCGGGCCCGCCTCGAGAGCAGCACCAGTCGATCGAAGCTCGCCTCACGGCTCAGCCCCCCAGGCAGCAGGCTCTGCAGGAGGCCACGCAGCGCCGACGCCCGGTTGATCGCCCGCACCGCGGTGTCCGCCTCGGGTTGGTAGCGGACGAACGCGAGGAGGGCGACAGGCACCGGCGAGGCCCACCCCCCATCTTCCGCGGGATCGTACCAGGCCTCTGCGCTCTCAGGACGCCAAAACGGCGTTTGTTCTGGCCGGACGCCGCATTCGGTGAGCACTGCCGGCGTCACCTTGAAGAGACGCTTGAAGGGGCAGGCACGGCTCGTTGCGTCGACGAATACGATATCATCGCCCAGCACCGGGATCCCGGCGAGACTCCAGCTCACGGCAAGACTGGATTTCCCTGCACCCGCAGCGCCAAGAGCCAGCACGGCCCCGCCACGGACCACGGCGCCCGACGCGTGAACGTGCGCATGACCACTGCACGCGGCGAGAAGCGATTCCGTCAGCGCGAATTCGAGCGCGATAACGAGCTCGTTCCCTGACCGGACCCGTTCCTGGTCACCACGTCCCCACCCCACGACGATTCCATCATCGCTGGAACACGTGCGAACAGCCGGCGCGGCTTCGCCCCCATCTGACGGTGAGACCTCGTAAGGCCGGAACAGCTCCCGGGCGGGCTCCACCAGCGCAGGATCGTGGAGGGCAACGGCGACGTCCGCTCCGCAGATGCGCAATCGGATGACGGCGCCAGGTGGCCCCGGAGGCATCTCAATGCCTTCGGACATTCGGCGGGCCGGAGGATTCGATCCCCACTCGAACATCGGCGTCGCCAACGATCACCACAGCAGCACGCACCGTCTGCGGGCACCGCCGATGGAACCACCCTGTTATGGCCGCCAAGACTCTCCGATCACCATCCCTCGATTGCCGCCGCGTACAACGCATTGAAGATCAGTTTGTAGGTCCCGCGCGGCTGTCCCCGGAACTGTGGCCGGAATGCGAAGAGCACGACATCCCCCTCACCGTGACGCACCCGTAGCATCGCCGGGCGTCCAGCCAAGTAGCGATCTTCTCCCATCGCCCATCCGCTCATGAGGATGCCGCTGTCGGCATAGCGCGCCACGACGTCCACCGCCGCCGCAGGTGGCTCCGGCGTCCGCACGAGCCCACCTTCGCGACGTTTGGACATTCCCGTAATCTCGAAGGCTCCGCTCCGCTGGAACGATACCGCCGTCTGGGGCTGCATGCCGTGGGCGAGGGGATGGGTCACGTCGATGTCGCCGCGGACCAGTGAGCCCGGAATGAAGAAAGCCTGTGGTGAGACTCCCACCACGGCGTTACGGAGCGGAAGACCGAACTGATCGATCGCGAAATCACTTGCGGAGTCGAAGGTGATGAGGGTTCCGCCATCGCGCACGAACCGCTCCAGGGCGGCGACGCCCTGAGAGCCAACGCCACCCACATAGTCCTCTGGCATCGTGCCGGGCGGGTGCCCGTGGAGGATGTCCTCGGCAGCTTGGTCGGGAAGGATGATGGCGTCGTACGCCGAGAGGTCCCCCTCGCGTAGGTCGCGATCGTGCAGCGTGTCAACCGGAAACTGGTAGTCCTCCAGAAGCCACAGGGTCCAGCCCTGGTCGTCAGCGGGGATCCACGACTTGTACAGGCCCACCCGCGGCAAGGTCATCTCGCGGAGTCGCACGGCCGGCGCCGCTGCGAGCCCCACGAAGCTCAAGCCCAGCTCGGTTGCCAGCTCGGGAAGGACGGGACCCGTGCCCTCGCCACTTCGGATCACGAACGTTCCGGCATCAAACACCGTCCCACGATCGCTGAACCGGGACGTTGCCCACAGCACCCGTTCGCCGCCCGCCAGCAGACGGTTCACCGCTTTCACACTCGCGTTGCTGCGCCGGGAGAGGGCCCAACCGTAGTCCCCGCCGCCGCTCAGCCCCCCAACCGGCGGCGGCACGAACTCCGCCACGGCCGCTGTGTTGGCGGTGAACGGCTGGTCGATGCGAGAAACGTTCACGCCCATCTGCATCGGGAGGGTCCAGCCGGCGAGGTCATAAGGTGTTTCCGGGGGGCCTCCAGCGAATCGACGCCGCTCGGGGTAGCGCTGCGGCTCGAGGAGGTTCATGAGGTGCGGCCGGAACGCCTGTCCCGCGTACAGGACGTAGGATCCGGCTGGGAAGTCCTCTCCACCTCCCTGGAATCCGCGTATTGCGCGGTGCACTTCCACACCTCCACGGCGGAGAACATTCAGCAGCTCCACCGACCCACCGGGATCCCATTGATCGGGCGGCACCACGTAGGCAAAGGGGCTGCCTGCTTCCCCGGCCTCCACGGCATCACGCCCCATCCGGTAGAAATTATAGAGAAGCTCCTCCTTATAATTGGCGGCGAGATTCAGGGTGGCGACGGAAGCCTCGAGCATGTAATCGATCGCCTCCCGGAAATGGGACTCCGGAGCGATCCAGGGATAGGGATAGAAGATGCTCGTTCCGTCGGTCCGAGGCGCCTCGCCACGCCGCACGGGAACCACATCTGGCCAGTTCTCGGTGTCGTAGTAGTAGGGCGTGGGTGAGCT
This sequence comes from Gemmatimonadota bacterium, assembly GCA_039591615.1. Taxonomy (GTDB): domain Bacteria; phylum Gemmatimonadota; class Gemmatimonadetes; order Gemmatimonadales; family GWC2-71-9; genus JBDHDH01. The sequence continues at coordinate 12,242 of JBDHDH010000075.1, read as the reverse complement.
GTGCGATGTCTCGGTGAGAATCCCGATGATGTTGTGGTAGTACGGTGCAAGCCGCATCCCACCATTCCACCACATGCTGTAGGTCGCCCGCGAGATATAGCCCGGCATGTGTTTCGCGGCGTAGCGACTCGCCATGGCGGCCCCCACCATGTTGACCCCCGCCACGACCCCTGGGTGGATGTCCGGATTCACAGGATCCGCGTAGGGTGGGATGAAGATGCGCGTGTAGGACGGGCCGGTCTGGTGCTGGTTGTACACGATTTGGGGGTACCACTCGTGGTAGAAGATCCGTGAGGCCGCCCAGGTCTCCGGTTGGGTGATCATGAACCAGTCGCGGTTGTTGTCCGTCCCCACGTAGGGCTGCCCTAGGCGCGGGGGATCGGTGGTCTCCCAGGGAGTCCCCCGATGGTCCCGGTACCAGGCGACGTCGTTCTCCGACGCCTCGGGGTTCATGTGCGGCATCAAGAGGGCAATCACGTTGCTACGGATCTTGCGCATCTCCTCCGACTCTTCGGCGGCAACGCGATAGATGAGCTCCGGCATCAGCTGCCCCGTTGCGTACTCCTGGTCATCCAGGCCACCGTCGATCCAGACCACTGCGCGGCCGTCTCGGGCGAGCTGTCGAGCTTCCTCATCCTCGATCCGCGCACGACCCAATCGCTCGCCGATGGACCGCCACCGGTCCAGGTTGCGCATGTTCGATCGGCCGGACACGATGACGAGATACATCGGCTTCCCGCGGGCGGACTGCCCGATCTCGATCATCTGCATTCGATCGGTGGCTGCATCGAGTTGCCCATAGTACTCGAGCATCTGCCCATAGTCGGCCAGCTGGTAATCGTCCCCCGGGTTGAAGCCGAAGAGGTCGCGGGGGTGCGGCAGATCCTGGGCAGCGGTCCGAGTCGAAGCGGTTGTCAGCACCGAGCACAGCGCGAGCCTGGCAAGCCAAGTCGAGTGCCTCACAACGATACCCTGCACGAAGGTGTGATGGTTCAGGGAAACATTGGCATGGAGAAGATGCATGCCGTCGGGGGCAGAGGTCAACGCGGGAGACGGCGTCCCCCAAGATCACCTGGATGAGCGCCGGGATGATCACCGCGACAGCCTGGTCGGCGCGGCGCCCCTCGAGCCACGGGGTAGCCGGTGTGGCCAGCCTGCGAACCAAACGCTGGCAGTTGCCCAACTGTCAGCATCACGAAGGGACAGTGCGGTGAAGGGACTTCTCGCTCACCCGTAATCGCCTCCCCGGCTAATCGATATATTTCTCCTCGTGTCCACCTCGCTGAACTGCCCTCGATGTCATGCGCCACTCTCCGGCGGAGACGAGAACTGTCTCCAGTGCGGTGCAGATGTCTCGGGGGCTCACCCGCGCACTGCCCTCAGCTCCTCCTCGGCGACCATGGTGTCGGCGGCCGTCCAAGACGAGCTCCTCGAGTCTCTCGCCACGGCGACCGCCGGGGAGTACGAAATCCTCGCCGAGTTGGGCCAGGGCGGTATGGCGACGGTCTTTCTCGCTCACGACATCGCCCTCAACCGCAAGGTCGCCGTCAAAGTCATCTCACCGGCGTTGTTGCAGGGCTCGGGCACGCTCGAGCGTTTCAAGCGGGAGGCGCTCACTGCCGCATCGCTCAGCCACCCTCACATCATCCCCATCCATGCTGTGAAGGAGAGCGGCAATCTGGTCTTCTTCGTCATGAAGTGCGTGGAAGGCCGCACCCTGCGCTCCATCGAGCGGGCCGTCGGCCAGCTCCCCATCCCGATGGTTCAAGCGATCCTGGCGCAGGTTGGTGGTGCCCTGGGGTACGCTCACCGCCGCGGCGTGATTCACCGTGACGTGAAACCCGACAACATCATGATCGACGACGAGGGCTGGGTCGTGGTCACCGACTTCGGGATCGCGAAGATGGTGGAAGCCAGCGAGCTCACCGCCACGGGAATGGCCATCGGCACGCCGGCATACATGAGCCCTGAACAATGCTCGGGTGAGCCGGTCACGGGCGCATCCGACCAGTACTCCCTGGGCGTCGTAGCATACGAGATGCTAGCCGGGAAGCCGCCGTTCACCAGCCCGACCCTCATGGGAATGATGTGGGCGCACGTGAACAAGCCACCAGGACCGCTCTCGTCGGTACGCCCAGATTGTCCTCCCGCCTTGGCCGACGCGGTCACGCGCATGCTCGCCAAGGACGCGAAGGATCGTTTCCCCTCGGTAGAAGAGGCAATCGCAACGGTTGGACCAGTCACGCTGAGCCATGATGATCCCGTACGCACTAGCCTCATCGAGCTCGCGAAGACCGGCGACGCCGCGAAGATCGTCGCCCGGGTCCGAACGCCCGGCAGTCCGGTGCCCCTCGACAAGCGGGCGACGCCCCCGGGCGCGACCCCGGAACGACCACGTCGGCGCACGGGGCTTTGGCTGGGAACGGGCCTCGTCACCGCCATCGCCGTGAGCGTCGTCCTTTGGCTCAGGTGGCCCTCGCCACCGGTCTCGGCACACACTCAACCCGGCGATGTCCTCCAAGGCGAGCCCCTCGTGGTGCCGGCTCAGCCAGCGCCGGTCGCCTCCCTCATCATTCCGTCACCCGCGGGGCCCCTCGTGCCGGGCGGAGCGCTTTCGCTGTCGGCAACCGCGCTCGACGCATCTGGCAACACGATGGCGGGCGCGCCGGTCGCGTGGGCGTCGTCGGATCCTGCAGTCGCCACCGTCTCTCAAGACGGTGTGGTCTCAGGCCGTACACCCGGAGTCGCACGGATCACCGCTCGGAGCGGCCAGCACACTGCCACGGTCGTAGTTTCTGTTGCTGAACCAACCCCAACTCGGCCGAGTAGGGCCGCCGTGGTAGCCGTGAACGTCGAACCCGCGATCGACACCCTCCTGGTGGGCGAGCGATTGCAGGTGGCGGCACGGGCGAGAGACGCCGAAGGCAGCGTCGTGACGGGCAGACCCGTTGCCTGGGGGTCCAGCGATCCGGGTATCGCCGCCGTCTCACCGGACGGGATCGTCACTGCCATACGCGCTGGGACGGCATCGATCACCGCCACCATCGGGAGACATTCCGCGCAGGCCGTGCTCGTCGTGGCGGTGCAGCCGGTGGCGATCATTGAGGTGGCTGATGTCTCACAGCCGCTTGCCGTCGGCGAGTCCGCTGCGCTCAGGACGCGACTCCTCGCAGCAGACGGTCGCGTATTGGTGGGACATGCCGTCCGGTGGTCGTCGAGCGATCCGCAAGTGGCTGCCGTGTCATCGGAGGGCGTGGTGACCGGTGTGAACCCCGGCCGAGCCACTGTCATCGCTGCGAGCGGTGGCCAATCGACGGTCATCGATGTCATCGTCGCGTCACCGGCCGAGGAGACACCGGCGCCCGCCACGCTCAAGCCGGTCATTGAGGCGGTGCTCCAAGACTACGCCCGAGCGTTGTCCGCCCGGGACATCGACGCGGTCAAGCGTGTCTTCCCCAGCCTCCCACCGGACAGAGAGGGTGCCTGGCTCGACCTGTTTGACTTGGGAGCGCTCTCCGTCACCATCGACAGGGTCCAGTTGGTCGAGCTGCGAGGCGACACTGCCGACGTCACGTTCCGACAGACGATCGAGGGAAGTCGTCTGGAGCGAAACACGACGGCCTTCGTGGCGAGATTGGTGCGCAGCGAAGGGGACTGGAGCATCACGTCGATGCGGTAGTCAGCGGTCGAATCCTGGGTTGCTGGTAGCCCGAGCTGTCACAAGTTGTACTCGAGTCCCGCCGTCAATACCACGTTCGATCGCACTCCGCCCCGGTTCAACGGCCAGATGGAATTCACGATCAGCGTAAAACCGGACGGGGTAGCGAACTTGAATCCGATGGACCCGTCGATGATATCATCACGCGTATCGGGAATGGTCGTCGCGTCGATCAGACGAAGAAAGGGCTCCTCGACCAGCACTGGATCCGGCAGGTCCAAGCTGCGATCACCGGTTTGAAATCGCGAAATCAGGTCGACAGCAAGGGTCGCCCAGGAAGCGATCACCTGATCGAAGCCTGCGGTTGCAAGCACCGCGTCGTTCTGTTGATCACCTGCACGATAGAGATACCCGACGTTGGCATGCGGCGAGAAGTCGCCAAACGTTGTCGAGAAGATCCCGAGGCCCCGGAAGGCAAAATCGCCCGAACCGAGAAAGTCCTCCTTGCTGCCGGTGGCGAAGCGCGCTACGCCGAGCATGGCCAGCTGAGCCGATTCGTAATCGGCGAGGGCGAACTTCACGCGTATGGCGAGGTCCCCGATCCCCGAGGCGGAGCCTTCGACGAAGTTCGGGTCGGAGATGAGCTGGGGCGCTGTGGGGGTCCCGTCGAAGAAATGCACCGCGGAGCCTTCGCCCAAGGGCATGAGTTGCGCACGGCTGTTTCCCCGCAGGGACGTAAACACGATCGGAACGGCGAGGCCCAAGTCGATTCGATCGGCCAAGCCGTACGCCAGCACGAACGACAGCGTGCTCACGTGCAGATTCAGATCGACGTCGACCTGAATGAAATCGTTTTCGAACGTTGGAATGCCGAAGCGGGAGCAGTCACCTCCGGCGAGGGAGTCACAGCCTTCGAAGTCCACGTTTGCGTGGGTGAAGTTCAGCCGCAGGTTGTCGAGGTTCGTCCCACGGAGCGTCGTGAAACGGAACGTGCTCAGGTTCGTGGCCACCAGCACCCGCCCCGCGCCCAGTGTCCGCGCCCGCTCTGCGAAGATCGGACCCGGCGAAGAACGGACGATGACCGGCTTCCCGTCCCTGAACTGGACTTGGAAGGAGCTGTTCGTGGAGCTCGACGGAATGTTGGACACATTGGCCGCGATGGCGTTCTCGAGAAAGTCGATCAGCGCCATGTTGTTCTCCACCGTGGACGAGACGAAGTGATTACTTCGGTCCAAGAAGGCTCGGGGGCTCGTTTCGTCCGGATCTGCCAGCCCGAGGGGGCCCCGACCGGAGCCGAAGACAAACAACTCGACGAGCTTGCCACGGAGGCCGCCGGGGAAGCTCGCCCGCCCGTCCTGAGCGGGCAGGTAGGTTGGGGCGAGCGCGACGGCCAGCAGAGTGAGCACACTCTGCATCCTCAGCGGGAGGAAGCCGAGAAATCTCATGGCCTGCTAAGCAAACGACCCACGTAGGGACGACGCAAGGGTGGCCGACCCGCCGCTGCGTCGGGGCCGAGTGACCGGTGCTGTGTTGCTGCCTTCCCCCAGCCAGCACATCACGTGGGCGGCGGGAATTTCCTCCCACGCGACGAGGGATCCGCCGTTCCCGGGATCAGTCGGAATACCGTTGAGGGAGGCTGGATCGCGCGCAGCGCCACGCCGAACATGAGAAACACTACTCTAGCATTGCCTGAGCTTGATGCTGGGCCGGCCTGATGGTGGGATGTTTCATCATCATGCGAGCGCAGGTATTCCACCGAAGTGCTGCATCTTCGTTCGCGGGCGGACGCAGCTTCTCGGCCTTCTCGAACCAGTCCAGGGCCTTCTTGTACCACTCGTATGCCAGTTCTCCGCACCCGGGATGTCCGCGCTCGAAGTGGACGTTGGCGCGGCGTTCGCACACGATGCCGGCATAATACGCCTGCTCGTACTCGCTCCGGAGCTTGGCGAGCAATGACTTTGCCTCGTCGAATCCGATGCCGCCCGATCCGCCGAACTGGTCGGTCAGCGAGAGAATCAGCATGACGATGGCGCGTTGGTTCTCGGGATCGGTCGCCAACACGTCTCGACAGATGCTTTCGGCCTGCCACGGCTCGTTGAGCAGGCGATAGCGTTCCGCCTTGCTCAGCGCTCCCTCGATACCAGTCTCAGAGAGCTTCTTCAGTTCGAACATCCGGTCCTCCTCGCCAGTCTTCAACGACGCGTTGGAGTAACACGCATCCTGGATCACACATCCGTCGACGACGCACCCGATCAACGGGATCATTGCGTCGTCGGTAGATCCTGCCGACTACCGGGCAGAGGAATCCTGTGCGTGCCCGCCACATGGCGTACCCCCAAACCTACGGTGGCGCGGCCGCGAGCCACAGCCGGCGACCCGCTCCATGGTCGCCAAGTTGGGCCGGGTACCGCACCGCCCGCTCGCCGACTAACTCATGTTCGATCTGCGGCCACAAGAAGTCCAGCTCTCGTACCCTCTGGCTCGCCCTTCGCGCGTCGAGCACGATCGTATCTGGCAGGGTCGAAAAAGATTCGCGCTGTCAGTCAACGCAACGCTGCCGCCCCCCACCCTGGCCATCTCCACAACCTGCCTCTATATATGCTGCTTCGATTCTCGTCACCCCGCGCCGGTCCGTGCGCGTGACGTGATAGCCTCGGGAATCAGCGCCGCCCCGCGCATGGGTGCAGGGAGGCCACCCGGGCAATCCGCACAGCGCCGACTGACCGCGACCCCGCCGGGACGACAGCAACGGGAGGCCCATGGAAACGTCGAGCCACGACATCCTGGTCGTCGGCGGAGGCGGCGCGGGTTTGCGAGCCGCGATCGCGGTGGCGGAAACGAATCCCCGCATGTCGGTGGCGATCATCTCCAAGGTCTACCCCATGCGCAGCCACACGGTCGCCGCCGAGGGGGGTGCGGCCGCGGTGATCAAGCCGGACGACAGCATGGAAGACCACGCTTACGACACAATCAGCGGTGGCGACTGGCTGTGCGATCAGGACGCCGTGGAGTTGTTCGCCCGGGAGGCGCCGCAAGAGATGCTGCGTCTGGAGCACTGGGGCTGCCCTTGGAGCCGTGAGCGCGACGGGCACATCGCCGTGCGCGCTTTCGGCGGCATGAAGATCAAGCGCACGTGGTTCGCCACCGACAAGACCGGCTTCCACATGCTCCATACGCTGTTCCAGACGTCCTTGAAGTACCGTATCTCCTACTGTAACGAGTGGTTCGTCACCCGCCTCCTGGTCGACGAGGGACGCTGTCTAGGGGTCGTCGCCGTCGATCTGCACACGGGCAAGGTCCACGCGGTCCTCGCAAACGCGGTCATCCTTGCGACGGGGGGAGCCGGACGGCTCTTCCCGTTCACCACCAATGCGAACATCAAGACCGGCGACGGGATGGCGCTGGCGTACCGCGCCGGCGTCCCACTCAAGGATGCGGAGTTCGTCCAGTACCACCCGACGGGCCTCCCATTCACGGGGATCCTCATCACCGAGGCGGCCCGTGCCGAGGGAGGGTGGTTAGTCAACGGGGATGGGTACCGCTACCTCCAAGACTATGACCTGGGCAAGCCGGAGCCGAAACCCGTGTTGCGCTCAATGGAGCTCGGGCCCCGGGACCGGATCTCCCAGGCATTCGTGAAGGAGATGGAGCGAGGACGCACCGTTGAGACGCCGTTCGGACACGTGGTCCATCTGGACATCCGCCACCTGGGTGGAAAGGTAGTCGACACCAAGCTTCCCTTCGTGCGCGAGCTGTGTCTCAAGTACGAGAATCTCGATCCGGTGAGCGAACTCATCCCGGTGCGACCGGTGGTGCATTACATGATGGGAGGAGTGCATACGGACATCGACGGCGCGACGCCGTTAGCGGGGTTATATGCAGCGGGCGAGGTTGCTTGTGTCAGCATCAATGGTGCCAACCGCCTCGGCTCGAACTCTCTCACCGAGCTCTTGGTTTTCGGCGCCCGCGCAGGCGTGGCCGCCGCTCGATACGCAGACTCGGTGGCCGCGCCGACGAGGAGCGTACGGGCGCTCGGTCCCGAAGAAGAGCGCCGACTGCGCGACGCGATTCTGGGAAAGACTGGCGGCCGAGAGCGGCTGGCGACACTGCGGACGGAGATGCAGCAGACAATGGAACAGCACGCCGGTATCTACCGAGACGCAGCGGGGCTCGCCGCGGCAGCTCAGACCCTGCAGGAACTCAAAAGCCGTTTCTGCCAGGTGGCACTCGACGACCGGAGCCACACGTTCAACACCGAACTCGTCGCATATCTCGAACTAGAGAACATGATCGAGGTGGCGGAGGCGCTCATCCACTCGGCGCTCAACCGCACGGAGTCCCGCGGCGCCCACCAGCGAACCGACCATCCAGCGCGGGACGACGATCGGTTCTTGGCCCACTCGCTGGCGTGGCGCGGCGACGACTCCCCACCGAAGATCGAGTATCTACCTGTCACGGTCACCCGTTGGCCGCCCGGCGAGCGGGTGTACGGACGGTGAGGGAACCGCCCGTGAAGATGGTCTCGCTGGAGATACACCGCTACCGCCCCGAGGACGAAACGGAGCCCACCTGGCAGCGATACGAGGTGCCGCTCCGAACCGAGTGGATGGTGCTGGACGCCCTCAACTATATCAAGGATACCCTAGACGGCACGCTCTCGTACCGGTGGGCTTGCCGCATGGGGGTGTGTGGGAGCTGCGGCATGATGGTGAACGGCGAACCCACGCTCACCTGCGCGATGTATCTGGAGGCTGCAGGGCCCGGGCCGATCCGCGTCGAGCCGCTGCGGGGCTTCCCGGTGATCCGCGACCTGGTGGGTGATCTCACCGACTTCCTGGAGAAGCTGGGGCGCGTCAGACCGTGGATCATCCGGAAGGAGGAGAAACCCCCGAAGCAGGGCGAATACCTCCAGACACCCGAAGCGCTCGCCGAGTACAAGCAGTACAGCATGTGCATCAACTGCATGCTCTGCTATGCAGCCTGCCCCATTTACGAGCTCGAGCCCGAGTTCATCGGTCCGGCGGCGATTGCTTTGGCCCAGCGCTACAACCTGGACTCGAGAGACCACGGAGCTCGAGAGCGGATGGAGATCATCTCCCAAGAGGAAGGCATTTGGAGCTGCACCTTCGTGGGGGAATGCTCGACGGTGTGTCCGAAGAATGTGGACCCGGCGGGCGCAATTCAGCGTTACAAGGTCGCGGCTGCCAGTGCCTGGTTCCGGTCACTGCTTCCTTGGGGGAAGCGATGAATCCCGACTACACCCCATACCACCCCAAGTGGCATCGGCGCCGTATGCCGATCTTCTGGTGGCTGGGGAGTGGACCGTACATCAGGTTTATTACACGAGAGTTGACCAGCCTGTTCGTCGCGTACGCCGCCGTCCTCCTCCTGGCGCAGCTTTGGATCCTGAGCCGGGGGCCGGCGGCGTACGAACGTTTCCTGGAGTGGCTCGCCTCCCCGGCTGTCCTTGTCGCCCATGCCGTGGTGTGGCTCGCGCTGCTGTTCCACACCGTCACCTGGTTGTGGTTGGCACCCAAGGCGCTGGTCGTCCAGCTGAGGGGTCGGCGGGTCCCGAACGCGCTGGTAGCTGCCGTCCACTACGGGGCCTGGGTGATCGCTTCTGGCCTCGTTGCGTGGTTTGTGATGGGCGGCGCGCCGTGAGGAGTCCTCGTGAACCACTGCTGTGGACGCTGTTCAGCGCCGGCGGTACGATAACTGCCTTCGTCCTGCCGGCGCTGGTTGCGTTGCTGTGGATCGCTGCGCCGCTGGGTTGGACGAACACCCTCGGGTACGACGAACTCCTTGACCTCGTGCGGCACCCGCTGGCGCGTCTCCTGCTGTTCGGGCTGATCGGTCTGTCAATGTTCCATTGGGCCCACCGGTTTCGCTACACCCTCTACGACGGATTGCAGCTGTACCATCTGAACCAGCTCATCGCCGTGCTGACCTACGGAATGGCCACGGTGCTCACCGTCGTGGCGGCGTATGTCGTGTTGACCGTGTAGCGTTTAGGTGGAAGTCGTCAGGGTCAGGAGGCTGCCGATCCAACTAGAGGGGATTGACGCCGCTAATCGGAGGGGTCGGCTCGGAGCGGTGAACAGGCTTCTGTCGACGCGGGTGGGGCGGGCTTCACTCCGCTCAGCCGGCGCGGAAGGCCGTCGAGACCGCCTGTAACAGAGCCACATACCGCTCAACGATTACCGGCCAAGCGAAGCTCTCTCTAATGTAGCCTTCTGCGCGATTGCGGATGTTTAACGCTCCACGCCCATTCACGGAACACTCTATGGCTTCAGCAAACGCGCCAGCATCGCCGCTCGCAACCAGCACGCCGTTTTCGCCCTCGCAAATCACGCTTGGAACACCATCGACGTGTGCGGCAATCACGGGCGTTCCGCTCATACCGGCCTCGAGCATTACAACTCCAAATCCCTCGAGGTCACCGGCTACCGGGATGTTTGGTAGGATGAAGAGATCCGATCCCCGATACAGCGTTTTGAGTGCGTCGTCGGAAAGCTTACCCAACAAATGGACGCGGGATTCCAGCGATCGATGCACGACCTGCTTCTTGATTAGCCTACTTTGCGGTCCGTCACCGGCGAGCAAGTAGACATACCGATCAGGCAGCAGTGGCATCACCTCACCTACGAACCACCCAAATCCCTTCCGAATGACATGCCGCCCGACGCTCGCCAAGAGGACACTCTCCTGCGGAATCGTCAGCCCACGACTCGCGACGAGCTCTTCGACGAGCCGTCGCGCCACCGCACGCGGGACCATCGAGCTGAAGCGTTCGGGAGCGACACCGTTGGGAATCACGTGCACTCGCTCCTCGGCGGCCCCCCGCCTGACGCATTCATCACGTGTGGCTTCGCTGACTGCGATGACGGCATTCAAACGAGGCAGGGCGCGACGCAGCCATAGTTGGTAGGGGTGGAAGGGCAAGGTCACATCGCGCCCATGCGCAATGGCTACGAAGGCGACATCGCGAGATGTTTGTCTCAATCGCAGAAGCGGGGCCAGCGCAGCCGTTACCATCGACGAAAACAGTACTACGTCAATTCCGTCCCGTCGCACAGCTCGAGAGATCCTCCATAACCCCCTCACCAAGAATCCCGGCATGCGCAATTGCGTGGCGCGCCACGTTGTTCGGAGGATATGTGAGGACAAGGCGACCGACGGGTGGTCACCCAGCACGTCAAACAGCTCCGTCGCCACACGCTGCATCCCCCCAGTGTTTGCAAGCGGGCGATTCGTGGGCGGAAAGGAGTGAGAAACGAAAAGAAGCCGCAGCGGCGACGGCATGGTTGCGACCTCTATGCGAACTGGGTCTGGACGCGCGCGGTCGCTATTTCTGGCTCAGGCCTCGGATTGAGGATCTCGTCGTAGTACGAAACCAGCCGCCCAAGTGTGGCGTCCCAGTCATATCGGGAAGCATAGAGGAGCGCCGCCCGGGCGATCCGTCTCCGGAGCGGGGGGTTCAGCGTCAACCGAGATACGAGCTCCAAGAATGCCGAAGGGCTCCCGGGCTCGGCAAGGTAGCCCGTGCGATCGTCAACTACCAACGAGTTGCTTCCTGGTGCGTCTGCACATACGCATGCAAGTCCAGATGCCATCGCCTCAAGCGTTACGTTGCCGAACGTTTCCGTATCGCTGGGGAAGAAGAAAACGTCGGACGACGCATAGGCACGCGCCAGCGCTACGCCAGTAAGGTGTCCCGTGAAGATCGCGTCCGGCAGATGCCTCACCGCTGCGCTGCGCACAGGGCCATCGCCGACTATCATCGTCCGAACCGGCATCCCGAGGGCGCTGAGACGCGCAAACACATTCATGAGAAGCTTCAAACCCTTCTCCCATACCATACGGCCGACGTACGCCACCACCACTTCGTGATCCGCAATGCCCTTCGCCCTTCGCCACTCCAACGAGCGGCGACCAGGATTGAACATCCGAGTGTCGACGCCGCGCTCCCACAAACGAAGTCCACCTGTAATCTCGTGTGCCCGGAGCACCGCGGCCATCGAATGGGAAGGTACATAGATGTGCCGACACTGCCTGTAGAAACGCCGGAGGTATTTCCACAGATAGCCTTCGAGCTCCTCGACACCGTAATACCTGAGGTAGGAACAAAAATGCGTGTGATAGGATGCAACGACCGGAATCCTTCTGCGGAGCGCCAGCCGCAGAGCCCGGTTCCCGAGAATATCGGGCGTGGCGACGTGAAACAGTGTCGGGGCGAAAGCGGTTAACTCACGCCGCGCCGCGAGTGGAAAGCCGAGGGTGATCCGATATTCCGAACGCCCGGGAATAGGCACGGACGGTACCGCCACCAGCTTGCCAGCATGCGCAATTGGGGGATGCTTTGTCGTTGGGCCGACGACGAGCACCGCGTGCCCGCGGCGCTCCAAGTACTCGACGAGTCGGTTGAGGGTAAGCGAAACACCGTCGGCGATGAGGTTGTGATTTCCCGTAAAAAGCGCTATTCGCTTGGGAGTTGGATCGCTCTCTATGGGGAGACGATGCAGACGGAGCACACGCGACATGCCCCAAAGTAGTGGGGCCAGAGTCGCAAAGCCAGTCGGTTGCG